>AP025685.1:3044207-3348627 GCA_022846635.1 Salmonella enterica subsp. enterica serovar Choleraesuis
TTTACGCTTTTGCTAACGAACATTCTACTCTCGACGTAAGCCTGAATGACCTGCGCCTGAATGTTGAATTCTTCGAATATGCACTGGGCGCTGCTGCTGATATCTCTCTGAAGATCAAACAGTCTACCGATGCTTACATCAATGCAATCCTGCCTCCACTGACCAAGGCTCTGTTCAAGTACGTTGAAGAAGGTAAATACACTTTCTGTACTCCAGGCCACATGGGCGGTACTGCTTTCGAGAAAAGCCCTGTAGGTAGCATCTTCTATGATTTCTTCGGCGCTAACGCCATGAAATCTGATATCTCCATCTCTGTGTCTGAACTGGGTTCTCTGCTTGACCACTCCGGTCCACACAAAGAAGCTGAAGAATACATCGCTCGTACTTTCAACGCTGAACGCAGCTACATGGTAACTAACGGTACCTCTACTGCGAACAAAATCGTTGGTATGTATTCTGCACCAGCTGGCAGCACCATCATGATTGACCGTAACTGCCACAAATCTCTGACTCACCTGATGATGATGAGTGACGTTACTCCAATCTACTTCCGCCCTACCCGTAACGCCTACGGTATCCTGGGTGGTATCCCAAGAAGTGAATTCCAGCGCGAAACTATCGAAGAGCGTGTTAAAAATACCCCGAACGCCACCTGGCCTGTTCACGCGGTAGTGACTAACTCTACCTACGATGGTCTGCTGTACAACACTGACTACATCAAGAAAACTCTGGATGTTAAATCCATCCACTTCGATTCTGCATGGGTTCCTTACACCAACTTCAGCCCTATCTACAAAGGTCTGTGTGGTATGAGCGGTGACCGTGTTGAAGGCAAAGTTTTCTATGAAACTCAGTCTACTCACAAACTGCTGGCTGCTTTCTCTCAGGCTTCAATGATTCACGTTAAAGGTGATATCGATACTGAAACCTTCAGCGAAGCATACATGATGCACACCTCCACTTCTCCGCATTACGGTATCGTAGCTTCTATCGAAACCGCAGCGGCGATGATGAAAGGTAATGCCGGTAAGCGTCTGATCAACGGTTCTATCGACCGTGCTGTGACCTTCCGTAAAGAAATCAAACGTCTGAAAGGTGAGTCTGAAGGCTGGTTCTTCGACGTATGGCAGCCTGAAGGCATCGAAGATGCTAAATGCTGGCCACTGGATCCTAAAGATAACTGGCATGGTTTCAAAGATATCGATAGCGACCATATGCACCTTGACCCTATCAAAGTCACTCTGCTGACTCCAGGGATGAAGGAAGATGGTACTATGGCTGAAACCGGTATCCCGGCTGCAATCGTAGCTAAATACCTGGATGAGCACGGTATCATTGTTGAGAAAACCGGTCCTTACAACCTGCTGTTCCTGTTCAGCATCGGTATCGACCAGACTAAAGCAATGAAACTGCTGCGCGGCCTGACCGATTTCAAACGTGCTTACGATCTGAACCTGCGTGTTAAAAACATGCTGCCTTCTCTGTATGCTGAAGATCCAGAGTTCTATGAAAACATGCGTGTTCAAGAACTGGCTCAGGGCATCCATGCGCTGATTCAGCACCACAACCTGCCGGATCTGATGTTCCGCGCATTTGAAGTGCTGCCAACCATGGTTATGAACCCGTACAAAGCGTTCCAGAAAGTACTGCACCACGAAACCGAAGAAGTATACCTGAACGAAATGATCGGCCGCGTTAACGCGAACATGATCCTTCCGTATCCTCCAGGTGTTCCTCTGGTAATGCCAGGTGAAATGCTGACTGAAGAAAGCCGTCCGGTTCTTGAGTTCCTGGAAATGCTGTGCGAAATCGGTGCCCACTACCCAGGCTTCGAAACCGATATCCACGGTGCTTACCGCCAGGCAGACGGTCGCTATACTGTAAACGTGCTGAAAGCATAATAATTAGTATGTAATGAGTACCAAAGGGAAGCCTAGCGCTTCCCTTTTAATTGTGGCCAGGAGTATTCATGAAAACACCCTCACAGCCGCGCGCGATTTACTATGTCGTAGCGATTCAAATTTGGGAATATTTCAGCTTTTACGGCATGCGTGCCTTACTCATCCTTTATCTCACTCACCAACTTGGCTATTCAGACAGCCATGCCATTAGCCTTTTTAGCGCTTATGCCTCCCTGGTGTATGTCACCCCTATTATCGGCGGCTGGATTGCTGACCGTTTATTAGGAAATCGGGTATCAGTCATCGCTGGCGCTTTATTAATGACCCTGGGTCACGTAGTACTCGGCGTCGAATCCAATTCCGAATGGTCGCTATATCTTGCATTAGCTATCATTATTTGTGGTTATGGTCTGTTCAAATCGAATATCAGTGTATTGTTAGGTGAACTGTATGAGCCAGAGGATCCTCGGCGTGATGGCGGTTTCTCCCTGTTATATGCTGCTGGTAACGTAGGATCGATTATTTCCCCAATTGCCTGCGGACTCGCTGCCGAATGGTACGGCTGGCACGTTGGTTTTGCTCTGGCGGGTATTGGAATGTTTGCCGGGCTTATTATCTTTATGAGTGGCCACCGCCACTTTGTTAATACACGAGGAATTAATGCCCCTGCCCTAAAGGAGCGCCATATGGGGTTACCGCGTGTGGCATGGTTAATTATTGCCCTCGCTGTATCCCCAATATTCTTCACGTTACTGCTTATTTATAACCTGTCCGGATGGCTTTTGGTTGTGGTCTGTATCGGTGCTGCCGTTCTGTTCTCAAAGATCATGGCGCGTGCAGATGCCGGACAGCGTAAGCAGTTATGGCAGATAGTGGCGTTGATGTGTCTGGGTCTGGTGTTCTGGATTTTTGCCCAGCAAGGGGGAAGCTCCATCAGCCTGTTTATCGACCATTTCGTTAATCGTCAATGGTTTAACATCCAGGTTCCTACTGCCCTCTTCCAGTCAGTTAACGCAATTGCGGTCATGATTACCGGCGTTTTGCTGGCCTGGTGCGTACGCGGCAAAGAACCAAAAGCAAATAGTCCGGCCCGAATCTGGCTGAAGTTTGCCTGTGGTTTGGTGCTCATTGGCGCGGGCTTTACTCTGCTGGCATTGAATGCGCGGTTAGGTGCGGTTCACGGCCAGGCATCTATGGGAATGATGATTGCAGGCCTGACGCTAATGGGCGCCGCCGAGCTATTTATCGACCCGGTAGCAATGTCACAAATAACCCGACTCAATATTCCTGGCGTTACGGGAGTGCTCACCGGCATTTATATGCTGGCCAGCGGTTCCGTTGCCAACTATCTTGCTGGGGTTATTGCAGAACTAAGTGACATTAGTGAAGTAACGGGTACTGAAATAAACGCCTATGGTGATTTCTTTGCTCATATCGGCGAATGGATTTTCGGTAGCGCTATTGTGTTGATATTATTGGTACTTGTAGGAAAGTTCCGTGCTAAACGCCCGGCTAACTACAATTAATTGTATCTAAATATATTCTCATGAAATTGTTCATGAGAATAATATGATACTATTTACGCTAATTGTACCGGCTGACCAAATTGATTGGCTGCCGGTACAAATTGTAGGGAATACCCTGACAGATGGTTTCAGTTTGTCGGACAGACCGTTGGGAACAATAACTATACGGCTATCGGATATTTCTATTCATAGCTGGTAGATAAGAAAAGAGCGACTACGCTTAAATTACCCATCGGAGGCATACTTGCCATTAGCGTTTATGTACCTGAATAAAATTATAAACATCTTAATCCATAGGAAAGATGTACCTTCTGGTGGAATAGGCATATTCCGGCTGCCTGGCCTGAGCCAGTTGTCAGCAACATAACCGATACTTTTATTCCTGAGGCATAAAAGCATCAGAGTATTTTACATTCCAGTTAAAATTGGAGTCTAAATTGTCATTATTTAATAAATCTACCCTTGCCCTTTTGGCGAGTGGTGTTGCGCTGTCTGCTATGGCTCTCCCGGCTCACGCCGATATCTCTATTCTCGATCAGAACGAATTCAACATTGGATTGCTGGATCCACTGAGCCTTGGCGTTGGTGGTAGTATTCGTCCTGAATTTATCTGGCAGAACGGTAAAGAACCCGGCTACTACAAAAATGGTCACGATGGTGGTACCCGTTTACACGCCACCGCTAATTACCAGTTCAACAGCCACACCGCGCTGATTGGTTACTATGAAATCCAGGCTAACCTGTTTCATATCGTAGACTGGGATGATCACTACGAGAAAGGCAGCAAACGCACCTTCCAGCGTCAACTGTATGCCGGTATCCAGGATGACCGTTACGGTACGCTGACCTGGGGTCACCAATACGGCGTGTACTACGATCTGGTTGGCGGCAAAAGTGATATGTGGGATAACGATGGTTACGCGAGCGCCAACTGGATTGGCTACGACGGTGACTACGATGGCGGTGAACGTCCGAAAAGCGCCCTGAAATATGCCAATACCTGGGGCAAATGGACTATCGAAGCCGACTGGCTGATGCCAGAAGATGATGCCGTTGCCGGTGATGATGGCGATACTGGCGACCGTATGCTGCTTCGTCGTAACCACGGTGGTGCTATCGGTGCTCAGTATGCATTCCAGGATGACTTAACCCTCGGTGTGGCCTATAACCAAAACCGCATGACGGTTAAAGACAGCACCCAGAGCCGCAAATACAACCAGCAATTCGTTGGTTCCGCGCTGACCTGGACTCCTGGTAACTGGTACCTGGTTACCACCGCGACCTACTACAAACACTACGTTCCTACCCATGGTAATCAGACTACCCGCCACTTCTTCGCTGGCGATGGTTACGGTCTGGAGGCCTTCGGTGGTTATACCTTCCACTTCGATAAGCCAATGATGTACTCCATCCAGCCATATCTGGCAACGGATACCCTGCGTCTTAAAGGCGGTGAGAACTATCACGGTAACCGTACCTATATCGGTGTGAACTACAACTTTACCGAAAATACCTCCGTTGCTCTGGAACGTACTATCGCCAATACCAGCGATGACGTAGCAGATACAACTTACATGACCTTCTATCTGAACTTCTAATTGATGGTCCTAAGCCGTGGCAGCAACCTGTTGCCACGGCTTTAATTCCCCAGCCCTACTCTGCTCATTGTTGCCCTAATAATCCCAAATACCCAACTGGCATGCGCATAGTGCTTGCACAGGAACCATGTACCGCTGCCCGATGCGGCAAGTCTTACAATCATCATGCTGATTAATTAAAAAATGGGTAATAGCACCAATATCTGTACTTAGTACTGGTCAGTACATCCTGTGTATGCTCGCCGACGGCTACTGAAAATATTATTTCATTTATTCAATATGTTATGACGCTGTATTTGCACAGATCACACAACACACAGTTCAATGTGGGAATATTCGCGTTGTGGAAATAATATACGATTAACGGGATGATGATGACTGTAGCATAGATAAATAAAACTAATGACCATGGCAATGTCATATTCGAATCACGTGCAAATTCTATTCACGTTTAAGTGACAAAATGAATTAAGAATATTCAGCTTATAAAATATCTTTATGCAGCTGTTTTTTAACCAGAATAGGGAGTCCGTTAATCTTGTACGAAAACTCGTAACAGGAACCATTCCGATATTCTGGATATTTTTTTAGTGAAAAATATCTGTTATAGCGATCCAGGCCACATGGATTACGTTTGCGCAAACAACTGAATCGCTCCAGTCATTAATTGCGCAAAAAATTCCACTGACAGATGCAATTATTATCGCTAGGATGGCTGATTAACATATACAACAAACACACAATGTTGCTGAATTGTAATAAACAACTGCACATTATTTGCGTTATTTCTTAATTACCCTGGTTTATTAATTAATAAAAATATACGCGGAAGTGATGAGAAAAATATGAATAGCTTTGTTTTAGCCAATGCCCAACATTGCATCGGCTGCCATGCCTGTGAGGTTGCCTGTGTTATGGCCCACAATGGCGAACAGCATGCTCTGACAACCGAAGAGTTTCTGCCACGAATTCAGGTTATTAGCGATGGGCATCGGGCCAACGCTACTACCTGCCGCCACTGCGAAGATGCGCCGTGCGTTACCAGCTGCCCAACGAATGCCTTAATCCATAGTGACGGCAGCGTGCAGCTGAAGGCCGAACTATGCATCGGCTGTAAATCCTGCGTTGTGGCCTGCCCATTCGGTTCTATCTCGGTGCAACGCTCACCGCAGTCCCTCGAGGGTGCCTGGGTTCCCGCTACCGCACATAAATGCGATCTGTGCCGAGAGCGTGAAGACGGTCCGGCCTGTGTAGGTAACTGTCCGACCGGCGCTTTGCGCCTGTTCACGCCAGAGAGCCTGACCTCTCTGCGTAAAGAGCGAATTAATCTTAGCGTTGGGCGAGAAACGCCGGGCGCTCAGCCACGGATAGCACACGCTGCGCTGCCGGAAAAATGCCTGCGTCTGGAAAACGCCAGCCAGCGCCTCGACCCGGAAAAAATCGCCATTGAACGGCGGGTGCATAGCTTTGATGAAATCTACAAGACCTTCACCGCACAGCAATCATTGTCACAGGCTCAACGCTGCCTGGGATGCGGTAAGCATAGCCAGTGTGAATGGAGCTGCCCGCTGCACAATCATATTCCGCAGTGGATTGAGCTGGTCAAACAAGGCCGCATCATGGAAGCCGTGGAGCTATCGCATCAAACCAACCCATTGCCGGAAGTGACCGGTCGGGTCTGCCCGCAGGATAGGCTGTGTGAAAGCCGCTGTACTATTAAAGATCGTGCGGGTTCAGTGAACATCGGCAATATTGAACGCTTTATTTCCGATACCGCATTCTCCAGCGGCTGGCGCCCGGATATGAGCCAGGTGAAACCTACTGACCATCGGGTGGCTATTGTCGGTGCTGGCCCGGCCGGGTTAGGCTGTGCCGATATACTGGCACGCAATGGCATCCAGGTTACGGTATTTGACCGTCACCCTGAAATTGGCGGTCTGCTCACCTTTGGTATCCCTTCCTTTAAGCTGGATAAGAAACTACTCACCCGCCGCCGGGAAATATTTAACGCGATGGGCGTACGTTTTGAACTGGAGTGCGAAGTAGGTAAGGACATCGAATTCGAAGCGCTAATGGCCGATTTTGATGCCGTGTTTGTGGGTGCCGGTACCTATCAGTCGATGGAAGCCGGGCTTGAAAACGAAACCGCACCGGGTGTCTATGAAGCGCTGCCTTTCCTGATCGCCAGCACGCGCAACGTAATGGAACTTCCGGACCTGCCAGACAGCCCGTGGGTGAATCTGGCCTCTCAGCGAGTGGTGGTTTTGGGTGGTGGCGATACCGCGATGGATTGTGTCCGCACATCTATTCGCCAGGGTGCAGCCGAAGTCACCTGCGCCTATCGTCGCGATGAAGCCAATATGCCAGGGTCAAAGAAAGAGGTTAAAAATGCTCGCGAAGAGGGCGTGAAGTTTGAATTTAACGTCCAGCCTCTGAAAATTGAGACCGATGAGTCCGGCAAGGTATGTGGAGTTCGAATGTTACGGACCCAAATGGGTGAGCCTGACGAGGCTGGGCGTCGTCGCCCTGTTCCGGTTCCTGACTCCGAGTTCGTGATGCCGGCTGACGCAGTAATTATCGCCTTTGGCTTTAATCCACATCCGATGCCATGGCTGGCGCGCCACGGAGTTACTTTTGATAGCCGTGGTCGTATCGAAGCCAATGTCCATACGGCACTCCCCTATCAGACCCGTAATCCACGGATCTTTGCCGGTGGTGATGCAGTACGTGGCGCAGATCTTGTGGTCACCGCCATTGCCGAAGGCCGTCATGCCGCTGGCGCAATTTTGCAACTGCTGGCCCATGGTCAGCCTCGGCTTAGCGCCTGATATAAACCGACAAGCCACCGGCATTCCGGTGGCTTTTTCTGAAAGTATTGCCCTCTTCTGACCAGCCTTAACGCCTTGCCTGCCCGTTATTCGCCGATCTCCGCCCAATAACCACTGTTTCTTGCTAAAACCTGAGTAACTAAATAAGCCTGACCTATCAATGAGATTGATTGCTAATGCAGGGGCAATTGATATTAAATCAGCAGAAGAAGCAGCGTTATAACTGCGAGTACGCCTGCCGGTATATGCAAATTTTTCCTGAGTAAAGCAGCCACACACCCGGTTATTTTTACTGGCAGCGATAAGTTTTTCAGTCACACGTTGAGCCTGTTTGCAGCACGTCGTCATCCAATATCCTGGATACAACGCGTTTCCCGCCAGACTGGAGGTTCTATGAAATTCACAATATCTGGCCGTCATCTGGTTATCAGCATTGCCGGTCATTTGTTTTCCTATCCCAATACCGCAGAAGGCTACCGCAAAATGGCGGCCCGCTGGTGGATGTGGCGTTCGGCGTAAGCATCCGCTTTAACTTTTTTGCAGATTAAATAGCGTCTGCACGTAGATACCCATTTTCGTCGCTACACATCTTTCTCGCTTCGATGAAATGAAGCGGCATAAAAACTATTCGTGTGCTCCCGGAGAGCATTAATGATGCGTCTATACTCATACATATAATCGATGAGGAGCACATCATGAGCGTCACTATTCAGGAGTCTATTGAGGCACTGCAACAGAAACTGGCGCTGGTGGCTGAACGCCAGGTCGCATTGCGTCTGAATACCGCGACCGCCGGCACGCCACTCATCAGAGAGCTGGAGCTGGAATATCAACGCCTTGTTGAGCAAATAGCCTTGTTGCAACATGTACAGCAAAAAGAGTCGTTTTAAACGTAGTTCCCTCCGCTAAAGAAATGACCTCAGACTGGGTTAAAAACCAGTTCTGAGGCCGTTATTGCCCGATTAATCCTACTTATCAGTCACTTTCCCCATAAATAACGACAACGCGCCCCGTTGCGCCATTTTTTGGAAAAAAATACCGGTTATTCATAACTATAGTTATTGGTGTTTACATACAAGGAGAGCCATATGACACAGCTAACCGCCATGATTCACTGGGTTTATGGCAATCCGATTACTTTATCTTTGCTGGCAATTGCCGTGATGCTGGTTGCCGGTTTTATCTCTTATCTGGCCTGCATTTTTTGCATATCACGGTTTATACGTAAGTTTATTTTTCACTCGCATGAAAAAAGCGCGCTGTTCGATAAAGATTTACGTATTTCAAGAAAGGTTTCTCAGCTGGTTCCGGTAGTCGTTGTGTATGCTTTATCACAGATGATTCCAGGATTGCCCCCTCATCTGATAGAGCTGGTGCATACCGCCTGTGGCGTCGTGTTGGTATTCAATATTTCGATGCTGATAAACGTTATTTTGGATGCGTTTAACTCGGTTCACGCCCGCAAGCATGTTGACAGGCACCATTCAATCAAAGGCTATATCCAGATAGCCAAAATCATCGTTTCATCGCTGGCCGTTATTCTGGCTATCGCGACACTGTCGGATAAATCCCCGCTGATAATCATCTCCAGCCTGGGGGCTGCGGCGGCAGTCCTGATGTTTATCTTCCAGCACACGCTGATTTCATTGGTTGCTAATGTGCAGATATCGTCATCTGACGTAATCCGGCTGGGGGACTGGATAGAGATGCCGCAAAACAACATTAGCGGTGAAGTGACCGATATAGCCCTGCACACAATTACTATCCAAAATTGGGACAATACCGTTTCAAGGATCCCGACGAAAAACTTCATCACCGAGCCTTACACTAACTGGCAACCCATGTTTGAGTCCGGTGGCCGCAGAATTAAACGCAGCCTGCTAATCGATCAGGACAGTATAAAATTTGCCGACAGTAAAATGGTCTCTGATATCAATACTCTATCTCGTACCCGCCATGTGCAGTTTTTTGAGTATCTCGACAGCCATCCCGATGAAAAACTGATTGAGCAAGGGGTGACTAATCTTGGGTTATTCCGCCGATTTTTAGTGAACTACCTGCGAGAGCGTGACGATATCCAGCATTATATGTACACCGTGGTACGCCAGTTAAGTCCTACGGCCGACGGACTGCCGGTAGAGGTCTATTGCTTTACCGCCGCAACCGGATGGGAGAGCTATGAAGAGACTCAGTCCGAAATTTTTGAGTATATGTATGCCATTGCCCGCTACTTCTCCCTGAAAATCTATCAGCGACCATCAGGCCAGGATATCAAAACGATGGCCGGGCGGCTGCCTTGCCAAAAGATGTCCGATGCCGAAACCTAGCTCCAGGACATTAAGAGGGCGGAAACATACCGGTGGATTACTTATTGCTTATGGGTAAAAAACGTCGTTTATCTCAGCATCATCTATCAGTAAAGCATTGCACCAGATAAATCCACGGGTGTTTATCAGGAGCGGACAGGAAAGAATGCATGGATTTGACAGGTGGTGCGCCCTGCAGGATTCGAACCTGCGACCCACGGCTTAGAAGGCCGTTGCTCTATCCAACTGAGCTAAGGGCGCCCTGAAAAGGACCGCAACGAGACGTTGCGAAGTGCCGTGAATTATACGGTGCACCCCTCATGAGTCAATGGCTTTTCAATCACCTGGCGGACATTTATGCGAAACACGCAAACGTTAACTGACAGCCTCGCGCGCTTCTGACAAAATAGTAACCGTTCCCTTACATTTTCATTCACAGACGGAATGTTCTCTCTGATGACAGCGACGATTATTGACGGTAAAACGATTGCGCAGCAGGTTAGAAGCGAAGTTGCGGACAAAGTACGGCAGCGAACAGAAGCGGGTAAGCGTGCTCCTGGACTTGCCGTCGTGTTGGTAGGCAGTAACCCGGCATCGCAGATCTACGTCGCTAGTAAGCGTAAAGCCTGTGAGGAAGTAGGCTTTGTATCCCGGGCCTATGACCTGCCGGAAACCACCAGCGAAGCCGAGCTGCTAAATATTATTGATAGCCTCAACTCTGATGCCGAGATTGATGGCATTTTAGTACAACTGCCTTTGCCAGCCGGTATTGATAACGTAAAAGTGCTGGAGCGCATTGCTCCCGATAAAGATGTAGATGGCTTCCATCCTTATAACGTTGGTCGTCTGTGCCAGCGCGCTCCCCTGCTCCGCCCCTGCACGCCCCGCGGCATCGTCACACTGCTCGAGCGTTATAATATCGACACCTACGGATTGAACGCAGTGGTGGTAGGCGCATCGAATATCGTTGGTCGCCCAATGAGCATGGAGCTGCTGCTGGCAGGCTGCACTACCACGGTAACTCACCGATTCACCAAAAATTTGCGTCAGCACGTGGAGAATGCAGATTTACTGGTGGTTGCAGTCGGTAAACCCGGCTTCATTCCCGGCGAATGGATTAAACCAGGCGCCATAGTTATCGACGTAGGTATTAACCGTCTGGAGAGTGGAAAAGTAGTCGGTGATGTAGTTTTTGATGACGCGGCGGCTCGCGCGGCATACATTACCCCAGTGCCAGGCGGCGTGGGGCCGATGACGGTCGCCACCCTTATCCAAAACACGCTTCAGGCGTGTGAAGAATATCATGATGTTGAGGAAGTAAGATGAGTACCTTTTCTTTAGGCAAACACCCATTTGTTGAGCTATGCGACCTGCTGAAACTCGAAGGCTGGAGTGAGAGCGGCGCCCAGGCCAAGCTGGTGATTGCCGCAGGTGAGGTGAGCGTAGATGGGGTTGTGGAAACCCGCAAGCGCTGCAAAATTGCCGCCGGTCAGACGGTGAGCTTTGCGGGACAGCAGGTTACCGTGGTTGCCTGATGAGGCTGGCGTCAATCGCCGTTAAAGATACCTGCGCAACGCCCGGACTAAACCGGGCGTTTTCATTTAAATAAATAGCCGATATCTAAAGCATCGCCCGATGAGTTCCTGCACCAACCTTTGTGCATAAAATGCATCTAATAAAGATCCCTGACTTTTATGCTCCCGCAGGGAGTACCTCAATGGTGTAAACCATGGTCGCATTAGCCGGAATATCCGGCGGAGCCCCGCGCTCGCCGTAAGCCAATTCAGGAGGCGTTACCACCGTTATTTCACCACCGCGCCCGGTTAATTCGATAGCTGACTGCATCAGCGGCGGATATTCACGAAATGGCAGAGCCAGTACCTTACCTGCCTTCCTCATATCCTTGATAACTTTGCCATTAGTCAAACTTTCGCGTACAACAATAGCCACTTCCTCATCACTCTTGATCTTGCCACTTCCCTGTTTCTCAATACGATAGTCATAGCCTAAAGACGCGTGTTTCACGCCTTTTTGTTTGGCAAATTTAGCCTGGTAAGCTTTACCTTCACTCAACTGCTCTTTTGCGCTGGCTTTTTTATTCTTCTCTATCTGACTGACCTGATTCTCGGTTTTCTTCAAAGCCGCCACTAATTTATCCTGCGATAACTGGAGCTTGTTGTTGACCATATCGCTAACACCATATAGCGCTTGTTTCTGGGAGATATTGATCCCATTGTCATGCTGGCGGTAAAGCTGAGTGAGGATATCGCGCCCCCATAGTACTCCAACCGCATAATCGCGGATCTCATCTTCCGTTTTCAGGCTGACAGGCTGAGTAGCAGCGACAGATTGAGTCTTACTTAAGGCCTGTTGCTTATTATTTTTATCCTGTTCATCCTGCAATTGAGCCTTTAACGTTGTGATAGTGCCTTTATCAGCCTCAGTTTTCTGTGTGAGTTGCGTGATTTGTTCCTGGTGCGTAATCACCTGCTGTTTTAACTCGGCCAGCGATTTATCCCGGGCTTTTAAATCGGCGTTTAACTGCTCATTCGCCAGGCTTTGGGCGGTCTCCGCGCTCTGTTGCGAAACAGAAAGCAATCGGGCGACCTTTAACTCCTCAAGGCTGGCGGCCCGCTGCGCTTTAAGCTCAGAAGTAAGCGCCTGCTCTTTTTGCTGACTGCTCTTCAGCTCCTGTTGCACCTTTGCCAGCAGCGCTTTGTCCCCGCCGCTGGCGCTCAGCTGTTGCTGCTGCTCGGTTAGCTGTTTTTGCGCCCGGGCCAGTTCTTCGCGCAGTTTATCCTGCCCGCTTTCGGCCGCAGCCTGCTGCGCTTTAAGCTCTGAAGTAAGTACCTGCTCTTTTTGCTGACTGGTCTTCAGCTCCTGCTGAACCTTTGCCAGCAGCGCTTTCTCCCCGCCGCTGTCGCTCAGCAGCTTTTGCTGCTCGGTTAGCTGTTTTTCCGCCCGGGCCAGTTCTTGGCGCAGTTTATCCTGCCCGCTTTCGGCTGCAGCCTGCTGCGCTTTAAGCTCTGAAGTAAGCGCCTGCTCTTTTTGCTGACTGGTCTTCAGCTCCTGCTGAACCTTTGCCAGCAGCGCTTTGTCCCCGCCGCTGGCGCTCAGTTGCTGCTGCTGCTCGGTTAGCTGTTTTTCCGCCCGGGCCAGTTCTTCGCGCAGTTTATCCTGCCCGCTTTCGGCCGCGGCCTGCTGCATTTTAAGCTCAGAAGTAAGCGCCTGCTCTTTTTGCTGACTGGTCTTCAGCTCCTGATGCAGCTTTGCCAATTGTTCTGAACTGGCTTCAGGCTGCCTGATACCATTTAGCAGCAACACTTGTTGCTCTAATAGTCGGGATTGCTTCTGCGTTGAGGCAAGCTGTTGTTGTAACGTCTCATTTCTTGAGCGGGCCTGGCTGGCTTCGGTCCGAAGCGACTCAATTTCCTGCTTCAATAATTGATTAGCCGTATCGCTCCGCTCAGCCAGTGAAGGTGCAGAGGATTCAGACTTCAAGCGCTTTTGTAGCTGTTCTATTTGCAGCCTGTCATCACGATGAGCCTGTTCTAACTCCCTGCGAATTGTCCGCAACCGTTTCAGCTCATCACTCTGAATAGCAGGATTAATCTTTTTAGGTGCGCTGATATGAGGTAATGGCGCAGGCACGGCCTCTGATGGAGTACTTTGAATAAATTTTGAGGGCTGAGGCGCTATTTCCGGAAGCCTGACAGGAGATTCCAGCAGCAATTGGGGAAGAGATGTCGGGCTGGTGGTTATTTCATTGAGCTGATTGATGACTTGCTGATTGGCTCCGTCCGCCGCCATAACAGTAAGCGGCACAGCAAAAAAAAAAGCCGGTTAATTTAGTCCGTTTCATTTAAGGCTCTCCCCGCGTCGCATCAACCCACGCATGACGCTATATTTAATCTCACTGCATATCTGCTGTACTTTATATTTATATAAAGCATCAACTGCATCTTGAGTATTATTATTTACCTGGCCGCGAACTGAAGTATATACCGCTGCATTATTTAGCAAGCTGTCAAAAGCCGCTTTGCGCTCCGCATACTCCTGAGGGTTAATTTTCGCGAGTGCCCTAAGCTCACTTTGGCATTCATTTACCGGTTGTGACTGCTGCGATTGGTTCTGCCCCGACGATAGTTCTCGCTGCTGGAGGTTAGTTACCCCTTCTCTGCCTTGATTCTGCGTAGATACGGGCGTTGATGCGTTAAGGCTAGCCGTGCGGCCATGGTCCATTTGACATCCAGCTAATGGCAATATTGCAATCATAATTAGAGTAAATGCGTGACCTAATGCCTGATCTTTAAAACCATGAATCCGCTTCACTTATATCTCCGTTTGTTATTAACCCCAGCGCCAAACCTATCAGTCATAATTTATTTTTTAGTCAGCCTTAGCGCCTGCCAATCTAACAAAAAAATTATTAAATACAACCTAAAAGCGCATGAAAATAACATTTACAGAATTTGCTCCACCAATAAATAAATCAATACATCATTGATAAAAATGCATTATATAAAAACATGCGCCAGGTAAATATTAAATTATAAAATTGGATGATTCACCGCCAGATGATGGTCGTTTATATCACGGAAAATAATTAACTAATAATAATAGCTTTTATAAACCAGCATCATAAGCGTTCAGATATTAAGCGATGGCGATAAAAAAGCCGGCTTAACGCCGGCTTATCTTAATAACAAAATAGTGTACCAATCTGGGGATTATTTACGCCGCCAGGTGGTTCCCTGCGCCCCATCTTCCAGCACGATACCCATTTCATTTAAACGATCGCGGGCCGCGTCAGCCGCCGCCCAGTCTTTAGCCTTACGCGCATCCAGCCGCTTCTGAATCAGCGCTTCTATTTCCGCTACTTCACCGTCATCCGCCTGAGCACCACTTTGCAGGAACTGCTCCGGAGATTGTTCTAACAGGCCCAGCACCGCCGCCAGTTTGCGCATATGCGCAGCCAGTGCGTTTGCCGCCGCCATATCTTCACTTTTAAGACGGTTGACTTCACGCGCCATGTCAAACAGCGTGGAGTAGGCTTCCGGCGTGTTGAAATCATCGTCCATCGCCTCGCGGAAACGCGCTTCAAAAGCGTCGCCACCGCCTGCGGCGACCGAAGTATCGGTTCCACGTAAAGCCGTGTATAGACGCTCCAGCGCTGAACGCGCCTGACGCAGATTCTCTTCGCTATAGTTAAGCTGGCTACGATAGTGGCCAGACATCAGGAAATAACGAATAGTTTCCGGGTCGTAGTGCTTGAGTACATCGCGTACGGTAAAGAAATTGCCCAGTGACTTGGACATTTTCTCACGGTCGATCATCACCATACCGGAATGCATCCAGTAATTAACGTATTCACCGCCGTGGGCACAGGTAGACTGCGCAATTTCATTTTCATGGTGCGGGAACATCAGGTCAGAACCGCCGCCGTGAATGTCAAAATGGCTGCCCAGCTGTTTGCAGTTCATCGCTGAACATTCAATATGCCAGCCCGGACGGCCCTCGCCCCATGGTGATTCCCAGCTTGGCTCACCCGGTTTGGACATTTTCCACAGCACAAAATCCATCGGATTACGTTTTACGTCGGCGACTTCAACCCGTGCGCCAGCCTGAAGCTGCTCCAGATCCTGGCGGGACAGTAAACCGTAATTTGGATCGGTCGGTACCGAGAACATCACATCGCCATTTTCCGCGACATAAGCGTGGTCGCGGGCAATCAGTTGCTCGACCAGAGCGATAATTTCGTGAATATGCTGCGTTGCGCGCGGCTCACTGTCCGGACGCAAAATGTTAAGCGCATCGAAATCGGCGTGCATCTCACCAATCATGCGATCCACTAATGCGGTAAAGGGTTCGCCGTTTTCGTTGGCGCGCTTGATGATTTTATCGTCAATATCAGTGATATTGCGTACATACTTAAGCTTATAACCCAAAAAACGCAGGTAGCGCGCGACCACATCAAACGCTACGAAAGTACGACCATGACCAATGTGACAGAGGTCGTAAACGGTGATACCACACACGTACATGCCCACCTCACCTGGGTGGATGGGTTTAAATTCCTCTTTTTGGCGACTCAGGGTATTGAAGATTTTTAACATCAGGAGTTTCCGTGTGTGATAAAAAAAATTTCCCGCTATCTTACCTCATTATTCAGGCCTGAGGCAGTGTGCTTTGCAAGGTGATCCCAACGACCAGTTTATGCTATAACAACCGACTATTGTGGCTGGCACCAGCCGGCCCAGGCACCTCTTAATGAACAGGATGGATTGCATGGTTACTTTTCACACCAATCATGGCGATATCGTCATCAAGACTTTCGACGACAAAGCCCCATTAACGGTTAAAAACTTCCTGGACTACTGCCGCGAAGGTTTTTACAACAACACCATTTTCCACCGCGTCATCAATGGGTTCATGATTCAGGGCGGCGGTTTTGAGCCGGGCATGAAGCAGAAAGCCACCAAAGCAGAAATCCGCAATGAAGCTAACAACGGGCTGAAAAACACCCGCGGTACTCTGGCAATGGCTCGTACTCAGGCACCTCACTCTGCCACCGCGCAGTTCTTCATTAACGTTGCTGATAACGACTTCCTGAACTTCAGCGGCGAAAGCCTGCAGGGCTGGGGCTATTGCGTATTTGCCGAAGTCGTTGAAGGCATGGACGTGGTTGATAAAATCAAAGACGTTTCCACCGGACGCAGCGGTATGCACCAGGACGTACCGAAAGAAGATGTTGTCATCGAAAGCGTGACCGTTAGCGAATAAACCGTGGCTACACTGTTTATCGCAGATATACATCTGTGTCAGGAAGAACCGGCGACTGTCGCCGGTTTTCTGCATTTTTTATCTACAACGGCGCGTGAAGCCGATGCGCTTTATATCCTTGGCGATCTCTTTGAAGCCTGGATTGGCGACGATGACCCCAACCCCCTCCACCAGCAGATTGCCGATGCGCTGCGCGAGTTAAGCGCCAGCGGTGTACCCTGTTATTTTATCAATGGTAATCGTGACTTTCTGGTCGGGCCGCGTTTCGCTCGCACAAGTGGTATGACTATTCTGCCCGAGGTTCAGGCGCTGAACCTGTATGGCCGCGATATACTGATTATGCATGGCGATACCTTATGTACCGACGATGTCGGCTATCAGGCATTTCGCCGGAAAGTCCATAATCCGGTCATCCAGCGTCTGTTTTTGATGTTGCCACTGTTTATCCGCCAACGCATCGCACGCAAGATGCGGGCCGGAAGCCAGCAGGCAAACCAGCATAAAACCCTGGCAATTATGGATGTAAACCCCGGCGCCGTTCAGGAGATCATGAGTAACTATCAGGTTCAGTGGCTGATCCATGGACATACCCACCGCCCGGCTATACACCCATTATCGGTAAACGATCGTCCTGCGTGGCGCTGCGTGCTCGGTGCCTGGCATGAACAAGGCTCGATGATCCGTGTAACCCGAGACGACGTTGAGCTGATTGAATTTCCTTTCTGAAGAACCGCCCTTTTTCCACTCAGATTAGCTACGCAACCGTTTTCCTTGCCGATTTTACATGCTATTCTCTCAGCCCTTGCTAAATCGACGGCCGCCGTTGTTTTCTCAACTCAAGGAGTTCTGGACGCATGCCTTCCCCTCAAACCGCGCGTATTGCCATTGTCATGGGTTCCAAAAGTGACTGGGCAACTATGCAGTTCGCAGCCGAAATTCTTAACGAACTGGGCGTAGAGCACCATGTTGAAGTAGTCTCCGCACATCGAACCCCCGATAAGCTGTTTCAGTTTGCCGAACAGGCGCAGGATAACGGTTTTCAGGTGATTATTGCCGGTGCCGGTGGTGCGGCCCATCTGCCAGGGATGCTGGCGGCGAAAACTCTGATACCGGTGCTTGGCGTTCCGGTCCAGAGTGCGGCTCTAAGCGGTGTTGATAGCCTCTACTCTATCGTTCAGATGCCGCGCGGCATCCCGGTTGGCACGCTGGCGATTGGCAAAGCGGGTGCCGCCAATGCGGCCCTGCTGGCAGCGCAGATTCTGGCTCTGCATGACGAACCGCTGCGCGGCCGTCTGGATACCTTCCGTACCCGGCAAACCGAAGACGTTCTCAGCCACCCGGATCCGCGCGAGGAGTAATGATGCAGGTTTGTGTATTAGGAAATGGTCAGCTTGGCCGAATGCTGCGCCAGGCAGGGGAACCGTTAGGCATCCGTGTCTGGCCGGTAGGCCTTGAAGACTCCGTACAGTCAGTACCGTGGTCGCAAAGCACCATTACCGCAGAAATTGAACGCTGGCCGGAGACTCCATTAACCCAGGAGCTGGAAAGCCACCCGGCTTTCGTTAATCGCGATGTATTCCCGATAATCGCCGATCGCCTGACCCAAAAACAGCTTTTTGACCGACTCAATCTCGCGACCGCTCCGTGGCAGTTACTCAGCCGCCGGGAAGAGTGGCCAGCAGTATTTCATCGCCTTGGAGAGCTTGCTATCGTCAAACGCCGCGTCGGTGGCTACGATGGCCGCGGCCAGTGGCGACTTACCGCTTCCCAGACAAATGAGCTACCGGATGATTGCTACGGTGAATGCATCGTTGAGCAGGGGATCAATTTCAGCGGTGAGGTTTCGCTGGTCGGTGCGCGCGGTAAAAATGGTCAATGCGTGTTCTATCCGCTAACTCATAACCTGCATCAGGACGGGATTCTTCGCACCAGCGTAGCCTTCCCGCAGGCCGATGCCAAAATGCAGCGCCAGGCGGAAACCATGCTGAGCGCCATTATGGCCGAGCTGGATTATGTGGGCGTTATGGCTATGGAGTGCTTCGTTACCGGAGAGGGATTGTTAATTAATGAATTGGCTCCCCGGGTTCATAACAGCGGACACTGGACTCAAAACGGCGCGTCTATCAGCCAGTTTGAACTGCATCTGCGCGCTATTCTTAACCTGCCAATGCCTTCTCCTGCGGTAAGCCAGCCATCTGTTATGGTCAATCTTATCGGTACCGACCTCGACTACCGCTGGCTCAGCCAGCCGCTGGTGCACCTGCACTGGTACGATAAAGAGGTACGCCCAGGACGTAAAGTCGGCCACCTCAACCTGACCGGGACACCACAGTCATTGAACCAGGCGCTGGAGCCGTTAAGCGCCCTGCTTCCGCCGGAATATGCCAGTGGTCTGCACTGGGCGCAGCAGCACCTCTCCCGCTAATCACGCATAATATCCTCCGATAGCTCTTTCGCCGGAGGATATCTTTGCCCGCCATCATTGCACCTTTAGCTCAATGATTCGTAAAATTGCTTATCACTGACTATGCCCCTGTCCTTCTGACCGGTGGCGAAAAGGTTTTTCATGGCAGATTTACTTTCCCCCCGAATTAACAGCCGGGATTACGAACATATTCTAAGCGCCGGGCTGCCGCTGCTGGATGTGCGAGCGCCGGTTGAGTTCGCTGGCGGCGCATTTGCTCAGTCGGTCAATCTGCCGCTAATGCAGGATGACGAACGGGCTGCGGTTGGCACCTGTTATAAGCGCGCCGGTCAACAGGCGGCTATTGAGCTGGGCCATTCACTGGTTAAAGACGATATTCGCAGCGTCCGGATAGCCGAATGGAAGCAATGGTGCGCCGCGCATCCCGATGGCTACCTGTGCTGTGCCCGCGGCGGATTGCGCTCCCATATTGTTCAGCAGTGGCTCCACGACGCCGGAATTGATTTTCCGTTAGTCGAAGGGGGCTATCGGGCATTACGTCAGCACGCTCTGTCGCGGATGACAACCCTGTCTGCATTGCCGCTAATTATCATTGGCGGTAATACTGGCTGCGGCAAAACCGACCTGATTCGCACACTTAACAATGGCATTGATCTTGAAGGGATAGCCCGCCACCGAGGATCCTCATTTGGCCGGACACTGCAACAGCAGCCCTCTCAGGCCAGCTTTGAGCACCTGCTTGCCACCACGCTGATGCGACGCCAGCGCAAAGACGCCGGGTTTCACTGGGTACTAGAAGATGAAGGCGCAATGATTGGTTCACGCCATATTCCCGATTGCCTGCGGGAAAGAATGGCGCAGTCGCCAGTTGTGGTCATTGACGATCCATTTGAACTGCGGCTTGAGCGCCTGAAGCATGACTATTTTGAGCAGATGCTGGCTGATTTTATGAGCTACGAAGCCAGCCCCGATAGCGCATGGGCTGCCTTTGGTGACTATTTGCAGCATGGGCTGTTTGCAATCCGCCGCCGCCTTGGCTCTGAGCGCTTTATCTCGCTGAGCTCAGCGTTAACTACAAGCCTGGAACGCCATCGCAATGCTAATGACGCCGAGGCTCATTTCGCCTGGCTGGTACCGCTGCTAAAAGAGTATTACGACCCTATGTATCGCTATCAATTAGATAAAAAACGCGAACGCATCGTTTTCAGTGGTGACTACCGGCAGGTGAGCGAATGGCTTGCTGAGGCATGAAATAACGGCTCTCTTTATTTCAGAGAGCCGCTGACCGATTAGAAGTCGTAACGCAGACGAACCAGGTTTACATCACCCAGATTCTTATCGGTGGACGAGGTCAGTACATGTTCATATTGCACCGAGAAACCGTAGTCGAACTGGAAGTTCACCCCAACACCGTTATCGATGCGCTTCCAGTTGGAGCCGTTCACATATTCCAGGCGGTCGCCCATCACGTAAGGCTGGATGGATTTAACCGCATAGCGGTCAATAGGAAAACTGTAGCCGACGTAATATTCATAACCCCAAACATCATCAGCAAACGCATTCTGATTATTGATTTTTTTCGGGGTATAGCCTGACTTCAACTGCATAAAGTTCTGATACCAGCCCAGGATGGCAGCTGTAGTCCAGCGTCCGGGCGTCCATGTTGTCCCAACCCCCCAGATGCTCTGGTTATAGGTTTTGTTATCATGCCCGTCGTAGCCTTTCAGCTCCGCTTTAACGTATTGCCAGGCCGCGCCAACGCTTAAATCTGGGGTGATACGATAATCAACACCCAGCGAGCCGCCGCCCTTGCGCCGGTAATAGCCGTTGCCATCGTTGCGGTTCAACTGATCATTCATCATATAGGCGGCATAAAGATCGACATCACCTATAGTTTTTTTGTATTTCAGCTGCTTACGCCCACGGTAAGAGCCATCGTAATCGGCATTAATACCATTACCCGAGGCTTGAGCTAGCTGATCGTAATCCCAGATATCGGTGCGCACCGCAACCACGTCGTAATAGACGCCTTTTTGCTGACCAAAGGTCAATGTCCCCCATTTGTCACTTTTAAAGCCGGTATACAGCATGCGGTGAGTAGTGGGCGCGTCGCGAGAGGTGCCAGTATCTTTATAGTGGTTGTCCCACTTGAACATCCGTGGAAAGTTAACCCCAATCTCGTAGTAACCGACCCAACTGACATCATCAGACAGGTAATAGTCGGCGGCCACATGCATACGAGATGAGCCGTCATACACATTGCGCTTATAATCACGAGTCCCATTCATATTCAACAGCTGCGGGCGAATACTGCCGCCGACTGAAATATTCAAACGGCTGAGTGGGTCTCCCGCTTGGGGATCTTGTTTAAGCAACGTCACCTCTGCCTGGGAGCAGAAAGAGATAGTCCCTAATACCACTGCCGCACTCACGGACCTCGTCAGTGCAGTCACTTTAGTTTTCATCTGTCTTCCTTAAACGCCAGACTTTTCGAGCGCCGAGGAAGTTATCATTGTTTTACGCCTGCCCGCACATCAAAAATCGCATTAAATGTACAAAAAAGAGCCGTTAGCCCCTTTCATTTGTAAGGCAATGTAATTCAATGCTCGACTTTCATGAAATTTTACAGTGCAAATAAATTCAGTGATATAAATCACATAATTTAACTTTCACAATAAAAATACATTAGTCACGCTTAATGGTTAGAGTTAGGCCTATTGCTCAACGAATATAACGATCCTTGCCAGGCCGTTAGCCAGACAAAACAGATGATATTTAGCGGCAAAAATCTCTTGGGAGATCGGTGATGCGCGTGGGAGCGGGAGTGGAAGAAAAACACATTGCGGGAATAAATAACGGTTCCCTCAGGCGAGGGAACCGCTGACGAACTTAGAAGTCGTAACGCAGACGAACCAGGTTCACGTCACCGATGCTCTTATCGGTAGATGAAGTGAAGACGTGTTCATACTGTACCGAGAAGCCGTAGTCGAACTTAAAGTTCAGACCCAGACCGTTATCGATACGCTTCCAGTTGGAACCATTCACAAATTCCAGACGATCGCCCATCACGTAAGGCTGGATGGATTTAACTGCATACTGGCCAATTGGGAAGGTATAACCGATGAAATATTCGTAACCCCATGCATCATCAGCAAAACCGTTGCCGTTGTTGATAGGCTTGGCGGTGAAGCCAGATTTCAGCGGAATATAGTTCTGGTACCAGCCAAAACCACCAGCCAGCGTCCAGTTATCCGGTGTCCAGCTCAGTGCGGTACCCCAGATATTCTGGTTATAAGTTTCGCTGTCGTGGCCTTCGTAGTTACGCAGTTCGGCCTTGGTATAGTTCCAGGCCAGACCCCAGGTCAGGTCTTCGGTAATACGATAGTCAACGCCCAGAGAGCCGCCGCCTTTACGTTTGTATTCGCCTTTACCGTCGTTACGGTTCAGCTCATCGTCAAACAGGTAGGAAGCATAGAGATCGACATCACCGACGGTTTTTTTGTATTTCAGCTGTTTACGCGCACGGTAGGAACCATCGTAGTCGCCGCTGATACCGTTACCTGGTGCCTGGGCAAGCATATCGTAGTCCCAGATATCGGTCTTAACGCCTACCACATCGTAGTAAACGCTGTTCTGCTGACCGAAGGTCAAGGTACCCCAGGTATCGCTCTTCAGCCCGGTATAGAGCATACGGCGGGTGGTGTTCGCGTCACGAGAAGTGCCGGTATCTTTGTAGTGGTTATCCCACTTGAACATACGCGGGAAGTTTACGCCCAGTTCGTAGTAGCTTATCCAGCTAATATCATCGAACAGGTAGTAATCGGCTGCGAAGCGGAAACGAGTACCGCCATCATAACCGTTACGACGATAACCATTAGCACCGTCGTCTCCCGCCATGTTAATGAACTGCGGACGAATACTCCCGCCCACGGTGAAGTTTAGACGGCTCAGCGGATCGCCCGCTTTAGGATCTTGCTTTAGGACGGTTATCTCTGCCTGGGAAGCAAAAGAGATTGTCCCTAATACCACTGCTGCACTGACGTATTTAGCCAGTGTAGTTATTTTAGTTTTCATCTATATTCCTTAGTCGCCAAGCT
Organism: Salmonella enterica subsp. enterica serovar Choleraesuis; assembly: GCA_022846635.1. Lineage (GTDB taxonomy): Bacteria > Pseudomonadota > Gammaproteobacteria > Enterobacterales > Enterobacteriaceae. The sequence continues at coordinate 3,067,672 of AP025685.1, forward strand.
AATCAAGCATTGGCATGTTATCGTCCTTTTGTTGCAGTTCGTGAATCAAATTTCACGTTTAACGTACAAAATCCGGCAAATGTTCCCCTTTAATTGTAAGAAAATGTAACTTATAGCGTTACGTTTTAGCTTTTTTAGTTTTCGTATAAATTACTGTGACTTACATCACATTGTAACTTCTATGCAAAGCCCTTCCATTAATAAGCCTAATCCCCAAAGCGCCCCCACATGCCGATAAAAGCAACGCACCGCTCAAAGGTAACGCAATCCATAGCCGCCAGTCTGGACTCCAGCTGAACTCAAAGACACGACTTTGTAACAAATACAGGGCCAGTTCTGCACCCGCCGCCGCGACCACACCGGCCACCGCGCCAAGTAGCGCAAACTCGCACCATAACGAGACCCTCAGCAGCCTCTTTGTAGCTCCTAAGGTGCGGTAAACCACCAACTCCTGATGGCGCGATCTCAGGTTGACCTGAATTTGAGCCAGCAACAGCAAAACGCCACATCCGGTCACTAATATCACCATAACTTCCAGCGCCCGGCTAATCTGCTCCAGCACTAATCCCACTTGCCCGAGAATGGCGCCAATATCCAGTAGTCCAACGGTCGGGAAGTGACGATTTAGATCGGTCAGCAGGCGCTGATCGCCATCCCAGCGAAAACTGGTCAACAGGCTCTGTGGCTGGCCATCAAGCGCACCTGGCGGGAAGATAAAGTAGAAGTTAGGACGCAGGCTTTCCCAGTCCACATTACGCAGGCTGCTGACTTTAGCGCTAAATGGTTGAGTATCACCAGTAAAGGTCAGCGTATCGCCAGGCTTCACATTCAGGCGCTGCGCCAGCCCTGCATCCAGCGACACCTCCCCTTTACGCGGTGGCCAGTGGCCGGCGACCAGCTCGTTGTGATCCGGGCGCGCAGCCTGCCAGGTCAAATTCAGCTCACGATTGAGCGCTTCATCCTCATTACCGGTAGTATTATTACCGTTAATCTCAGTGAGACGCGCCCGGACAATCGGATACCAGGCCGCGGGGATCACCTGACGGTCAGCCAGAAATTCCTTCAGCGGCAGCTGTTGCTCGGGTGCGATATTAATAAGGAAATAGTTAGGACTATCAGCCGGAAGCTGCTGCTGCCAGCGATCTAGTAAATCACCGCGCAGTACCAGAAGCAGCGCCAGCAGCATGAAGGAGAGTGCAAACGCCGAGAGCTGGCTTAATGTCATCCACGGGTTACGCAACAGGCGACTAATCGCCAGGCGCAGAGCCAGAGAGCGCAGCGTTAAACGACGCAGCAGCCACAGCAATCCCCAGCCCGCGACGCCACACAGCAAGGCCAGTAGCACGGTTCCACCGAGCACCGACCATAACATCACGCTGCCACGCATCAATAGCGCCAGCACGCCAATAACCACGGCGGCAAACACCGGCAGGTAGATATGCAACGGCCAGACATTAGCGACCGCGTCGCGGCGCAGCACCCGCACAGGCCGGGTTGCCAACAGCAGTCGGTACGGTCGGATCCCCACTAATAGCGACATCAGCGTAATCGTCCCCAGCGCCCAGACCCACGGCCACATACCCGCAGCTGGTAACGCTTCCGGAAGCACCGGTTTAAGCAACCAGACCAGTAATGCTTCAAATCCCAGCCCGACAATACCACCAGTTAGCGTCGCCAGTGCCAGCAGAAGCCCCCACTGCCCAATAACCAGACGACGTAGCGCCGATCGTCCCGCCCCCAGCGTTTTCAGGACCGCCACCAGATCATAACGGCTGCGGCAATAGTGATTCATAGCGACCGTAACGGCAGCCATGGCCAGTAAAAGAGTTAACAGAGCACACAGCATAAGAAAATCACGTGACCGCTCCATTGAGCGTCCCAGCGCGCCGTCATCATCTTCAATACCGTACCAGCGCTGGCTCTCGTCCAGTTTAGGCAGTAACCAGCTCTCAAACTGCGCCAGTTGCTGAGCATCTCCGGCAAATTTATAGCGCCACATCAGGCGGCTGCCGGGCTGTACCGCGCCAGTCGCCGCAACATCATCGAGATTCATCAGCAGACGAGGAGCCAGCTGGAAGGGATTAAAACCGGCATCCGGCTCTTGCAGAACTTCGCCGGCCACCTTTAACGTGGCATCCCCTACATCGATCACATCGCCCGGTTTAAGATTTAACAGCGCCATCAATCGGGGAGCCACCAGCACCTCTCCGGGCTGTGGTTTTAGACCCGCAGGGCGAGTCAAAAGAGTTCCATAAAGCGGATACGACTCATCTACTGCCTTAACGCTTGCCAGCTGAGGCGTGTCATCGGCGTAGGTCATCGTGGAAAAGCTTAACTGGCGGCCCACATGCAGCCCATCGTCATGCGCCGCGCGAAGCCACTCATCAGGTACCGCTTTACTACTCCGCAGCGCCCGGTCGCCCGCGAGAAAATCACGGCTTTGCTGGCTTAATCCTTTCTCCATACGATCGCTGATATTACCCAGCGCCAGCACACAGGCTACCGCCAGACTCAGCGCCAGCCATACGATAAGCAGCGCGGGCGAGCGCCATTCACGCCAAAACCAGCGCATCACCATTACACTTCCTCCAGACGGCCATCCTGCAAACGCAAACACCGATCGCAACGGCGGGCCAGAGCAAGATCGTGAGTGACCAGAATCAACGTTGTTGCGGCTTCGCGGTTAAGCTGAAACAGCAAATCAGCAATACGATCGCCGGTCTGGCGATCCAGATTTCCCGTTGGCTCATCGGCAAATAAAACGGCAGGCTGGCCGCTGAAAGCACGCGCCAGCGCCACCCTCTGCTGTTCTCCCCCTGAAAGCTGAGCCGGAACATGATGCAGACGAGCCCCAAGGCCAAGCTGATCCAGCAGCGCTTTAGCTTGCTCCCGGCTGCCAGAGTCATGCTCCCCGCGCAGCAGCGCCGGTAACTGCACGTTCTCCAGCGCCGTGAGCGTGGGCACCAGCATAAAAGACTGGAAGACAAAACCAACCTGACTGGCGCGCAGCATGGCACGCTGCTCTTCATCCATTTCGGCCAGAGAATGGCCAAGCAGTTTCACCTCACCGCTGGTGCCATCATCCAGCCCTGCCAGGATTGCCAGCAAGGTTGATTTACCCGAGCCTGATTCGCCAATCAGCGCAATGCTTTGTCCCGGTTTGACAACCAGGTCAACTCCGGTAAGGATGGACAGCAGATGTTCTCCCTGACCCACGGATTTCTTAAGCAAATGAACTTCAATCACATTCTCCGCTGGCATGTCCCCTTCCTGTTACTCATGCTGTTGATGGTGCGCACCGCGGCGGCGGATACGCTGTTAATCTTAGGCGACAGTCTCAGTGCCGGACATAATATGGCGGCGGACAAAGCCTGGCCTGCGTTACTAGATAAAAAATGGCAAAGCCAAAAAGTGAGCGTGGTGAATGGCAGCATTAGCGGCGATACCTCGGCTCAAGGCCTGGCTCGTCTACCGGCTTTACTTGCACAACATAAACCCCGCTGGGTGCTCATTGAGCTGGGCGGTAACGACGGGCTTCGCGGCTTCACGCCTGCCGAAATTCAGCAAACGCTGGAAAAAGCTATCGGCATGGTGAAAGCCGCTCAGGCTGAACCTCTCCTGATGCAGATAATGCTACCCGCCAACTATGGCCGCCGTTACACCGAAGCTTTTGCCGCGATCTATCCAGAGCTGGCTCGAAAAAATGAGATCCCCCTGGTGCCATTCTTTATGGAGCAGGTATACCTGAAGCCACAGTGGATGCAGGAAGATGGTATTCACCCTAATCAGGATGCCCAGCCCTTTATCGCCGACTGGATTGCCACCCGGCTGGCTCCTTTAGTTAAACATGAGTCTTAAGGCAACAGAGCGCACTGTGGGTAAAGTTATGCAAAAAACCGTTTTAATTACCGGATGTTCCAGCGGAATCGGGCTGGCTGCTGCCGAAGAGTTACAGCGCCAGGGCTTCGAGATTCTGGCCGCCTGCCGTAAACCTGAAGATGTAGTGCGCATGGGGGCAATGGGCTTTACCGGTATAGAACTGGACCTTGATAATCCGCACAGCGTTGAGCAGGCGGCGGCGCGGGTGCGCGAGCTGACCGGTGACCGGCTTTTCGGTCTGTTTAATAACGCCGGTTTCGGCGTTTACGGCCCGCTGGATACCATCAGCCGCAGCCAGATGGAGCAGCAATTTGCCGCTAACTTCTTTGGCGTCCACCAACTCACAATGTTGTTGCTACCGGCAATGCGTCCGCACGGCGAAGGCCGTATTGTGATGACCAGTTCGGTTATGGGGCTAGCCGCTACGCCGGGTCGCGGAGCTTATGCCGCCAGCAAATATGCGCTTGAGGGCTGGTCAGACGCACTGCGCATGGAGTTGCATAACAGCGGTATTCAGGTCAGCCTGATAGAACCCGGTCCGATTCATACCCATTTTACCGCTAACGTAAATCAAACTCAGAGCGATAAGCCGGTGAAAAATCCCGGTATTGCCGCCCGATTTACTCTTGGGCCGGAAGCTGTGGTTGCTAAAGTCGTTCATGCCTTTACCAGCCCGCGCGCACGGTTGCGCTACCCCGTTACCGCGGTGAGCTGGGCCGTTACTGTTCTCCGCCGTCTGCTACCAGGACGCGCTATGGATAAAATTTTGCGTGGCTAAGTTGAATGGCGCGCACCAGCCCCCATCTTTCGAATAAATGCAAAACAGAGAGCCACTCATGTCCGCACAGAATATTGTCAATATTAACGAAGCCAACCTGCACCAGGTGCTGGAGCAGTCGGTCACTACGCCAGTACTGTTTTACTTCTGGTCCGATCGCAGCCAGCACTGCCAGGAACTGACTCCGGTACTGGAGAAACTGGCTGCGCAGTATCAGGGCCAGTTTGTTCTGGCTAAAGTAGACTGCGATGCGGAACAAATGGTTGCCGCTCAGTTTGGTCTGCGCGCTATTCCTACTATCTATCTGTTCCAGAATGGCCAGCCGGTAGATGGTTTCCAGGGACCTCAGCCGGAAGAAGCTATCCGCGCGCTGCTGGAAAAAGTGCTGCCACGTGAAGATGAGCTTAAAGTTCAGGAAGCACTGGCGTTGATTGATGAAGGTAAACACGCTGAGGCGTTACCCCTTCTGAAAGAAGCCTGGCAGCTCTCCCAGCAGGCTAGCGAAGTGAGCCTGCTTCTTGCTGAAACGCTGCTAAATCTTAATCGTGCAGATGAAGCAGAAGAGATCCTCAACACCGTTCCACTTCAAGACCGTGATACCCGATATCAGGGGCTGGTGGCGCAAATAGATCTCGCACGCCAGGCGGCAGATACGCCAGAGATACAGCAACTTACTCAGCAAGTTGCCGCCAATCCACAGGATGCTGGCCTTGCCTGTCAACTGGCGCTACAGCTGCACCAGGTTGGCCGCAACGAAGAAGCACTGGATTTGCTGTTCGGTCATCTCAAATCTGATTTAGGTGCCGCCGAAGGCCAGGTACGCAAACTGTTCCAGGAGATTCTTGCGGCTCTGGGTACCGGTGATGCACTGGCGTCACGCTATCGCCGCCAGTTATACTCCCTGCTCTACTAATAAATTATGTTTGCGGGTGATTCTCACCCGCAGTCAGCTACACTTGCACCATGTTAACAGGAGGTTACTGATGCTTGGCGTTATCCCAATTCTTATCGTCGTTGCTTTGGTCGTGGTCATCGCGGGGATCAAAATTGTTCCTCAGGGCTTTCAATGGACGGTAGAACGCTTTGGGCGTTATACCCAAACACTGCAGCCTGGCCTGAATCTGGTTATTCCGTTTATGGATAGAGTTGGTCGTAAGATCAATATGATGGAGCAGGTGCTGGATATCCCCTCTCAGGAAATCATTTCCAAGGATAATGCGAACGTCACCATTGACGCCGTCTGCTTTATTCAGGTTGTTGATCCTGCACGTGCCGCCTATGAGGTCAGCAATTTAGAGTTGTCTATCATTAACCTGACCATGACCAACATTCGTACCGTGCTTGGCTCTATGGAGCTGGATGAAATGCTGTCTCAGCGCGACAGCATCAACACCCGCCTGCTGCATATCCTTGATGACGCCACCAACCCATGGGGCGTAAAAATTACCCGCATTGAAATTCGCGACGTACGCCCACCGGCAGAGCTTATCGCGTCAATGAATGCACAGATGAAAGCCGAACGTACTAAGCGAGCCTCTATTCTGGAAGCTGAAGGCGTGCGCCAGGCTGAGATCCTGAAAGCCGAAGGTGAAAAACAGTCGCAGATTTTAAAAGCAGAAGGCGATCGTCAGGCCGCCTTCCTCCAGGCCGAGGCCCGCGAACGCTCCGCAGCGGCTGAAGCTCAGGCAACCAAAATCGTGTCCGAAGCTATTGCTAACGGTAATATCCAGGCGGTGAATTACTTCGTTGCCCAGAAATATACCGATGCTCTGCAGCAGATTGGTAGTGCCGAAAACAGTAAGGTGGTGCTGATGCCGCTGGAAGCCAGTAATTTACTGGGTTCGGTGGCCGGTATTAGCGAGCTTCTTAAAGTCAGTAAGCAAGAGCGCTCATCATGATTGACCTGCTGACCACCCATCCATGGGCCGTCTGGGTCAGCCTTGGAGGGATTTTGCTCATTGCCGAGATGCTCGGTACCAATGGTTATATGCTGTGGAGCGGCGTAGCGGCCGTGGTTACCGGGCTGATTAGCGCCCTGCTGCCGATTAGCTGGGAGTGGCAAGGTATCTGCTTTGCGCTGCTGACTCTATTTGCAGCCTGGGGCTGGTGGCGCTGGTTATCTCGCCGTCAGGCCCAGCGCGGCGGATGGGCGCCAAATCAACGCGGCCACGACCTGGTTGGCCGGTGCTTTGTGCTGGATAGCCCATTGGTTAATGGCCGGGGAAATCTACGTATTGGTGACAGCAGCTGGCCGGTTGCCGCAGATAGCGAGCTACCGGCCGGGACCAGGGTTATTGTTACCGGAGTAGAAGGCATCACTCTTCGGGTCAGTCCCCCCCCTGAACAGACTAACTGTGGCGATGGCAGCAACCGGCAAGATTGTTAATTATCGGGCAGTCGGCACTATCATCGCCCGGACAAGAGTCTGCCAGAGCCAGAAGACGCTCGCGCATCTCCTGTAGCTCCTGAATGTGGCGCTCAATATCTGCGACCTTATCAAGCGTCCGGGCTTTTACATCGGCGCTGTGGCGAGCCGGATCGTTGAATAATGTGACCAGTTCACGACACTCTTCCAGAGTAAATCCTACCTGGCGCGCCTGACGCAGCAGCGTAAGCTCTTCAATATGCTTTGGCTGATAGCTCCGGTATCCGTTATTGCTACGCAGCGGCGTTACCAGGCCTTTCTCTTCATAAAATCGGATAGCCTTGCTGGTTAGCCCGGTTTTTTTGGCCACGTCACTAATGTTCATATCCGCCCCTCAACCTGCCTTTCAGGAAAGTTTTTAGACACTTAATTACTTGATGTAAATAACGATTTAACACCAGCCCCGTCCATCAGCTCAAATAAAAAACCGATAAAGCGAGGGTTAAATTAGCGCTTCACAGACATTGGCGTGAAAGCTTACCCACAAAAATGGTACTGAATTATATTTCATTAGGGTATCACAAGATAATAGCTTGACCTTCCCCTTGCTGGAAGGTTTAACCTTCAATACCGTTGAGTTACCCAAGTATCAGGTCAGGCTATTCTGACCCACCAATCAGGAGTATTTCATGTCTAATACTATTGAACTCGCACTGAGCGGCCTGTCCTGCGGCCACTGTGTGAAACGTGTAAAAGAGAGTCTTGAACAGCGCAGCGACGTTGAGCAGGCTGAAGTTACCACCACTCATGCCAGCGTGACGGGCAGCGCCAGCGCGCAAGAGCTGATCGCGACAGTCGAACAAGCCGGATATAACGCCGAGTTAAGCCACCCAAAGGCTGAACCGCTGACAGCCCCAGCAGTCCCGCCGGAAGCCCTGGCAGCGGTTACCTCTTCTACGCTTCCGACAGCCTCAGCCGATAGCGACAGCATGCAGTTGCTGATAAACGGTATGAGCTGTGCCAGCTGCGTCAGCCGGGTGCAGAATGCTCTGCAACAGGTGCCTGGCGTTGAGCAGGCGCGGGTAAACCTGGCGGAGCGCACGGCCCTGATTATGGGTCATGCCTCCCCACAAGATTTAGTCGCCGCAGTCGAAAAAGCCGGCTACGGCGCGGAAGCGATTGAAGACGATAACTTGCGCCGCGAGCGCCAGCAGCAAAATGCCGATGCCGCCATGAAACGCTTTCGCTGGCAGGCTATTCTGGCCCTGGCCGTGGGTATTCCGGTGATGGTGTGGGGGATGGCGGGCGATCATATGATGGTCACGCCTGAGAACCGCAGCCTGTGGTTAGTTATCGGTCTGGTCACGCTGGCGGTGATGATAGTTGCCGGCGGCCACTTCTATCGCAGCGCGTTAAAAAGCCTGCGCAACCGCACCGCGACGATGGATACCCTGGTAGCATTAGGCACTGCCGCGGCCTGGCTCTATTCCATCAGCGTTAACCTGTGGCCAGAATTTTTCCCAATCGCCGCACGCCATCTATATTACGAAGCCAGCGCTATGATTATTGGCCTGATTAATCTCGGCCATATGCTCGAAGCCCGCGCCCGCCAGCGCTCTTCTAAAGCGCTGGAAAAACTGCTCGACCTGACGCCGCCTGTGGCACGGGTTGTCGGCGACGAAGGCGAGCGCACTATCCCGCTGGCCGAAGTGCAGCAAGGGATGATCCTGCGTCTGACGACCGGCGACCGGGTGCCTGTCGATGGCATTATTACCCAGGGCGAAGGCTGGTTCGATGAAGCCATGCTGACCGGCGAGCCGGTTCCACTGCAAAAAGCGGCTGATGATGAGATTCATGCCGGCACCGTGGTTCAAGATGGCGGAGTGCTGTTTAGAGCCAGCGCCGTCGGCAACCAGACGACCCTGGCACGTATTATCCATATGGTGCGCCAGGCCCAAAGCAGTAAACCGGAAATCGGCCAGCTGGCAGACCGTATTTCGGCAGTATTCGTACCGGTGGTTATCGCAATAGCCCTGTTTAGCGCCGCCATCTGGTATTTCTTTGGTCCGGCACCACAAATTGTTTATACCCTGGTTATCGCCACTACGGTGCTGATTATCGCATGTCCTTGTGCCCTGGGGCTGGCAACGCCGATGTCGATTATCTCTGGCGTAGGCCGGGCTGCGGAGTTTGGCGTTCTGGTTCGCGATGCCGATGCCCTGCAACGAGCCAGTACCGTAGATACTATCGTCTTCGACAAAACCGGCACCCTGACTGAAGGTAAGCCAAAAGTTGTGGCTATCGAGCTGGCCCAGGATGCAACCGAAGAGTTGGCATTGCGTCTGGCCGCCGCGCTGGAACAAGGCTCCAGCCATCCGTTAGCTAAAGCCGTGTTAGAGAAAGCGGCACTGAGCAATATTCCCGAAGCAGCTGAGTTCCGAACCCTGAAAGGGTTGGGCGTCAGCGGTACCGTAGAAGGTCACGAGGTATTGCTGGGTAACCCGACGCTGCTTCAGGAGCGCGGTATTTCTACCGCAGCATTAGATAAACAGGTCGAGTCTTACGCCGCACAGGGAGCAACACCGGTATTGCTGGCGATTAACGGCCAGGCATCTGCGCTGTTCGCCATTCGCGACCCGTTGCGTAGCGACAGTGTCCAGGCGCTGCAACGCCTGCATAATAATGGCTACCGTCTGGTGATGTTGACCGGGGATAACCCAATCACCGCCCGGGCTATCGCTAAAGAGGCCGGTATCGATGAAATCATCGCCGGTGTGTTACCCGACGGCAAAGCCTTTAATATTAAAGAGCTGCAGCGTCAGGGACGTCAGGTTGCGATGGTCGGCGATGGCATTAATGATGCTCCGGCGCTGGCGCTGGCCGATGTCGGGATTGCCATGGGTGGCGGCAGCGACGTGGCGGTGGAAACCGCAGCCATGACGCTGATGCGCTCAAGTCTGAATGGCGTTGCCGATGGGATGGCCATCTCACGCGCTACCCTGCGCAATATGAAGCAGAACCTGATGGGTGCCTTCGTCTATAACGCGCTGGGGATCCCCATCGCTGCCGGAGTGCTTTATCCGCTCACCGGCACCCTGCTTAACCCGGTGGTTGCCGGTGCCGCCATGGCGCTGTCATCGATTACCGTAGTCAGCAACGCCAACCGCCTGCTGCGCTTTACGCCTAAGCAGTAAACACTTCGCACCGCAGCCTGAGGCACGCGGTGCGATTTACACTTCCCGTTCATTCACGCTAGCATGCTGTTTTGAACGGGAGGGCATCATGGGGCTTTTTAGCCAAATCACTCACTTACTTACCCGCCTGATTTCTCAGCCTTATACCTGGCCGGCGCTAGATATTACGCTACCCGGCGGCCGCTACCTTCATCTGGTGGGCAGTATTCATATGGGCACGCCAAATATGGCTCCGCTTCCGCCGCGCTTGCTATCCCGGCTGGATAAAGCCGATGCGCTCATCGTTGAAGCGGATATAACCACCAGCGCCAGCCCTTTCACCGAACCGGTTATCCCATTAGCGCCGCTGAGTGAGCGCCTGAGCGAATCCCAATGGCAAACTTTAAGCGGACTGGCCGAAAACCTGCATTTGAGCCTGGCCTCTTTGGATAACCTGCCTTTATGGCAAGTGGCGCTGATGCTACAGGCCTTTCAAGCCAGACAGCTGGGCCTCAGCCCGGACTACGGTATTGACGTTCAGTTGCTCGAGGCCGCCCACGAAGTTAATTTACCGGTCAGAGAGCTTGAGGGCGCAACCAGCCAGCTGAGTCTGCTGGAACAACTACCTGACGACGGTCGTGAACTGCTGGCGGATACGCTGACACACTGGCACACTAACGCCCGGTTGCTGCAATTAATGATGAGCTGGTGGCTGGATAATCCTCCATCGGCTAAAGACTTAGTGCTGCCAAACACTTTCAGCAACGATCTCTATGATGTGTTGATGCTTAGCCGTAATCGCCAGTGGTATGACTATCTGCATCGGCTGCCGCCTGGCCGTTACGTCGTCGCTGTCGGCGCTTTGCATTTGTATGGTGAGGGGAATCTCCCGGGGCTGCTAAAGCTTCCTCCGGACAGCGCTAAGATGAGTTATCCGCAGTAAAAATATCGCTTGGTTAGAGGAATAAAATGACGCCGGCAATAAAACTCCTGGAAAAAAACAAAGTCGCTTTCACTCTTCACTCTTACGAGCACGATCCCAGCGAAACAAATTTCGGTGATGAAGTTGTTCGTAAGTTAAACCTGGACGCCGCACAGGTTTATAAAACTCTACTGGTAGCGATTAACGGTGACAATAAACAGCTCGCGGTCGCCGTAACGCCAGTTTCCGGGCAGCTAGATCTGAAAAAAGTCGCGAAAGCGTTGAACGCTAAAAAAGTAGAAATGGCGGACCCGATGGTCGCTCAGCGTAGCACCGGTTATCTGGTGGGCGGAATTAGTCCGCTGGGGCAGAAAAAACGCCTGCCGACGGTGGTGGATGCTCCGGCGCAGGAGCATACCACTATGTTTATTTCCGGCGGTAAGCGTGGGCTGGATATTGAGCTGGCTCCGGGCGATCTGGCGCGCCTGCTTAATGCAACCTTCGCCGATATCGCCCGTCGCGATTAATTAGTGCCAGCTCACTTCGTTTGCAGGCTGCCAGTTAGCGGCCTGCAGCGGCGTATTCTGCTGAATAAACCCTTTTAGCACTTCTGCATCAACCAGCCCGGTATTGACATATCCTGGGTGCTTATCAAGAGCCGGATAACCATCGCCACCGGTGGCATTAAAGCTCGGCGTCGCCATTCGATAGGTTTTATTAAGATCCAACTGCTGACCATTAATTTTTACGCGGTTCAACTGACCGCTGCGCGAGATAAAGCTTACGTTAGCAAATTGCGGATAGGCACCGGAGTCTGGCTTCTTAGCCGCAACCGCAGTGAGATACTCCAGTACTTCTTTACCGGTCAGATCCACATAAGCCAACGTGTTTCCAAACGGCTGTACTTTCATCACATCGCGATAGGTAATTTTGCCTGGATTAATGGAGTCACGAATACCGCCACCGCTCATCACGGCGAAGTCGGCCTGACTACGCGCCATCATGCCAGATAAAATCAACCGGGCCAGATTAGTCTGTTCGAACCTTACCTTGTTGCGGCTGCCTTCCAAAACGCCATCAACCTGGCCGACCTGCACATTGAGCTGTGCGCGTCCTTTGCTTTGGAATGGCTGCAACAACGACAGCATCTGCGGGTTTTCCGGGATTTGTGGGGTATAGAGCACACGCTGTTTTTTGCCATCGCTAAAGGTTAGCGTTTTTTTCAGGTTCACAGGCAACAGTTCATAATGAGTCAGCTTAAGTTCACCGTTGCGGAAGGTGAAATCTGCACGCCCAACGTATTTTCCCCACTCATGAGCCTGCACAATCCAGGTGCCGTTTTGAAAATCTGGTTTACAGGGAGTGCCGGGAATATAGTCCGACTGCTTTTTATTATCGGAAGCCATGCACACCGGATCCTGAGAGTGACCGCCAACGATCAGGCTTAGCGCACCTTTCGGCAGCTCACGGGCCAGCTCTACGTCACCCGGCGCATTGGAGCCATGCTTGCCGTTATCATAATGGCCCATATGGGTAACAGCCATGATGACATCAGGTTTTTCATTCACCTGCAGCTCCTGAATCACCAGCTGCGCTTCGCCCGCCGGACGGCGAAAATCGATATCGGCAAAGTTTTCCGGATTGCCTATCTTAGCGGTATCATCGGTGGTCAGGCCGATAACTGCGATTTTTAACCCCTGACGCTGGAATATCGCCCAGGGTTTAAACAGCCGCTCCCCGGTGCTTTTCTGGTAAATATTGGCCGATAAGAAAGGAAATTTAGCCAGCTTCTCCTGCTGACGTAGAACACTGAGCGGTTTGTCGAACTCGTGGTTACCGACTGCCATAGCATCGTAACCAATCAAATTCATTCCTCGGAAATCTGGCTCGGCATCCTGCAAGTCGGACTCGGGCACTCCGGTATTAATATCGCCGCCGGAAAGTACCAACACCGAACCGCCCTGCTCAGTTACATCGCGCCGAATGCTGTCCACCAATGTCTTCTGCGCGGCCAGGCCATACTCTCCCTGAGCATTGCGCCAAAAGTGGCCATGGTGATCGTTAGTATGCAGGATAGTCAGATGATAAGTTTTGTCCTGCTCCCATGCGAAAAGTGAGGAGCTGAATAGCCCTGATATTAGTAATGTCGCCGCTGCAAGCCTGGTCATTCCCGGCATATTATTCCGCTCCCTCTGTCTAAAACTGGCACAGACTATGGTTATTAGCATAGTCCGGCTTAATGATTATCTGGCGCTTTTCTCGGCTACCGGTACAGGTTATCTTAGCAAGGTAACCATTTCGAGCGGTGCTATTAACCGCGCAATCCATAATTAAAACTACTATTTTTTCAGGTATCTATGGCATGAGTCAGTCTTCACAAACCCTACAGGGTACGCCTGCGGCGCCGCCCAAAAATCGCACCAGCTTTAAAATCCTTGGGGCTATCAGCCTCTCTCACCTGCTCAATGATATGATTCAGTCACTGCTGCTGGCGCTCTATCCGCTGCTGCAGTCTGAATTTTCGCTTAGCTTTGTGCAGATAGGCCTAATCACCCTTACCTTCCAGCTGGCGTCTTCGCTGCTCCAGCCGGTTGTTGGTTATTACACCGATAAATACCCTATGCCGTGGTCACTGCCGATTGGTATGTGCTTTACCCTGTGCGGCCTGGTGCTGCTGGCAATGTCATGGAACTTCCCAAGTGTGCTGGTTGCCGCAGCGCTGGTAGGGACCGGCTCATCGGTATTTCACCCGGAGTCATCGCGGGTGGCGCGGATGGCATCCGGCGGCCGCCACGGTTTGGCCCAGTCGCTATTCCAGGTTGGCGGCAACTTTGGCAGCTCTCTTGGTCCGCTACTGGCAGCGGTTATCATCGCGCCTTATGGCAAAGGTAACGTTGCCTGGTTCGTGCTGGCTGCTCTGCTGGCCATTATTGTACTGCTTCAGGTTAGCCGCTGGTACGCCGCACAACATCGACTGGCGAAAGGTCGTCCGCGTGAGGTTATTCCCAACCCGTTGCCGCGCAACAAAATTGTGCTGGCGATAAGCGTGTTACTGCTGCTAATTTTTTCAAAATATTTCTATCTGGCCAGTATTAGCAGCTATTACACTTTCTATTTAATGCATAAATTTGGCCTGTCGGTTCAAAGCGCCCAGATGCACCTATTCACCTTCCTGTTTGCCGTCGCGGCAGGCACCGTTATCGGCGGCCCGGTTGGCGATAAAATTGGCCGTAAGTATGTGATTTGGGGATCTATTCTTGGCGTAGCCCCTTTCACACTGGCCTTGCCATGGGTGGGGCTGTGGTGGACCGGTATTTTAACCGTCATTATCGGTTTTATTCTGGCTTCGGCATTCTCTGCAATCCTGGTTTATGCGCAGGAATTGCTGCCAGGGCGCATTGGTATGGTATCTGGCCTGTTTTTCGGGTTTGCATTCGGTATGGGTGGCCTTGGAGCCGCGGTATTAGGGCTGATTGCTGACCATACTAGTATCGAGCTGGTTTACAAAATCTGCGCATTCCTCCCACTTATAGGCGTGCTGGCAATATTACTGCCAGATAACCGCCATAAAGCCTGATCTTTGCGGCCAGATGGTGTCTCTGGCCGCTTGCTATATCCTTTAAGTTTAGAAGGATTAATCTTCATAAAAGTGTAAATATCCCCATCATCCCATTTTTTTTGAGCCTGAGTCTGATTTTTACAATAATTAATCAAATATTCATGACGGTTTTGTAATACATTGTCATAATTAAGTTGCCCCGTTACCGGCACCCCCCACCGGATTTTCACCAGCAAAAGGAGAAGGAATGCATCACGCAACCCCATTAATCACCACGATCGTTGGCGGCCTGGTTCTCGCTTTCATTTTGGGGATGATAGCTAACAGGCTGCGTATCTCGCCTCTGGTCGGATACCTCGTGGCAGGGGTGCTGGTAGGCCCTTTTACCCCAGGCTTTGTCGCTGATACTCAGCTGGCACCCGAACTGGCGGAACTTGGGGTTATCCTGCTGATGTTTGGTGTAGGGCTGCACTTCTCTTTAAAAGATCTCATGGCGGTGAAATCCATCGCTATTCCCGGCGCGATATTGCAGATAGCGGTAGCAACACTTCTTGGCATGGGGCTGTCGGCCATGATGGGCTGGGATCTCATGACCGGGATAGTATTCGGGCTCTGTCTGTCTACGGCCAGTACCGTCGTTCTTCTGCGTGCGCTAGAAGAACGTCAGCTCATTGATAGCCAGCGCGGGCAAATTGCTATTGGCTGGCTTATCGTTGAAGACCTGGTGATGGTGTTGACGCTGGTCCTGCTGCCTGCGGTAGCCGGGATGCTGGAAAAAGGCGATGTAGGCTTCGCTACCCTGTCGGTAGACCTGTTTATTACCATCGGCAAAGTTGTCGCCTTTATCGCGCTAATGATGCTGGTAGGTCGCCGTCTGGTACCGTGGATTCTGGCGCGCAGTGCCGCTACCGGTTCTCGCGAACTGTTCACTCTGGCCGTACTTGCCCTGGCGCTCGGTATTGCTATGGGCGCGGTAGAACTGTTCGATGTCTCCTTTGCTCTCGGCGCATTCTTCGCCGGTATGGTGCTTAACGAATCTGAACTGAGTCACCGGGCCGCTCACGATACCCTGCCGCTGCGCGATGCATTTGCGGTGCTGTTTTTTGTTTCCGTCGGCATGCTGTTCGACCCGCGCATTCTGCTCGACCAGCCGCTGGCGGTTATCGGCACCCTGGCCATTATCATCATCGGTAAGTCGCTGGCGGCCTTTATTCTGGTGCGACTGTTTGGTCACTCCCAGCGCACCGCACTCACCATCGCCACCAGCCTGGCCCAAATTGGTGAGTTTGCCTTTATCCTGGCAGGCCTTGGAATGAGCATGGGGCTGCTGTCTCAGACTGGTCAAAATCTGGTGCTGGCCGGTGCGATTCTCTCGATTATGCTCAATCCGGTACTGTTTGCCCTGCTGGAGCGCTACCTGGAAAGTGCGGAAACGTTAGAAGAACAAACGCTAGAAGAAGCTCTGGAGGATGAAAAACAGATCCCGGTGGATATCTGTAATCACGCTCTGTTGGTCGGTTTTGGGCGGGTCGGCAGCCTGCTGGGCGAAAAGCTTATTGCTCAGGGCGTTCCGCTTGTCGTGGTGGAAACCTCCCGCGCCAGAGTCGATGCCCTGCGCGAACGCGGTATTCTTGCGGTGCTGGGCAATGCGGCCAATGAAGAGATTATGTCTCTGGCGCATCTGGAGTGTGCCCGCTGGCTGCTGCTCACTATCCCCAACGGCTATGAAGCCGGTGAGATTGTGGTTAAGGCCCGGGAAAAATGCCCGGATATCGAAATTATTGCCCGCGCCCATTATGACGATGAAGTGGAATACATTGTTGAGCGTGGAGCCAATGAAGTTGTTATGGGCGAGCGAGAAATAGCCAATACCATGCTATCGCTGATCGAAAAGCCGCTGGTCGCGGAAACCGCCGCTAGCGCCTGAAAAAACCGGGCCTGATGTGATGGCCCGGAAACTCTATAGTTTAAGAGCCGCTTCCGGCTGGAAGCGGCTTTTTACTATCGCTCCCAGTAAGCCTCTTCCAGGCTGTCTTCCCGCTCCGGCAGACCGCGAGTCAGGCGCGGAGAGTGTTGATTCAACACCTGATAACTTACCCGGTTAGCATATTTGCAGATCTGCGCCAGTGAGGAATAACTCAGCCAGGTACACTGATGTTTGCTCGAATTCGGCACGTTGTTACGGTGGTAATTATTGGCAGTAATATCGTGAAGCAGCGCAGCCAGCGCCCCGTCTCCCGCACCGTTGGTATTCATAATCCGCTCCGGGCCGCCCATATAAGGCGCAATATGCGAATAGACTCTCAGCGGCTGCTCACAGTCCTGATGGCGCATTGCCCGGCTAAACTCGTATTGATTAAACTCCGCAATAGCACCCGGCAGTAGAGGATGCTGCGTTTTACGTTTCATTGATTCTTCGGTAAAACCGGCCATATACAGACCCTGCGGCCCCGCGGTACATAGCACCAGGTCTACCCAGTCCAGAGTTTTATCCGCCGCCATCAGTGGGTCGCTTATTCCGGTCAGCGCCTCCCCTTCCTCTTCATTCATAGCCAGAATAGATACATGCTCTTTGAGGAAGTCGCGCCACCACTGCGGGTTATCGGCAATCACAAATTTTGTACCAAGCGTCAGCACCACCGGGACGTTGTGACGTTTTGCATAAGCGATAGCCTGCATTGTGGCCTCAGCCATCGGTTCATCCGCTTTACAGCGCACCAGATAGGCGCTTAAAACCAATGCCGAGGCACCGGCAATAACTTCCTCCGGGATAAACTCAGGCTTCAGCAGATTCATCATGCCGGGGCTAATCGCAAAAGTGCGCTCACCGTGCTGATTGATAAGGGTAAAGCAGCGGCCAATAGCGCCCGGAACGCCCTGTAAATAGTTGAGGTCAGTGCGGCTGGAGGTATTACACAAATAGCGATAGGCATAACCGCCGATTTCGATGTTTTCACACATAACGCCCAATAGTACCGAGCGGTCATCGGCCAGAACCGAGTAGTTATGCATGGTATTGCCGATGGTGCCACCGGCAAACTGATGCGTTATCAGGTTTTCCTGCACCAGCTCCCGATAAAGTGCTTCGGCAATATCGTCTTCAATCACCAGAGAGTGACCAAAACTCAGGCCATAGCGATGGACAAAATCGTCATCAACCCGGGCTTCAATATCCACCAGGGTCTGATCGATCCCTACCACCCAGGAAGTGCCATTCTCACTTTCTGGCTGAACCTGTTTTAGTAACGGGTCACGGGCGCTGACAGGGAAGTAGTGTTTAGATTTACGTTTACCGGGAAATTTCATTTATCTGGTTGCAGCAGGAATGTACAGGCCGGGGATGGTAGCACACTCCTTTATACCGCGAGAAGTACGCCCGATTATGCCGTCCTGTTGATTAGCGCACTCATCATATCGATATGTAACGGGTCGGAATTTAGTGCCGGAATATATTCATATTTCTCACCTCCCGCTTCGAGAAATATCTCTCTATTCTGCACGGCTATTTCTTCCAGCGTTTCCAGACAGTCTGCGGCAAAGCCGGGACACATTACCTGAATATGCTTCACGCCCTGCTCACCCAGCATTTTTAGGGTTTCATCGGTATAAGGCGTCAGCCACTGTTCACGACCAAAGCGCGACTGAAAGGTCATCATCACTTTTTCCGGCGCAATGCCCGAAGCCGAAACCAGTTCACGGGTAGTCGCGCGGCAACGCAGCGGATAGTCATCCCCTTCATTTGCATAACGCTCGGGGATGCCATGGTAAGAAAGCAGCAGTAGATCCGGCTCGCCGTGAGTTGCAAAGCTCTGGCGCATGCTGGCACTCAAAGCGGCGATATAGGCCGGATGGGTTGCATAATCGCGAATGAAATCTACCGAAGGAATACGCCTCCTGGTGGCCAGCAGTCGCGCCAGCTCATCCCAAACCGCAGCAACGGTCGAACAGGAATATTGAGGATAGAGCGGCAGCACGATGAGATGATCCACGCCACTTTCCAGAAGTGCGTCCAATGCGTGGCTCAGAGAAGGCTCACCATAGCTCATACCCAGCTCGACCGGCACATTCCCCAGCCGTTCCCGTAATGCACTCTCTTGCTGGCGGCTATAAACCATGAGCGGAGATCCTCCCTCCATCCAGACGCTTTGATAAAGCTTTGCCACTCTTGGCGCTCGCAGGGGCAAAATCACGCCGCGCAACAGTGGCCACCACAGCAGACGTGGCGTATCAACAACCCGGCGGTCACTCAAAAACTGGCGCAGATAACGGCGCACCGCACCTGGGGTCGGGGCCTCGGGGGTGCCGAGATTGACTAATAGCACGCCTGATTTGACCTGATGCAATGTTTCACTCCTGTAATCGAATCGCTAACCGGTTGATTATTGTAGCTGAAAACGCCGCAGGAAAAACTAATTGCAGTCAGAGGAGGTAACTACCAGAGGGAAGTACTACAAGATAGTATTGCCGGGCGGGTGCCCGGCAATAATAAGGCGATTAGCCCAGAACTTTAGCCAGCTCGTTGCTGACTTCAGCTACCGGCTTAGTGCCGTCAATTTTTTCGTAACGAGTGTTACCGGCGGCAGCCTCTTTACGATAGTAATCAACCAGCGGCGCAGTCATGTTGTGGTATTCCACCAGACGTTTACGCACGGTTTCTTCCTGGTCGTCTTTACGGGTGGTCAGCGGCTCGCCGGTCACGTCATCTTTGCCTTCTTCTTTAGGCGGATTGAAAACGACGTGGTAAACGCGGCCTGACGGTGCATGCACGCGGCGACCGATAATGCGCTCGACAATAAGCTCATCCGGTACGTCGAATTCCAGCACGCAGTCTACGCTGATGCCAGCTTCTTTCATGGCATCAGCCTGAGGAATGGTGCGTGGGAAACCGTCCAGCAGGAAGCCATTGCGGCAGTCTTCCTGAGCAATGCGCTCTTTTACCAGGGCGATAACCAGTTCATCGGTCACCAGCTTACCGGCGTCCATGATGTCTTTAGCCTGTTTACCCAGCTCAGAACCCGATTTAACTGCGGCACGCAGCATGTCGCCGGTAGAGATCTGCGGGATACCGTATTTCTCCATGATGAACTGAGCCTGAGTGCCCTTGCCTGCGCCCGGAGCGCCGAGCAGAATGATACGCATTGCGTAATTCCTCTTGATGAGATTTATTATTCAGCCGCAAACATTATCACTTTATGGCCTAAAGGCTCAAGGAAGGTAAGCCATGTTACCGGGCTCATCCGCGATTATTTTATCTGGGACGTCATTTTCCCGGGTGCTGGCTTAATATCACTCCCACTATTGGCTCATCGGTTATCCGTTTCAGGGTTCTGCCTATAACCGCTCAAATTTGCCATTCCCGGTACCGTCCCCTTTCCATCCAATGAAAATCGCGATTTAGTTTCTCCGATCACAACACTAAAACATTAGGATTATTTGCCTTAATACTGCGATAGGTTTCGCTATCTGCTACAGCGGCCGTTGTTATAACAAGGCGAACGCTACGCCACCTCGCCGTCCATCGGACAAAAAACTCCGCCTCTAATAGACAACGTTTAGCGCTCTCTGTACCACTCTCAAAGCAGATCTAACTTATTGATAGGGAAATAAAAATGAATATTCATTTCTTAGGTTCATCCGCCTCGGAAGGTATCCCCAATCCTTTTTGCCGCTGTAACCTGTGCCAGAAGGCCAGGGCACTGGGTGGAAAAGACGTACGCAGTCATTCATCAGTACTAATTAATAATGAACTACTTATCGATATGGCTCCTACCTTCAGCTATCAGTTGCTGCGCGAGGGTCTCGACGCTACGACTATTTCTACACTGCTGTTCACCCATACCCATCCAGATCACTTTAACGTTGGCGAGTTGTTTAGCCGAATGGAGGGATATGCCTTTGGCATTGATCTGCCGCTGGCAGTTATGGGGAACGATCGGGCCATTAGCGCCTGCGTCGCCACTCTGCCAGGCTTCAGCCCTCAGCGATTTGCGCCACGCTTTCTGGCACCGTTTATTACGGTGGAGTACGCGGGGTACCAGATTACACCGCTGTTGGCCAACCACTCTCCCTGGGAGCTTTGCTATCTCTATTACATCGAGAAAGAGGGTTTAGCATTGTTCTATGGCCACGATTCAGGCTGGTTTCCTGAGCCGACATGGCGCTGGCTGGCACAAAAAAATATCGATTTAGCCGTGCTGGAGTGTACCTATGGGTTTAGTGGTAAAACGCGCACCGATAATCATATGAGCATTGATACCGCCTTTGCCGCACGTCGGGAACTGTATCGCCTGGGCTGCCTGCATCCGGAAAGCCAGGTAGTGCTATCTCATATATCTCACAGCAGTGGCTTAACCCACGAAGAGATGGTCACCGCCTGCGCTCCTGAGGGCATTCAGGTTGCCTGGGATGGCTTATCTATCAATATGGAGAGCAGGAGTTGCGCCAATGGATTTTAATAAAACTCCGCGGTTACTGATTATGATGTTCGTGCAATATTTTATGCAGGGCGCATGGAACATGACGATGGGGCTGGTGCTAAGCAGCTATGGAATGGCAACGATTATCGGCTCATCTTATGCATTACTAGGCATCGCTACTATTTTATCTCCACTATTTATCGGGCTGGTGGCTGACCGCTTTTTCGCCTCGCAAAAGGTGATGGGGGTACTGCATCTGCTTAACTCAGTAGTACTGCTTACGGTACCGTATTGCATTGAATCCCGCGATACGGGGCTGACGCTACTGGCCATTTTCGCGGTCGGTCTGCTGTTTTATCCGACAACCGCTCTGGCAAATAGCATTAGTTTTAGTCACATCAACGGCGTGAGGTATTTCCCACTCATTCGAGTCTCCGGCACCTTAGGCTTTATGGTAATTGGATTTATCATCGGTGAGATGGGCTATTCCGGCAACACCATGACCTGGTTTATCGCCGCCGCCTGCGGAGCGGCTCTCGGCCTGTATTGCTTCACTCTACCGCCGACGCCGCCTCAGGCGAAAGACAGCCCCTTTGCGATTCGCGATTTGCTATGTCTGGATGCCCTGGCACTATTTAAAGACCGCAACTTCAGCATTTTAATGGCCAGTATTTTGGTTTTGATGATCCCCAAAACTGCCTATTCGGCCTATATCCCGGTCTATCTAAAAGATCTCGGCTTTGATAATGCGGCCTCAATAATGCAAATCGGCATCGCCTGTGAAGTTATCTTCATGTTTTTAATAGCCACTTTTTTACTCCGATTTGGGTTTAAAACCACGCTGATGCTGGGTGCCATTTGCTGGGTAATCCGGCTGCTGTTTTTTGCCCAGGCTATCAATGGCAGCCTGTTATTGATTATTTGCGGGCTGATGCTGCAGGGGTTTTGCTGGGATTTTTTCTTTACGGTGGCGGATATCTACGTCGATCGTAAAGCCCCGGCGAAGATTAAAGCACAGGCGCAGAGCCTGCGCTTTATTGTCTCTAACGGCGTCGGACTATTAATTGCATCTTCCGTGTGCGGCGCTATTTTTAACTCCAGCGTTGCCAACAGCACGGTACAGCTATCGCCGCAGTGGCAGATTTTTTGGGGGTATCCGGCCGCTATTGCCGCTGTAGTCGTTATTAGTTTTGGCGCTTTTTTCAAAGATGATTTTCGCCGCCAAAAACGCAAGGAATTGAGCCTGAAAAGCTAACGTCAACGCTCCCGGCTGAGAAAAGCGCATTCCTCAGCCGGTAACCGCGGCTTTACGATAAAGCCGCAGTATTCAAATCAAGCCAGCAGACCGCCATCAACCGGGATCGCTGCGCCATTAATATAACCCGCGTCCGGGCTCACCAAAAAGGCCACGGTACGGGAAATATCATTGACTACGCCGTATTTGCCAGAGGCTACAAAAGCCGCCAGCACGTCTGCGCCTTGGCCATTGGCAGGATTAAGGTCGGTATCAATTGGGCCGGGTTCCACCACGTTAATGGTAATGCCAGATGGCCCCAGATCCCTGGCCGCACCCTGAGCAAAACCGCGCAGGCTTGCTTTGGTTGCCGAATAGAGTGACAGCCCAGGGAACGGAGCACGACCGGCAAATGCCGATCCCATTAACACAATGCGCCCACCGCTCTGCATGTGCTGTAGCGCTTCATGAGTTTCAACCATCACGGCGCGAATATTCAGGTTCAGCACATTCTCAATATCGCTGATATTTGCCTTATCAATAGTTTGATAAGGATAGGTGCCCGCATTACACACCAGGGCATCAATTCGCCCAAAGTGGCTCACCGTTTCGGCGACAACTTTTTGGTTTCCGGCAACGGTGGAACCATCAGCCTTAATAGCCAGCGCTTTGCGCCCGGCGGCCTCAATTAGGGCAACAACTTCATCCGCTTTTGCCTGATTACGGGCATAGGATAAAGCAATATCAAATCCATCCCGGGCAAGCCGTTCGGCAATTGCGGCGCCGATCCCGCGGCTACCGCCGGTAATTAGAGCAACACGATTAGCCATTTCTATATCCTTTTTATGGGTGAGTGAATCAACTGGAAAATATAAACCAGCCTCGGGTTGTATCTATTATGAAAACCGGCTGTCGGACACGCTGGTCTGTTACCGGTCACACAACATATTGGGCCATAAGGATTTATAGGGGTGATAGCATGCTCTTATATAAAACTTGCCTGATTTTATGCTGCGACAGAAATACCTGCGGTTTTATAACCACGCGCCATCAACTTGAAAGGACGCTGGCGGTAAATATCGCCCATAAAAAAGCCCCCGCATTGCGGGGGCCTGTTGTCAGACTGGGGTGAATCAAGATGCCAGCAGCTGGTTTACCCGGCGGATAAACTGGTTTGGATCTTCCAGCGTGCCGCGTTCAGCCAGCATCGCCTGATCCAGCAGCAGCTCAACCCACTCAGAGAATGCGCCCTCTTCGGTTATCGACGAGGTGCGTTTTACCAGCGGATGATCCGGGTTCAGTTCGAAAATATATTTTACTTCCGGTACTGCCTGACCTGCTGCGGCAAACAGTTTCGCCATCTGGGTGCTCATTTCATCGTTGTCAGTAACCACGATGGCCGGAGTATCCGTCAGGCGATGGGTCAGGCGTACGTCTTTCACGCGCTCGCCAAGCAGGGCTTTAACCCGGTCAACAAACGGTGCCAGCGCTTCGTCAGCGGCTTTCGCTTCTTCATCTACCTCATCGGCCAGCTTATCCAGTGAGGAGTCTGCTTTTGAAACAGACTGGAAGGATTTACCGTCATACTCATTGAGGTAGTTCATCATCCACTCATCGATGCGATCGGAAAGCAGCAGAACCTCAATGCCCTTCTTACGCAACAGCTCCAGGTGCGGGCTGCTTTTCGCCGCCGCATAGCTGTCGGCGGTGATGTAGTAGATTTTTTCCTGCCCTTCTTTCATACGTGCAATGTAATCGTCCAGCGAGACGGTTTGCGCCGATGAATCGTTATGGGTCGTCGCGAAGCGCAGCAGTTTAGCAATAGCCTGCTGGTTGCCACTGTCTTCCGCCGGGCCTTCTTTCAGTACCAGCCCAAACTGCTGCCAGAAAGTCTGATATTTATCGGCATCGTCTTTAGCCAGCTTATCCAGCATTTGCAGCACGCGCTTGGTCAGCGCATTGCGCAGGTTGCGGGTAACAGTGCTGTCTTGCAGGATTTCACGCGATACGTTAAGCGGCAGATCGTTAGAGTCCACCAGACCGCGTACAAAGCGCAGATAGTTCGGTACAAACTGCTCAGCGTCATCCATGATGAACACGCGCTGCACGTACAGTTTCAGGCCGTGTTTATGATCGCGGTTCCACATATCCCACGGCGCATGAGAAGGTACATACAGCAGGCTGGTGTACTCCTGCTTACCTTCAACGCGGTTATGGCTCCAGGTGAGCGGGTCGCTGAAGTCATGTGAGGTATGCTTGTAAAACTCGATATAGTCTTCGTCGCTAATTTCGCTTTTGCTACGCGTCCACAGCGCCTGGGCTTTGTTCACTTTTTCAAAGCTGACGGTGGTCTCACCATCTTTTTCTTCGTGAGTTTCAAACTCAACCGGCAGCGCAATGTGATCGGAGTATTTGCTGATAGTGTTACGTACCCGCCAGTCATCCAGGAACTCGTCTTCACCCTCACGCAGGTGCAAGGTAATTTCGGTGCCGCGATCTTCTTTGGTGATAGAAGCGATGGTGTACTCACCTTCGCCCGCCGACTCCCAAAATACGCCTTCTTCCGCCGGAACGCCTGCCGCGCGGGTACGAACAGTCACTTTGTCCGCCACGATAAATGCAGAATAGAAGCCGACCCCGAACTGACCAATCAGCTGGCTGTCTTTTGCCTGGTCGGAGCCCATAGACTCCAGGAATGCTTTCGTACCGGATTTCGCAATGGTACCCAGGTTTTCAATAACTTCATCGCGAGTCATACCGATGCCGTTATCGGCGATAGTCAGGGTACGTTTCTCTTTGTCTACCGAAACGCGAACGCGCAGCTCTCCGTCGCCCGCATAGAGATCCGGATTAGACAACGCGCGAAAACGCAGCTTATCGGCCGCATCCGAAGCATTGGAGATCAGTTCACGCAGGAAGATTTCTTTATTCGAATAGAGAGAATGGATCATCAGATGCAGAAGCTGTTTCACTTCAGACTGAAAACCGCGAGTCTCTTGTCCTTTCATGGTGGTGATTCCTCAACAATTTGGTAGGTCAAAAAGGGTGTAATCAACGATGAGGAAGTAATGGGGATAACAGGAAGGAAATTCAAGCGGAGTGCCTGTTAAGGCACCCCGATTGATTAAAACTTAATCTTTTGACGCCCAACCAAAGAGTGTGACAGCGTGGTGCCATCCACCATCTCAAGTTCACCGCCTACCGGTACGCCGTGGGCGATACGGCTGGCTTCGACGCCATACTGCGCGCACAGCTCACCAATATAGTTAGCCGTAGCCTCACCTTCCACCGTAGGGTTGGTGGCGAGGATAACTTCGCTAATGGACTCCTGCTCCAGCCGCTGCTCGAGCCGGCCCAGCCCGATATCATCAGGGCCAATACCGTCGAGAGGCGACAGATGCCCCATCAGAACAAAGTAACGTCCGGAAAACTGCCCGGTTTGCTCAATAGCGTGAATATCCGCCGGGCTTTCCACCACGCAGATCTGCCCATTCTCCTGCCGCCGTGGGTTGGCGCAGATTGCGCAAACTTCCTGCTCGGTGAAGGTTCGGCAGTCGGCACAATGGCCGATTTCCGACATGGCGCGCGTCAGCGCCTGCGCCAGGCGCATTCCTCCACTACGATCCCGCTGCAGTAGAGTAAAGGCCATGCGCTGGGCCGACTTAGGCCCTACGCCTGGCAAGCAGCGCAGGGCTTCCATCAACTGCGAGAGTAATGGACTGGTTTGCATCAGAACGGCATCTTAAAGCCCGGTGGCAGCTGCATACCGGCAGAGACAGAGGCCATTTTCTCTTTCTGAGTTTCTTCGATACGGCGAGCGGCATCGTTAAATGCGGCCGCAACCAGATCTTCCAGCATCTCTTTATCGTCTTCCAGCAGGCTTGGATCGATCTCAACGCGGCGGCAGTTATGCGCCCCGTTAATAGTTACTTTCACCAGGCCCGCGCCAGATTCGCCGGTAACTTCCGTCTGGGCGATCTCTTCCTGCATCTTTTGCATTCTTTCCTGCATTTGCTGGGCTTGCTTCATCATGTTGCCCAGACCACCTTTACCAAACATAGCTCTCTCTCTTTAGCTCGGGCCGCTTATCGTCACAGACGGTTAGCAGCGTTTAGGTTGACCACTGGCAGGCTGGCTGCCGGTTATAAAGGGCGAATACTCTCTTCATCCAGGTCTGCATCGAAGAAACGCTGCAAAGTCTGAATATTAGTATCCGCGCTAATGGAAGCCCGCGCCTGCGCGAGCTTCTCTTCATATATTGCCTGACGCCACTCCAGCGGCGTGCGCCGGGCGAGATTATCATCTTCCACGACGGTCAGTTCAACTTCGCCACCGTGAAATGCGCTCAGTGCGCTGGCTAGCGTCTGGCGTGCCGAGGGCGAATTTAAGTGGCGCTGACCGGGGCGCAGGTGCAGGCATATGTTAAATCCATCCTGCTCACGCCAGGCATTCAGCGCCAGTTGCTGCACCAGTTTCGGTATCGACAGCCTATCTATTTCAGCCGCCCAGGCATCGCGCTCCAGCGACTCGCTGGCAAGCTTCGCCGCGAGTTCTGGCGTCTTTTCATGCTCCAGAGCGCTGCGCAGAGCTTTAGGCGTAGCGATAGGTTCCTGTGCTACCTCAACAACGTTCTGCGCTTTCCAGCGATAAGCCTCTTTTTTACGCGGCTCTTCGGTTTTATTGGCAGCGGGTTTGCTCTGCACCCGCTCGGTTACTGCTGCCAGCCGCTCCAGGGCCGAGTTATTTACCGGCCGCGCGCGTCCTGGCGCTGCCGGATCACCCTTTTTTTCTTTGCTGGCTCCCTGAGTCCGCTGGATCTGACTGCGCGCCTGCAACAGCTGACTGGTAGCCGAAGGCAAAGCCGCGCCGGTCTGCGCTATCGGAGCTGATTCCTGAGCGGCCTGCGGTGCCGGTTGCCATGCCTGGGCCTGAGGCTGGCCAGCAGCCTGCGGTGCCGCATGAGCCGGGCTCATTTGCGCAGCGATATTTGCTCCGGCTCCCGGCGCCATGCCGTTATCCGGTGGCGCTATGGGCGCATCGGGATGAAATGCCAGCGCACGCAGCAACGTCATTTCAACCCCCATCCGGCGGTCAGGCGCCCACGGCAACTCTTTGCGGCCAATCAACAGCGCCTGATAGTACAGCTGCAAATCCGTAGGGCTGACGGTGCGCGCCAGCTCACGCAGGCGGCTATCGGCTGGGTTTTCGTCATCGGCAAAAATCGCTGGCGTCAGTTGCCCCATAGCAACCCGGTGTAACAGGCTTAGCATCTCAATCAGCAGGCCTTCCCAGTCAACACCGCGAGCAGCGGCAGACTCAACCTGCGCCAGAGTTTGCGGGCCATCGCCTTTCACCAGCGCTTCAATCAGCGTAATGGCCTGAGCGTCATCTAGCGTCCCCAGCATATCGCTGACCGCCTGGCTCGCAACCTGGCCGTTACCGCTGGCGATAGCCTGGTCGGTTAAACTCAGCGCGTCACGCAGACTGCCCTGTGCCGCACGCGCCAGCAGTTGCAGCGCGCGAGACTCAAATGGGATCTGCTCGGCATTAAGAATGTGTTCAAGCTGAGCGCGGATCTGGCTGGCATCCAGCGCCTTGAGATGAAACTGCAGGCAACGAGATAAAATCGTAACCGGCAGCTTTTGCGGATCGGTGGTCGCCAGCAGGAATTTTACATGCGGAGGCGGCTCTTCCAGCGTTTTCAACAGCGCATTAAAGCTGTGACGCGAGAGCATATGCACTTCATCTATCAGGTAGACTTTGAAGCGGCCCCGGGCCGGAGCGTACTGCACGTTGTCCAGCAGCTCGCGCGTGTCTTCAACCTTGGTGCGGGAGGCGGCATCGATTTCGATAAGATCAACAAAACGCCCCTGCTCTATCTCCAGACAGTTCTGGCACTTACCACACGGCGTGGCGGTAATACCGGTTTCACAATTGAGTCCTTTTGCCAGCAGGCGTGCGATAGACGTTTTACCCACGCCTCGTGTGCCGGAAAAGAGATAGGCGTGATGAATTCGGCCCATATTGAGACCGTTTGCCAGCGCGGTAAGGACATGCTCCTGACCGACAACATCAGCAAAAGTTTGGGGCCGCCATTTACGGGCCAGAACCTGATAGCTCATTAAGCGTTCGTCACTGATAGCAGAGGGAAGATAGAGGACATACTGATAAGTGTACCAGCACCAGGCGCAGGTGTCGTGCCTCGAGTGATAGCCTTACTAATGGGGCAAATAACAACGCAAACCGCCCCAAAGACGGTTTGCTGACGGGAAATTAATGGCCCGGGAAATCAACCAGGCTGTAGCAATTAATCCCCTGCTGCTCCAGGCGCTGCTCGCCGCCGAGATCAAACAGATTGATGATAAACGCAGCGTCTTTAACTTCCCCACCCAGACGGCGGATAAGTTTTACCGTGGCTTCGATAGTGCCACCGGTCGCCAGCAGATCGTCAACCACCAGCACAACGTCACCTTCAGTGATGGCGTCCTGGTGGATTTCGAGGCAGTCGGTGCCGTATTCCAGCTCATAGCTTTCAGACAGGGTTGCACGCGGCAGCTTGCCAGGCTTACGCACCGGAACAAAGCCGACGCCAAGGCCCAGTGCGACCGGCGCACCGAACAGGAATCCACGCGCTTCGGTTCCCACCACTTTGGTGATCCCGGCATTCTTATAGCGAGAGACCAGAAGCTCGATGCTCAGAGCATAGGCTTTCGGGTCTTCTAGCAGACTCGTCACATCACGAAACAGGATCCCTGGCTTCGGATAGTCGTGGATACTTTTGATACTGTTCTTAAGGTAGTCAAGCTGCTGTGCAGTTGCTGTCATAGATTAATGCCTGCATAAAGACGGTATTACTACAGTGCGCGTTACGTTCTTTTCCTGAACGTCTGGTCATCCCTTGAGCTGGCGCATCTGTACTCGAAAACGCTCGAATTTACTGGCTGGCCGTCCGAATTGCAACTATCCCGTTGCGCTTCATCTCTTTTGTTGTGTTGCATCAATAACCGGGATCCGCCATAGCATGACTAATAGCAGCGTCATAATCACTAGCAAGATGCCACGCAGCCACAGATGCTCCACCAGCCATAGTGAAATCGCAAAGGTAAGAATAATGAATAATATAGCGCGCGGTTTGGCTCCTCGCGGCATCGCCCGATGATTCTGCCAGCAGCGCAAATAGCTGCCAAACCAGGAGCGATATAGCAGCCAATGATGGAAACGTGGTGAGGAGCGGGCAAAGCACCATGCCGCCAGCAACAAAAATGGCGTAGTTGGCAATAAAGGTAAAATCACCCCGGCCGTCGCCAAGGCTACCGCCAGCCAGCCAATGAGGATTAAGATAATGCGCTGCATAATGGGCTTTAGGTTGATGTCTCAGATGAATGTAACATATCCCCAACAGGGGCGGAGGGGAAGTGAACAGCACGTTGTTACTGACTAAACTTGAGCATCAGCTCGATGAATTAGCAAAAACGCTGGCCCCAATTGCGGATAATCAGGCGCTGCGCCCGCGTTTCGATCGCCAACTCTTTCACAGCCAGTCGACCCGGCTGACGGATTATCTGACGGAAGCGCGAGACAGCTTTAGCAAACTTGAAGCTGCCTGCCAGCAAGATGAGCCAGCCCGCGCCGCCTTTCTGGCTGAGCGGCTAAGCAATCAAATCGCAGCACTCACCCGTGAAAGCGCCACCTGGTCGCTGCGGGCCGCAGACAGCGCCCACCTCAAGCTTGGCACACTGCATGCTGATATTTTGCGGCATCAGGAATATGAGCGGCGGCTTCAGGCGATGGTGGCCAGCCGCCAGGCGCTGCTTGCAGGAGAAACGACCCTGAGCGGTCAGCAGGCGCGCCACCGGGAGGTTGAGGTTTACCAACAACGCCTGGCACGCTGTCGCGAAGCGCTGGCAAAGCTGAACCGCCGTCTGGCTTTAAGAACCCGTTAATTTATTTTTTGCAGGAGATATGCGATGTCGCTAGAAAATGCGCCGGATGAGGTAAAACTGGCAGTGGATTTAATTATGCTACTCGAGCAACATCAGATCCCTGCCGGGACAGTCCTGGCGGCGCTGGATATCGTCCGCCAGGACTTTGTGAGAAAACAACAGACGGAGTCCTCAGACTGAGGGAGCAACGCTGCCGTCATCGCCCAATGGGCGTTTAACTTCGGTAACTTCATCACCTTTGTCGTTATGCAGATGCACTTCCAACTGATTAAAGGCAATATCAATACCGTTTTCGCGGCACAGCTGGTCGATTCTGCGGTTAAGCTCATCTACGGTGTAGCTGCGGTCGCGCAGCTCGCGCACATATAAACGCAGCTCATGGTCCAGCGTGCTGGCACCAAAGGACATGAAAAATACGTTCGGCGGCGGATCCTGCATAACTTTTGGATGTTCATGCGCCGCCTGCAATAGCACGTCGTGAACCTTATCCAGATCCGAGCCGTAAGCCACACCGAGGTTAATGACCAGACGAGTGATCGTATCGCTCAGTGACCAGTTAATCAGGCGTTCAGTAACAAATGCTTTATTCGGGATGATGATTTCTTTACGGTCAAAATCGGTAATCGTTGTCGCACGAATACGAATCTTACTTACCGTACCGGAATAAGAACCTATAGTGACGGTATCGCCAATACGTACCGGGCGTTCAAACAGGATAATGATACCGGAAACAAAGTTACCGAAGATCTCCTGCAAGCCAAAACCTAAACCTACCGATAGCGCCGCCGCAAGCCACTGGAGTTTATCCCACGATACGCCCAGTGAGCCAAAGACCATCATCGCGCCAACGGCAATGATTACATAGTTGAGAATGGTCGTTATCGCATAGGAAGAGCCCTGGCGCATCTTAAGCCGCGAAAGAACCAGCACTTCCAGCAAACCAGGCAAGTTACGAATCAGAGCCCAGGAAACCACCAGTGCCACCACCGCATATAACAGGCTGCCCAGGGTTACGCTTTTCACCACTGCGGCACCGGCTTCAGTACCGCTATAGTGCCAAAGCGCAATACTATCCAGATAGGCAAATACCGTAATCAAATCCGACCAAATCGCCCAGAATACCCCGGCAAACAGAGCAAACATCCCAAGCATGGTAATACGTAATGTTTGCTGGTTAACCTGGTCGATAGCCATTGGCTCTTCATTTTCCGGTTCACTGCCCTCGGCGCCCTCTTTCACCAGGTTTTCACGACGGGCAACAGCGCGCCGCCAGGCAATGCGCCGGGCCGCTACGCTCAACCCGCGCATCACGCAACGATGCAGCAGGTTCCAGATAAGCACCAGGTATACCGTTTCGATACAGCGAGTGGACAGACGCAGCGTGGTATAGAAATAGCCCAACGCCGTCAGCACCAGCAGGGCAATTGGCACCAGGAATAGAATCGTGATGGTTATAAGACGCGGAGCGCGCGACTCTTTATCCTGCCAGCTATCGCGGCAGATAGGCCACACCAGCGCGGCAATCACCAGCAGATTGAGGAAAATCATACTCTGGCCAAACACATCTTCCATCAGATGCAGCGGCGAGTTCTCTCCTACGACGGTCCAGAACAATAGCGGCAGCAGCGCCAGACTGATGCGCACAATCTGACGCCGCCAGTGGCTGGCCTGAGATTCCGACATACCAAAGTGACGCTCAGCAACGCCATCTTTCTCCAGCACTCGCCAGCACACCCCGAACACCAGCCAGAACCACATCAGTTGCTTACTAAAACTCCACAACAATTCACTGATGCCGAGGTGCAGGTTATAGATGATAAGACCAATCGCCAACAGGGTCAGACAAACCGGCAGCGCACGTAATACGTCGATGAATAACGCTTTCGGTGTATGTAGCTGACTGTCTTTACGCAAGTTGCCAACCGCCGTTGACAGCTGGGTTTTATAGTCCAGCAACCAGCGATAGCGCCAGCGCAGCAGACCTGCCAGCAGCAATAGTGGCACGCCGCTAAACAGCGCCCATGGCAACTCTGTTAGAAGATGGTGCAGGTTAACGCCGATTTTGTAACCGCGAATCTGTTCGGTAAGCGCCTGAGGATAAGATTTAATCCACTCCCAGTTCATCGGTTTATTGGAGTTAACCCAGAATATCTGCTGAGTGAGCAACTTACGCAGGCTGGTACTCACACTCATTAACTGTTGTTGGTTAATTTGCAGGTTAATCGCCATCATCAGCTGATTGCCCAGCTGCTTATTAAGCTGATCCAACAATTCACGACGCATATCGACAATCTGCAACAATGCGTCATCCACATCATCGCTCACCTGGCCATGGTAGTTGGCCTCAAGCTGGCTGACATAGTTGTCATTCTGGAACAGTGCGTCGCGCTGCTGATTAATATTGAACTGCTCAAGGCGCAGATCGGCAATGCGGTTGGTCATGTCTTCCAGCTCATCTGCCGACGGTAACGTCTGCTGCTGCTGGTAGAGAATACGCGATAACAGCAGGCTGCCTTTAAGCACCGAAATCTGCTCTTTTAGGTTGCCTTCAGACTGAGAGGCCCTGTCGAGCCAGGTTTTAACCTTGATATTCTGCTGAACCAGATTGTTGTTATTTTCCGTAACGTTAATCAGTCTTTCGCTCAGCTGATGGTTAACTTCCAGCTCCTGTTTAACCAGCGGATGGTCCTGAATGGTTGCGGCTTTATCATCCGGGGTTATTGCTTCCTGGGCCGTTTTTTCAGTGATTGTCAGACGCTTACCGTTCGCCACGGTCTGAAGCACCTGTAGCTGATGTTCAAGGTGGGTAATATTTGCCGAGGTGTAGTCACGCTGCTTTTGAAGCGTGTCTTGCAAGGTTGTATTACTGGACAGGCTATTACGCTGCTGCTCTAACTGCGCATTCAAAAAGACCTGTTGGGCCAGCAGTAAAGTTTGCTGGCTGGGACGCAAAGCGTTATCTCCCACATCAGTGGTACTCAGACGACTGCGAATTTGTTGCAGCTGCTCTGAGGCTTGAAACATGTTGTTTTGCACCCGCTCCGGCTGGGTTTGCAGCACCACTAACTGACTATTGTAGGTCGAGAGGTCATTTTGGGCGGTCTGCAGGTCATCAAGAATACTGGAGACTTTGCTTTCCAACTGGCGCAGCGTCAGGCCGGAATAAGACTGGCGCAACTCATCATCGCTGACCGGCTGGTTAAGCGCGTTGAGGCCCTCAGTTGCCTGGCGCATTTTTTCCGGCGCCTGGTTAATTTGCTGATTGAGCTGGAGAGCGTCCTGCTTAAGGTTGTCAATTTTGGCCAGCACTTCAAGCGTCTGGTTTAAATCTTGTTCAACCAGTTTATCCTGAGGTGAAGGATTTTTTTGTTTCTGTATTGAAGCTAGCTGGTTTTCGATATCACTTTTACTCGGCAAATCAGTAGGCTGTGCCAAGGTTGCAAATGATGTGAAAGCCAGAAGGAAGGCCAAAGCAAGGCTAAAGGCAACGCCGCAAATGCGGGGCCGGAATGAATACCACATGTTCATGATAAATACTGTGACAGGCCTGGTGCAGGAAGGTGAGCAATTATCGGCGAAGAATATCACGCTGCCCTGCACTCGGATAGCTGGGAATCGACCTAATTTATTCGGTTGTTAATGACTGGCAAAGTGATGGGCAGAATCGATACATCTCAAGCAAAATATCGACAAAAGTACGCGCTTCATTACGCAGGTTGAAATGCTCCGGCGCAAATAGCCAATTCTCAATAATACCGCTGATATAACTGCGCATGAGAATTGCGGCGCGCCGGGTTTGCAAATCAGCAGGCAGAGAACCTTGCTCCATGCACTGTTTAAGGATATGTTCTATTTTGTCGTAGCTTTCCATATATAAGCGGCGCTGAACTTCCTGCACTCGCGACATTTCGCCGACAAATTCGCACTTATGGAATAGAATCTCCATCATTAACCGTCGGCGTTCTTCTTCAACGGTAGCTTCCAGAATGTAAATCAACAGCTCACGCATTACTGAAAGTGGATCATCGGGATATTTTGCCCGATACTCAACCTCGAGCTCATCGAGGGTGGACTCTGAAGACTCCCAAATCTCGTTGAACAGATCGGACTTATTCTTAAAATGCCAGTAAATAGCACCGCGAGTCACGCCAGCTGCCGTAGCGATGTCTGAAAGCGATGTTGCAGATACGCCCTGTTCAGAGAAGAGCTTCAACGCAACATCGAGTAAATGGCGGCGAGTTTCTTGCGCTTGTTGTTTGGTTTTTCGTGCCACGGGTCACTTCATAAAGAACGTCAGAGTTACATACATTAATGAATGTATGTACCATAGCACGACGAAAATATAAACGCAGCAATGGGTTTGTGGACTTTTAATCCATTGAACAATTTAAAATCGGACACTTGAGGTTTATCTATGATCAAAAACAGAGGGTTGTCGCCTCTGGCGGTCGTTCTGATGCTTTCCGGCGGCTTAGCACTTACAGGATGTGACGATAAAGGTGCACAACAGAAATCCTCACAGATGCCTGAAGTTGGAATTGTTACTCTTAAGAGCGCGCCTCTGACAATGACGACCGATTTACCGGGACGGACCAATTCGTTCCGGGTAGCGGAAGTACGGCCTCAGGTGAGCGGCATCATTTTGAAGCGTAATTTCGTCGAAGGTAGTGATGTAAAAGCCGGTGATTCCCTTTATCAAATAGATCCAGCCGTATATCAGGCTTCATATCTTAGCGCTAAAGGCGATCTGGCTAAGGCTCAGGCTAATGCCAACATTATGCATTTGACGGCCAACCGTTATCGTAAGCTGCTGGGTACTCAGTACATCAGCCGCCAGGAATACGATACCGCCGTTGCAAACGCTCAACAGGGCGATGCTGCGGTTAAAGCCGCTGAAGCAGCAGTTGAAACTGCGCGCATCAATCTGGCTTATACCAAAGTGACCTCGCCTATTACCGGACGTATCAGCCGTTCCATGGTAACCGAGGGTGCACTGGTGCAAAACGGCCAGTCAACGGCGCTCGCTACGGTGCAACAGTTAGATCCTATTTATGTGGATGTCACGCAGTCCAGCGATCAGTTCCTGCGTCTGAAGCAGGAGCTAAACAACGGCACACTGCAACAGGCTAATGGCAAAGCTAAAGTCAGCCTGATTACTGAGGGTGGTCTAACCTTCCCGCATACCGGTAGTCTGGAGTTCTCTGAAGTTACCGTCGATCAGTCAACGGGGTCCATCACCCTGCGGGCTATCTTCCCTAACCCGGAACATACCCTGCTGCCTGGCATGTTCGTTCGCGCACGTCTGGATGAAGGTACACGCCCTGACGCACTGCTGGTTCCTCAGCAAGGCGTCACTCGTAACCCGCGCGGTGAAGCAACGGCGATGGTTGTAGGCGAAGGCGATAAAGTTGAATCACGCAATATTCAGGTATCTCAAGCTATTGGTGACAAATGGCTGGTTACTGACGGCCTGAAAGCCGGAGACCGCGTGATTGTAACCGGTCTGCAGAAGATTAAACCCGGCGTTCAGGTAAAAACTGAAGAAGCGTTAAACGACCAGAATAAAGGTGCCGGTGCTCAGACCCAAACTCAGTCTTAACTTAAACAGGAGCCGTTAAGACATGGCTAAGTTTTTTATCGATCGCCCGATTTTTGCATGGGTAATCGCCATCATTATTATGCTGGCAGGTGGCCTGGCGATTCTCAAGCTCCCGGTGGCGCAATATCCAACTATTGCCCCGCCGGCGGTGCAGATTAACGCAACCTACCCAGGTGCAGATGCCAAAACTGTTCAGGATACCGTGACTCAGGTTATCGAACAGAACATGAACGGTATCGATAACCTGATGTATATGTCATCCACCAGTGACTCATCCGGTACAGTGCAGATTACGCTGACCTTTGACACGGGCACCGATCCAGATATCGCCCAGGTTCAGGTTCAGAACAAACTGCAGCTGGCGATGCCGCTGTTGCCGCAAGAAGTACAGCAGCAAGGGATTCAGGTTAAAAAATCATCCAGTAGCTTCCTGATGGTTGCCGCGTTCATCAACACCGATGGCACGATGACTCAGGATGATATCGCCGACTACGTTGGTTCCAACATTAAAGACCCTATTAGCCGTACTTCTGGCGTAGGTGATACTCAATTGTTTGGTGCCCAGTATGCGATGCGTGTCTGGATGGACCCGACTGCTCTGACTAACTACCAGTTAACGCCGGTAGACGTTATTGCCGCCATCAAAACGCAGAACGCCCAGATTGCTTCTGGTCAGCTCGGCGGTGCGCCTGCGGTTAAAGGTCAGCGCCTGAATGCCTCTATCATCGCGCAAACCAGACTTAACACTCCGGAACAGTTCGGCCAGATCCTGCTGAAAGTAAATCAGGATGGCTCTCAGGTGCGTCTGAAAGACGTCGCTAAGATTGAACTGGGCGGCGAAAGCTACGACATCGTATCGAAATATAATGGCAAACCTGCCGCTGGTTTAGGTATTAAACTAGCGACTGGCGCTAACGCCCTGGATACCGCAGAAGCGGTGCGTGCCGAACTGGCTAAGCTTGAGCCATTCTTCCCTCAGGGGCTGGAAACCGTTTACCCATACGACACTACGCCATTCGTTAAAATCTCTATTTTCGAAGTGGTTAAAACGCTGGTCGAAGCAATCGTGCTGGTGTTCCTGGTTATGTATCTGTTCCTGCAGAACCTCCGGGCAACCCTGATTCCAACTATCGCTGTACCGGTCGTATTGTT
Organism: Salmonella enterica subsp. enterica serovar Choleraesuis; assembly: GCA_022846635.1. Taxonomy (GTDB): domain Bacteria; phylum Pseudomonadota; class Gammaproteobacteria; order Enterobacterales; family Enterobacteriaceae. The sequence continues at coordinate 3,104,692 of AP025685.1, forward strand.
GGGTACCTTCGCCATTTTGTCGGCCTTCGGTTACTCGATAAACACCCTGACGATGTTCGCAATGGTTCTTGCTATCGGCCTGTTGGTGGATGATGCCATCGTTGTGGTCGAGAACGTGGAACGCGTCATGGTGGAGGAAGGATTGCCTCCTAAAGAGGCTACCCGTAAATCAATGGGCCAGATTCAGGGCGCACTGGTGGGTATTGCCATGGTGCTGTCAGCGGTATTTATCCCGATGGCCTTCTTCGGCGGCGCAACCGGTGCTATCTATCGTCAGTTCTCCATCACTATCGTATCTGCGATGGTGCTGTCGGTAATCGTCGCAATGGTTCTGACACCAGCCCTGTGCGCCACCATGCTGAAGCCGGTTGCTAAAGGCGACCACGGTGAAGGCAAAAAAGGCTTCTTCGGCTGGTTTAACCGGATGTTCGATAAGAGCACCAACCACTACACCGATAGCGTCGGCAACATTCTGCGCAGCACCGGTCGTTATCTGCTGCTGTATGTGCTTATTGTTATCGGCATGGCGGTGCTGTTCCTGCGTTTGCCAAGCTCCTTCCTGCCAGACGAAGACCAGGGCGTATTCTTGTCCCAGGTTCAGCTTCCGGCGGGTTCTACTCAGGAACAGACGCAGAAAATTCTCGACCAGGTTAATGACTACTTCCTGACTAAAGAGAAAGACAACGTTAGATCGGTCTTTACCGTTAACGGCTTTGGTTTCTCCGGTCGTGGTCAGAACGCCGGTCTGGCATTCGTGAGTCTGAAAGACTGGGAAGAACGCTCGGGTAGCGAAAACAAAGCACAGGCGATTATCGCCCGTGCCATGGGCTCGTTTGCGAAAATCAAAGAAGGTATCGTACTCGCATTTAACCTTCCGGCGATTATGGAACTAGGTACCGCTACCGGCTTTGACTTCGAACTGATTGACCAGGCTAACCTTGGACACGATCAACTGACTCAGGCCCGTAACCAGTTGCTCGGCATGGTTGCCCAGCACCCGGATATGCTATCAACAGTCCGTCCTAACGGTCTGGAAGATACGCCACAATACAAAATTGTGATTGACCAGGAAAAAGCTCAGGCTCAGGGCGTTTCCATTAGTGATATCAACACCACGCTTGGCGCTGGCTGGGGTAGTAGCTACGTCAACGACTTCATCGACCGCGGTCGCGTGAAGAAAGTTTATCTCATGGGTGAATCGCAATACCGTATGCTGCCTGAAGATATCAATCAGTGGTATGTGCGTGGTTCCGCAGGCCAGATGGTTCCATTCTCCAGTTTTGCCAACGGCCACTGGCAATATGGTTCACCACGTCTGGAGCGTTACAACGGTCTGCCGTCCATGGAACTTCTTGGTCAGGCGGCTCCGGGTAAAAGTACCGGTGAAGCAATGGCTCTGATGGAAGAAATGGCGTCTAAACTGCCTACCGGTATTGGTTACGACTGGACCGGTATGTCTTACCAGGAACGACTGTCTGGTAACCAGGCTCCGGCCCTTTATGCCATCTCGTTAATCGTGGTATTCCTCTGTCTGGCCGCATTGTATGAGAGCTGGTCAATTCCGTTCTCGGTAATGCTGGTTGTTCCTTTGGGGGTTGTGGGCGCTCTGCTAGCCGCGACTCTGCGCGGGATGGAGAACGACGTTTACTTCCAGGTGGGGCTGCTGACAACCATTGGTCTGTCGGCGAAAAACGCCATCCTGATTGTTGAGTTCGCCAAAGATCTTATGGAGAAAGAAGGTAAAGGCCTCATCGAAGCAACGCTGGAAGCGGTTCGTATGCGTCTGCGTCCAATTCTGATGACCTCCCTTGCCTTTATCCTCGGCGTATTGCCACTGGCAATTAGTAGCGGTGCAGGTTCCGGTGCTCAGAACGCCGTAGGTACCGGGGTTATGGGCGGGATGATTACCGCAACCGTACTGGCTATCTTCTTCGTTCCTGTGTTCTTTGTTGTGGTTCGCCGCCGCTTCAATCGTAAACACGAAGATCTGGAACATACTCACAGCGTAGCGCCGGAGAAATAATCCGACATCTACCTTAAAAGGCCGCGCAAGCGGCCTTTTTTATGCGCTACGTTTTACACACCACAGTTTTCTCACGCAGGATAAGTCTGATAATGAGAGCTAAATAATTTTTTCACACAATCTGTTTGTTACCTAACGTCTGGCACAGTAAACTACGGCAGAAGCAAGCACCGGTGACTATTTCATTGGTTATTGTTCATTTTCTCGCCAGGCAAGGTAATCATTGAAGCTCACCCTTTTGGAGTTTTCCGTTTGGGATTGCGCATGGGAACTTTCTAAGATGATATTACTCAAAGTAGTATCTGGCTTATTTTGTTTTCATTAAGATGATTCCTGGCTGCAATTGTAATTTTTTATTATTGTGCGAGAAAAGTGGCAGCAGGTGATTTATAGTTAACTTACAGGTTACGTGTTTACGTTCACATCCTGACGATGTTTTACCCCGTTTTTATTTTTATCAGTAATTTCGCGATAAAAGGGGATGCATTATGGACGAGTACTCACCAAAGCGGCATGACATTGCCCAGCTAAAATTCCTGTGTGAATCCCTGTATCACGACTGTCTGGCTAATCTTAGCGAGAGCAATCGTGGCTGGGTTAATGACCCCACATCTGCTATTAATCTACAGTTGAATGACCTGATTGAGCACATAGCCGCATTCGCACTCAATTACAAGATTAAGCATGATGATGACAGTAAATTAATTGAACAAATAGATGAGTATCTGGATGACACTTTTACCCTGTTTAGCAATTACGGGATAAATACTCAGGACCTCCAGCGCTGGCGCAAATCTGGGAACCGCTTGTTTCGCTGCTTTGTTGAGGCCGGCAGAGCTAATCCGGTAAGCCTTTCCTTTTAAAATTATTACAATCATTTAGGTGAAAATAATGACAACTAAACCATTAACCAAAACCGATTATCTGATGCGCCTGCGACGCTGCCAGACTATTGACACATTAGAACGGGTTATTGAGAAAAATAAATACGAACTATCTGACAGCGAACTTGCAGTATTTTACTCTGCAGCCGATCATCGTCTTGCAGAACTGACCATGAATAAACTCTACGATAAAATCCCAACTTCTGTATGGAAATTCATTCGCTGATTAGCGGCTTATTTATTATTTTCATTAATAAATTTATATTCCCGGATTAGGCTTAATAAAGCACATCCAGATAATGATGTGCCTTCATCCAGGCAGTAAATAGCACAAGAAGTAAAAACCACACTAAAAGCGCGGGCCACCAGGAAAAACGTTTTTTACAAAACACCACTTCCTGACGACGCAATAGTTAATAACCCTGCTTCAGGTAATCCGCGCCAATATTACCGTTCTATATCACCAGCCGTTGTGCTATCTCGGCCAGACGTGCTACAGCTCCCGGTAAACGGGTGGCTTCAGTATTTCCATAACCCAAAACCAGTCCACAGCATGCCTGCTCCCGGTTTAAATAGTGATCGCTTAAGGCTCCCGGCCCCAAACCAACTTTCCTTGCCTCGTGAACAATTGCCCGATCGTCTATCTCAGCTTCAAACTTCAGCGTTAGATGCATCCCTCCTCCACCCAGGGATATTTGGTGTGGGATAGTAAAGTAGCGGCTGATTGCCTCACGGAGAACCTGCTGGCGCTCCCGGTATAGTCGACGCATCGCGGCCAGATGGCGAGAATAATCACCCTGATGGATAAATGCCGCCAGCGTGCGCTGCTCAATCTGATGTCCAGCGCGGCGTAAGTTGCCAATATAAGGCGCTATTTCACTGGCAATACCTGCGGGCAACACTAGAAAACCAATACGCAGCGCAGGGAAAAGAGTCTTACTGAAAGTACCAATATGCAAAACCGGAGCATTAACGTCCAGCCCCTGTAATGCAGCCAGCGGTTCGCCCTGATGGCGAAACTCACTATCATAATCATCCTCTATGAGCCAGGTATCGTACTGACGCGCCAAATTAAGTAACTCAAGCCGCCGTGAAATACTCATCACCACTCCGCCTGGATACTGATGGGCCGGGGAAATATAAATAATGTCCGGCGTTTGCTCTCTCCATTGCTTATCCGTAGGCGCTATCCCCTGCTCATCAACCGGAATCGGGCAAACTCGCAAATTCCCTTGCGCCATCGCACTCCTGGCCCCTCGATAACCGGGGTCTTCCAGCCAGGCTAAATCACCGCCATCAGTGAATAAGGCCACGCACAGCTCCAGCGCCTCCTGTGACCCTTCTGTGATAATGACCTGATGTGCGCTACAGCGAATACCACGGGTTAAGGTTAAATGTGCAGCCACAGCTTCCCGCAGTATCGGCTCACCGCAGGGGGAGCCATAAGCCAACAATTGCCCACCGGCATAACGAAACTGTTCATCCATTAGCCGCCGCCAGCGTTTTATGGGGAATGCATTAAGCGCCGGTACTCCAGGCATAAGCTCATATAGGTGTGGCTCTGCCGGAGTCGGCGGCAATGCGGCAAGACGAGACGCAAGCCGTCGGTTCCCCTTACCTGTTTCATATTTTGCCTCTACGCTACTCACCGACAGAGGCATAGGTAAAGTCACCACCTGGCTTCCGCGTGGTCCCCGCAGGATAAAGCCCTCTATCGCCAGACGCTCCAGCGCCGCCTCTGCCGTATTACGTGATACCCCCAATAATTCACCCAGTAGTCGAGCGCCCGGCAAAAAGGCGTGTCCGGGTAACTTTCCTTCAATAACGGCATTCTTAATTGCCTGATACAGCCGTTGTTGCAAAGTCCCTTGCTCACGCTGCATCACTTTTTCGGATAGCAAATGCTGAACTTCCTCCCCGGACAGGCGCATGCTCATACTCAGTGACCCCATAATAAATACGAATAGTGGCTCTTATTACCATGCCACTATAGCGCTACCTTCACTGGACAGCATTCAATGAGGGCAAACAAATGCAGCGATTAAATCACCTGGGGCAGGCAGTAGGAGAACCATTAGATGACTGGCAGCCAAGGCCACAGCCAGAACGCATCACGATAGACGGACAATACTGCCGTTTAATTCCGTTACAGCCTGAGCATGCCCGGGATCTCAGCACCGCTTTTGCGGGCGATAAAGAGGGTGGCAGCTTTACCTGGCTATTACATCAACCTCTGCATGGCGAAGCGGAATGGCAAGCCTGGGTAGATAGCAAAGTGGAATCTACCGATCCGCTATTTTTTTCAATATTCGATAAAGCACTTGGCCAGGTGACCGGCGTCTTTTCACTGATGCGCATCGACCCACAAAACGGCGTGATTGAAGTAGGCCACGTTCACTTTTCCCCGCTTCTGAGCCGCACCCGAGTCGCCACTGAAGCGCATTGGTTATTAATGCGCTACGCCTTTGAAACACTGGGCTACCGGCGCTACGAATGGAAGTGTGACAGTTTGAATGCTGCCTCCCGCCAGGCAGCACTGCGACTGGGCTTTCAGTTTGAAGGAGTATTTCGTCAGGCATTAGTTTATAAAGGCCGTACGCGGGATACCGCCTGGTTCTCCATTATCGATGGCGAATGGCCGCAGTGCGATCGTGCTTTTCAACGCTGGCTGGCTGCCGATAATTTTGACGAGCATGATGTCCAGCGCCACTCTCTTGGCGCATTGCGTATCGGCTAATCGACAAGGACTATCCCACATGACTCAACGCCGGGCATGCTCCCGGCTTTGAAGGACTGACCACACAATCCCGGCCCTCTTGTCACTATTTGCGCTTTCCATTGCTTCCGCGCCCATAACCATCTCCTTCCCGGCAAACATTTGCTATAACCAAAGCAGGAAATTAGTTCAAGCAAATCGCCAGACGCTTCTGCCGGAGGCAATCAGGAAGCGCTCAACTATGGAATGGGTGAGTTTATCAGGATGGATACTCTATGACGGCGCGCAATCTCTCCGGGATGATCATCGGCCTGCTGGTCGTTGTATTGCTATTCCCAATCGCATTCAGCGTCTGGCTGGCGCACCGTCACTCGCACCAACAATTTGAAGATGAGCTGCATAACTTTGCCCTGCGTATTGAACGCCGCGCCGAACGGGTCATTGAACGCAGTGATGAAGCCCTGCGCCATTTACAGGCTCTGAATGGACAACCGTGTTCCCCTGCACATATTCGCTCAATGCAGCGCATTATCTATCTGTACCGCCATGTGCAGGAGGTTTTCTGGCTGCAGAATGGCGAACCGCAGTGTACCTCATCCGAAGAGCTGGGCGAGCTCACCGATTTTCCTACGAACGACAAGTTAGGCCATAGCAAGTACGACGTCTGGCTGACGCTGCGTAATAACCTTGGTATTAGCCGTGAGATGGTCGCTTTTAGCCAGCTACCTTACGTTGTTCTGGTACATCCCGAAGCCTTTATCGATACTTCGACTTACGGTTCTAATGTGCTGAACGCGGCGTTAGTTAACCTGAACCTGAATTACCCCATTGCCAGCAGTAGTTCGCTGGAACCTGAAGTTATCGAGCTGGCTCGCAAGAGCGAAACCAACCGCTTTACTCACAACGGCATCATTTACATCGTGCATAAGATGAAGCCGCAAAATATTTCGATTATTACCTGGTCTTCGGTAATGCCGATGGAAGGCGGGTGGATGAAGCAGCTTTATATTTGGCTGCCACTGGGGCTGGGCCTGAGCCTGATTGCCGGATTTATCACCCGTAAAATGCTCAAACAGCTCCAGTCACCCCAGTATTTATTACAGAATGCGATTCAGGCCGGGCGCATCGAGATGCATTATCAGCCAGTCATTAACCTGTCTGACGGGCGATGCGTAGGCGCTGAAGCTCTGGTCCGCTGGCCGCTGCGCAATGGTTCGCTGCTGACGCCTAATGTTTTCATTCCTCTTGCGGAACAAAGTGGGCTCATTACGCCGCTTACCGAGCTTATTATTCGCCACGTTCTAAATGATCTTGGGCCCTGGCTTTCAGCCAATCCCGATAAACATGTCTCGATAAACCTTGCCGCGCAGGATCTGCAGACCGAGCATATGTTTCAGGTTCTGAGTACTGAGGTTCAACGCTGGAACGTTAAACCACACCAGGTGGCGATTGAAATTACCGAACGCAGTTTCGCTAACCCTCGCCTGGTAGCCCCGGTCATTAGCCGTTTCCACGACGCCGGACATGCGATTTATATCGATGATTTTGGTACTGGCTATGCCAACCTCAACTATCTGCAAACCCTGCAAATAGATATTTTAAAAATCGATAAATCATTTATCGATGCGTTGGAATACAACAGCATCACGCCTCATATCATCGAAATGGCAAAGTCTCTGCATCTGAAACTCATCGCCGAAGGGATCGAAACCCAGTCACAGGCCGATTGGCTGGTACGTTACGGAGTTGAATATGGTCAGGGATGGCTCTACTCCAAGGCATTGCCAAAACAGGAGTTTTTTGCCTGGTACGAGAAAAATATCATGGGCACTCATCGCCACCCCGGGCCACAATCATTTTGTAATACCGCCGTCAGCGGGTAATCTGAAATGATACTCATATAACGAGGCCAATATGAATATCACGATACGGCGCGGCACCCCGGACGATGCCGCTGATTATCAGCGCATCTATTCACAACCCCAGGTTTACACCAATACTTTGCAACTCCCCTACCCGAGCCTCGAGTTCTGGCGTCAAAAACTGGCTGATTATGATAGTGAAGGCAAAATCCCGTTAGTTGCAGAAGTGGATGGCGTGGTAGTCGGCGATATTACGCTGTTTACCAGCCCTCGCCCACGCATTCGTCACGTTGTGAGTTTTGGTATGGCCGTAGACCCACATTATGGCGGCCAGGGAATAGGCAGTTGCCTGCTATCCAGCGCCATCGATTATGCCTTTAACTGGCTGAATGCCACCCGGATTGAGCTGGGCGTCTTTAGCGATAACCAACCGGCCCTGAAGCTGTATCGCAAATTCGGCTTCGAGCAGGAAGGTATTCAGCGGCAAGCGGCGCTGCGCGACGGGCAATATTGCGACATAATTTTGATGGCACGGCTGCGTTAAATATTTTATTGCTGCAGGCTTTAATCATCAGCACAAATACAGTGCGTGAAAAGAAGTTATCGATGAAGGAGAGCGTGCCGCCGGCACAAATGGGTGGGGGCCCTGCCAGCTACATCCCGGCACACGCGTCATCTGCTTTGGCTGCTGCCTTCCGGCCCTGACCTGGTAAACAAAGTAGCGTTGCGGGAGAACCAACAGGGCCCCCATTGAGAGCGTTGAATCTCAACGCGCAGGCCGCATTATCCAGTCTGGAAACGACAATTGCAAGCTCACCTCACCCGGGTGCCGGTTTATTAGGCAATGGCGTCTTTTAACTGTGATCGAGTCCAATTATGCTTAGCAGGCAGGAGGATATATGGAATCAGTCCCTACATTTGCTGAGCGTATTTTTCAGATAGTTGCGGCTATCCCCGAAGGCCGGGTAACCACTTATGGCGAGGTGGCACGACTGGCGGGTTCACCGCGAGCGGCTCGCCAGGTTGGCGGCGTGCTAAAGCGTTTGCCCGAAGGCAGCAGATTACCATGGCATCGGGTGGTAAATCGTCACGGTACAATATCGCTGACCGGGCCAGATCTTCAGCGTCAGCGCCAGGCGCTACTTTCCGAAGGAGTGATAGTAAGCGGCAAAGGTGAGATTGAGCTATCGCGCTACCGCTGGCGCTACGAAGAGGGAGAGTAGCTCCCGGAATCAATATAAGGATTTCCCCGTACTAAGAGACCAGCCTTTTTGCCGCATATGCAGAAAAGAGAGCAGCGCCTGCATATTGAACAGGCGCTGAAGACAAGATTAATACGTAGTCGGAGCCGGAACGGCTGAAGATGGAGTTACCTGAGTTGGCGAGGTACTCGGTACGGTGGTGGCAGCCCCACTTCCCGACTGAATTGGCACCGCGCGATGCTCTACCGGAACCAGCGTCAGATCGGCTTTGGTTCCTCCGCCATTGATAACCGACTGGAAAGTATCGGTGATAAACAGCAGCTTGCCATCAACCGTAATTGCCGCACTCAGCAATATGCGGGCATTAGGTTTGATATCCGCAGGTTTGAACGGGAGAATAAAGCTGAATGGTGCCTGCTTCCCGTTGGTACGAACAACTTTTTGCGACAGCACTTTTGACGGCGCATCAGCAATAGAGGCGTCAGACAAAGTTACGGTCAAAACGGCATTCGGCGGTAAAGCCACGCGCTGGCGGATCCACACGGTCCCCGAGACGTTAGGCTGTCGAATAGCATTTTGCATTGAGACTTCCGGAGAGCCAGGGGCCGGAGCCGGAACCGGTACATTTGAGCTGCTATCATCGGCGCAGCCACCCAAAGCAACGGCCAGCGCCAGTCCACTTAGCATGTGCACTACTTTCATTAATTTCTCCTTTTTAATGCACCGAAAGGATGTGATCCCATCCGGTTGAGTGGCTAAAACATATTTATCGTCAATAAGTGTGGCACAGTGTTACCGTTTCCGCCTGGCACTGGGCAATAATTCAGAATATCTCTCTGTTTTACCAAGCACATCCAGAGGCAACGGCCGGTTTCAGGAATAAGTCTTAGTCCATAATCGGTTATAATGTGTCTTAACTTTTGCGCCCCAGGCACGCTGACAATCATGAGGAACAGAATGAGTCAGGCTCTTACCCGTCTTTTAACCTTATTAAATCTTGAAAAAATCGAAGAGGGTCTGTTTCGCGGCCAGAGCGAAGATTTAGGGCTACGTCAGGTCTTTGGCGGGCAAGTCGTAGGCCAGGCCCTATTCGCCGCCAAACAAACGGTCCCTGAAGAGCGGCTGGTACACTCATTCCATAGCTATTTTTTGCGCCCCGGTGATAGCCAAAAACCTATTATTTACGACGTTGAAGTGCTCCGCGATGGCAATAGCTTTAGCGCCCGTCGGGTAGCCGCCGTGCAAAACGGTAAGCCAATTTTTTATATGACGGCCTCGTTCCAGGCTCCCGAGTCGGGGTTTGAGCATCAAAAACCAATGCCGGCCGCTCCGGCTCCGGACAATTTACCGTCTGAGAGCGATATCGCCCGTTCACTGGAGAAATTTATTCCCGAGCGCGCCCGCGAAAAATTCCTTAGCGAACGGCCACTGGAGTTCCGCCCCGTGGTGTTCCATAACCCGTTAAAAGGCCATGTGGATAAACCACAGCGTCAGGTATGGCTGCGCGCCAACGGCCCGGTACCGGATGACATCCAGCTCCATCAACAGCTATTGGGCTATGCTTCTGATTTTAATTTCCTGCCGGTCGCTCTACAGCCTCACGGCGTCGGATTTCTGGAGCCAGGAATGCAGGTCGCCACTATCGATCACTCCATGTGGTTCCACCGCCCTTTCAGCCTGAATGAGTGGTTGCTGTACAGCGTAGAGAGCACATCTGCTTCCAGCGCCCGCGGCTTTGTGCGCGGCGAGTTTTACTCTCAGAGCGGCGAACTGGTAGCTTCCACCGTTCAGGAAGGCGTTATGCGCAGCCACAAGGCCTGACGCACTACTCCCCCCTCCGCCAAAAACCAATAAAAAACCAGCCCGCAGGCTGGTTTTTTTACATCAGTATTTTGCCACTCAGGAGTTGTAGGCATTTTCGCCGTGGCTGTTAACATCCAGCCCTTCGCGCTCCTGCTCTTCGCTAACCCGCAGCCCAACGATAACCGCAGCGACTTTAAAAGCTATCCAGGCAACGACACCTGACCATACCAGGGTCAGCAGCACGCTTTCTATCTGTACCAGAACCTGATGGCCCATAGTAACGCCTTCCGCATAGCCTACGCCGCCGAGCGAGCTGGAAGCAAAGACACCGGTCAGAATGCAGCCGACAATCCCGCATACACCGTGGACGCCAAACACATCGCAAGGGTCATCTACACGCAGCCAGCGTTTTAGCACCGTTACCCCCCAAAGGCCCGCCAGACCGGAGACCAGGCCAATAATCAGCGCCCCTCCAACCCCAACGTAGCCACAGGCAGGGGTAACACCCACCAGGCCCGCAATTGCTCCGGAACAGGCTCCCAGCAGCGAAGGTTTACCGCGCGCGGCCCACTCACCAAATATCCAGGCCAGAATCGCCGCTGCGGTGGCGACCACGGTATTCACAAATGCCAGGCCGGCGATTTCGTTAGCTGCTGCCGCAGAACCGGCATTAAAGCCAAACCAACCGATATAGAGCACCGCGGTACCAATGAAAACCATAGGCAGGTTATGAGGCTTGAATGCTTCTTTGCCGAATCCAACCCGCTTACCCAGTAGCCACGCGCCAACCAGACCGGCAACGGCGGCGTTGATATGCACAACGGTACCGCCAGCAAAATCCAGCGCCCCGTGGCTCCCGAGCAAACCGCCGCCCCAGACCATATGCGCAATCGGCAGGTAGGAGAATGTCAGCCATATGGCGACAAAAATCAGCACTGCTGAAAAACGGATTCGCTCAGCAATAGCCCCAACAATCAGCGCCACGGTAATACAGGCAAATGATCCCTGAAACGCTACGTGAATATACTGGTAGATACTGCCCATGGCCGCCGTCAGTTCAATGTTTTTCAGCATCACCCAGTCGACATTTCCGAAGAAGTTACCGCCTGTACCAAACGCCAGGCTATAGCCGTAAACCACCCACAGCACGCAGACCAGAGCAAAGGTGACCGATACCTGAGTTAACATCGATAAAACGTTCTTAGCGCGCAGCAAGCCACCATAAAACAGCGCGACGCCGGGTATGGTCATAAATAGCACCAGCGCGGTACAAATCATCATAAAACCGTTATCGGCCTTGTCGATTGCCGCAGGAGCCGCCTGAGCCAGCACCGGCAAAGTTGCCAGAGAAGCCGCTAATATTGCTGAAATTTTTTTCATCATCTCTACCCTTTTAGTGGCTTTAACTCAGAGCGCGGCTTCGTCAGCTTCGCCGGTACGAATGCGGATAACTCTCTGCAATTCAGCGACAAAAATTTTCCCATCACCAATTTTCCCGGTGTAGGCCGCTTTGGTGACAATATCGATAACTTCATCCAGCTGATCGTCGGCGATGGCGACGTCGATTTTTACTTTTGGCAGAAAATTGACGCTATATTCGGCTCCGCGATACAGCTCCGCGTGCCCCTTCTGACGCCCGAATCCTTTTACTTCGGTTACCGTCAGGCCCTGAATGCCAATGGAGGATAGTGCTTCACGAACATCTTCAAGTTTGAATGGTTTTATGACCACGGTAACCAGCTTCATAATTTCCCCTCAGTCAGTATCGCTTGCGCGGCTAAGTACACTGAGACAAAAGCAAGAGCCGTGCCAGAAATTGAAAACCTCTGTAACTCAGCAAGTTGGCGGGGTAAATAAGGAGTAAGAAGCTGGAGTAAATAGCAGGAATAGCGGCAGGTAAATAAAATGCACCACCATGATGCATTTAAAATTGTTACGCGATTTATGCCAGAGCGCCACCGCGGTGCATTGCGCTGCGGTGGTGCGCAATAATTAAGCGGTGAGTTCTGCCGCCTCTTGCTCTGATAGCGCCTGGCCCGCCAGCTGGAGCTGATACATCTGCCAGTAACGTCCGCGCTGCGCCAGTAACTGTTGATGAGAGCCACGTTCAACCGCTTCGCCCCGATGGAGCACCAGGATCGTGTCGGCCTCCACGATGGTCGATAACCGGTGAGCAATAACCAACAACGTAGTGTGCTGACGTAATAGCGATAGCGCACGCTGAATGGCCCGCTCTGTACCGGAATCAATGCTAGCGGTCGCTTCATCAAGAATCAAAATCTGTGGCGGAGCAACCAATACCCTTGCCAGCGCCAGCAGCTGTTTTTGGCCAACCGAGAGGGTATTCCCCTGCTCTCCCAACTGGCTATGCAGGCCATCTGGCAGACCGCGAGCCAGTTCGGCAAGCTGCACCGTCTCCAGCGCATCCCAAACCTGCTGTTCGCTGATTTCGCGCCCCAAAGAGACATTAATGAAGAACGAGTCCGCCAGCACGACCGGCTCCTGCTGCACGATAGCTATCCCCTGACGCAACGCTTCATGGGTAAGACTCTCCAATGGCCGGTTATCCAACAGTATCGACTCCGGCGGAACCGGATAGTAGCCCATCAGCAGGCTTGCCAGTGTACTTTTACCGCTGCCGGTATGACCGACCAGCGCTACAAAGCTTCTGTCGGCCACTTCGAGAGAGATATCTTTTAGCACCGGACGGCCCGGCTGGTAGGCAAAGGTCAGGTTCCTGATAGAAACTGAACCCGTGCCAAGCGGGCGGTTATCATCACCAAAGGTTTGACGCGGACGGTCCATTAACTCGAATACGCGCTCCCCTGCCACAACGGCCTGTTGCATCATTGATTGTTGGGTCGTCAGTTCAATCAGCGGTTCATTCAGGCGGCCAAGATAGCTGATGAATGCATATAGCACGCCGACCTCAATCGCCCCTCTGGAGGAAAAACCAAACAACAGCAACAACCCACACAGAACCAGAGCTGAAAATAAGCTCAGCAATGGACGCAACAAAAATCCATCCAGGCGTAAGGTTTGCATCCGTGCCTGGTAGTGAGCCAGACTGGACTCCGCCAGTTGCTTACCAAAACGCTGCTGCTGACGAAATTGCTGAATCACCGCCATACCGCTAATCATTTCGTTAAAACCGTCATTTATCCGCGCCAGATAGTCACGCATCCGACGGATGATCGGAGTGCTCAGACGCTGATAAATCACCATAACGGTTAATACGGCGGGGAAAATAGCCAGCGCCACGCAGGCCATTCGCCAGTCGAGGCTGAACATCGCCACCAGCATCGCGCCGATAAGCGCTGCGCTACGTAGCACGGTGGCCACGACCGTAACATATAGATCGCGAATCACTTCAGTATCGTTAGTCACTCGGGAGATGAGTTGCCCAACCGGCTGAGTATCAAAAGCGCTTAAGGGCTGACGCAACGCGGCGTCCATGACATCGCTACGTAACTGCTGCACCACGCCAACCGCAACCCGGTTAAATAGCAGCGATTGCCCGTAGTGCAATAGAGCGGCTCCGGCCTGCAGCAGTACATAACTCGCGGCAAGTCCCGCAACCAGTGCATACGGCATGTGATGGCGGGCCACCATATTATCAATGAAGTAACTTATCAGTACTGGCCCGGAGACCTCGGCGGCGGCGGCCAGCCAAAGCATACCAATCGCAGTCAGCAATGCCTTACGCCACGGGGAGCCATAGGCCAGCAGCCGCCGCAATGTCGGCCATAATTGGGCAAAACTACGCATCTGCCGCCTCCTGAGGCTCGCTATCCCGCTCACCGTCCAGCGCCGCTTCTAGCTGTTGATAACGATACATATCCTGATACCACCCGGCTTCATTCAAAAGCTGGTTATGGGAACCGCGCTGAGCTATTTGCCCATGCTGCAATACCAGGGTTTCATCCGCTTCGGTCAATGCCGACAGCCGATGGGCGCTAATGATAACCGTCCGCCCCTGGCTCCACTCGCGCAGGTTGTGCAGGATAGTGTGTTCGGTACGTCCGTCGACGGCCGATAGCGCGTCATCGAGGATCAAAATTTCGGCATTTAGCAGTAGCGCTCGCGCAATGGAGATACGCTGCTTTTGACCACCGGAGAGCATCACGCCGCGCTCACCCACTTCGGTTTCATAACCTTGTGGCAGGCGCAAAATATCATCATGAACACAGGCAAGCTTTGCGACCCGCTCAATCTCTTGCTGGCTGGTATCTGGCCTGCCAAGAGCGATATTGCCTGCTACCGTGTCAGAAAATAGAAACGGCGTCTGGCTCACAACGGCCAGACGGGCGCGCCAGTCATCAAGGCGCAGCCGTGAAAGAGACAGCCCGTGGTAACTTATCTCTCCGCGTGAAACATCATAGTGACGCTGGATGAGGCCCAGTAGTGCTGACTTACCAGCTCCGGTAGGCCCACACAGCCCCAGCATTTTCCCCGGCTCAAGACGAAAGTGAATATCCCTCAGAGCCGGATGTTCGATACCTGGGAAATTAAAAGCATCAATTTCAGCAACCAGATCACCGCGTCCTTCAGGTAAGGACACTTCACCATCCGGGACCGCCGGGTCCTCAGACAATAATGACTGGATACGGCTATAAGCAGCGCTACCGCGCTCGACGATATTGAACATCCATGCCAGCGCCAGCATGGGCCAAATCATCAGCCCGAGATACATCATAAAACTGGTCAACTGGCCGAGTGTCAAATCACCACGGAAAACCAGCAGGCTACCGCCGCCCACGGCCAGCAGGTTAGCCATACCAATTGCGACATAAATAGTGGGATCAAAGCGGGCGTCGATGCGCGCCACTTTCAGGTTTTTTTCGCCGGTATCTTTAGCATCGGCAGCAAAAAGAGCCGACTGACGGTCTTCCAGACCAAAAGATTTAATCATCCGAATACCAGTCAGGCTTTCCTGAGTTCGGTCATTTAATGATGAAAATGCTGCCTGGGCCGCTTTAAAACGATTATGCAGAATGTCGCCATAGCGCTTGATTAATATGGCCATGATTGGCATCGGGAGCAGCGCCAGAATAGTAAGCTGCCAGCTGATTTGTGTGCTCATCACCACCAGCACGGCGCAGCCCATCACCATCGAGTCTACCAGGGTTAGTACCCCCTCACCTGCGGCAAAAACCACGCGATCGACATCGTTTGTCGCCCGGGCCATTAAATCACCGGTACGATGGCGGCCATAAAATGCCGGATGCTGGCGGCTTAGCTGATGATAAAAACGTTCCCGCAGCTCCACGGCCAACTGGTAAGAGGCTCCAAATAACAATACTCGCCATACATAACGCAGTAGGTAAACCACCACGGCTATCGCCGCGATGACGCCAATCCAGGCCAGGATCTGACGCGATGAGTAGTTTTGGCGCGTGACGCCATCCACAATCACTCCCACCAGTTTCGGCGGAATTAACTGCAAAATAGCGATAACGATAAGCAGCGCAACCGCACCGCAATAGCGCCGCCATTCACGCGTAAAATACCAGCTTAATTGAGCAAATAAACGCACCAGTAGGTTCCTGATATATAAGAGCTATAAGACAGTAACGGAGAGCTAAGCCGCTAAAGAGGTAATGCCGTGGTGTATTTTATCTGTTCCATGGCAAAACTCGAAGTTACGTCGGACAGACCCGGAACGCTGTTAACAAGTTTTTTATAGAAGTCATCATAGCGTTTCATATCCGCCACCTGCACCCGGATGAGATAGTCATACTCTCCGGCCATCCGCCAGAAGCCCAAAACTTCAGGCATCTCGGTAACTTCAGCCACAAACTTGTTATACCAACTGCTACTATGCTGCTGCGTTTTGATAAGCACAAAAGCAGTCAAGCCGAGATCCAGTTTCTCGGGGTCCAGCAACGCTACCCGCCCCACCAAAATGCCTTCATCCTCCAGCCGCTTCAGCCGTTTCCAGCACGGGGTGGTGGTCAGATTGACGGCCTCAGCCAAAGCCTGAAGCGATAGAGTGCAGTCGGCTTGTAACAGCCGCAGCAGCTCGCGGTCAGTTTTATCCAACATAGTCATAAGAGAGAATATTTTTCTATAGAACAAGGAAAAACGAGCTTAAATAATAATCTTTTTTTCCCAAAATTACGTCAGGATAGGCACAAATAGACAAAGGAACTCTGCCCTCATGAACTCTGTTTGGATAAGCCAGGCTATTCGCGAAATTAACGCAGACTATCAACGTTCGGCTGATACCCACCTCATCCGCCTTAACCTGCCGGGTTTTTCAGGTATCCCATTGTATCTTAAAGATGAAAGTACTCATCCAACCGGCAGCCTGAAGCATCGGCTGGCCCGTTCTCTATTTTTATATGCCTTGTGTAACGGCTGGATAAAACAGGGTACACCGATTATCGAGGCATCATCTGGCTCTACCGCTGTGTCCGAGGCCTACTTTGCCCGGCTATTGGGGCTGCCGTTTATTGCCGTGATGCCAGCCTGCACAGCCCGACGCAAAATTGAACAGATTGAGTTCTACGGCGGTCGTTGCCACTTTGTGAATAGCGCGTGCGAAATATACGCCGCCTCAGAAAAACTGGCCCGCGATCTTAATGGCCACTACATGGATCAGTTTACCTATGCCGAGCGCGCTACCGACTGGCGCGGAAATAACAACATCGCCGATAGCATTTTCCGCCAGATGTCACATGAACCAAATCCGGTGCCTTCGTGGATTGTTATGAGCGCCGGTACCGGTGGCACGTCTGCAACCATTGGTCGTTATTTGCGTTTTCAAGGGCATAATACCCGTCTGATGGTAGTAGACCCTGAAAACTCAGTTTTTATGGACTACTGGAAACAGGGCGACAGCCAGCTGCGCAGCGATAAAGGCAGCCGCATTGAAGGCATTGGTCGACCACGCGTAGAGCCATCTTTTATTCCTGGCGTGGTAGATGAGATGCTGCGCGTTGCCGATGGCGCCAGCGTCGCCACCGCCCACTGGCTGGAGGGGCAGCTAGGCCGCAAAGTGGGGGCATCTACGGGTACTAATGTTTGGGGAGCGCTTAACCTGGCTCAGCGTATGCGCGACAACGGACAGCAGGGTGCTATTGTTACGCTTCTGTGCGACAGCGGGGAGCGTTATCTCGAAACCTATTACAACCCGGAATGGGTGGCTGAGAATATCGGCGATCTGTCTTCGTGGAAAGAGCAGCTAAATAATTTAAATCGCGCGCCTCAGAATGAAAAAAGCCGGGTTGATACCCGGCTGGCGGCGGCAATGCCTTAAACCTCGGGGGAATAAGTGAGGTGTGGCGTCTCCAGCCAATGTGTTAAATAGTGAGAGACTGCCTGCTGGCGGCAGTGACCAATAATCGGTAAGTGTGGCAATGCTGCCTTCAGTTCAGGCATGGCGTTGCCCATGATAAAGCCGCGGCCAACGCCTGCCAGCATCTCTTTATCATTCATGGCATCACCAAATGCCATGCAATCAGACATATTCAGCCCTATTTGCTGCCCCAGTATCTGCAGGGCACTTCCTTTGTTACTGGCCAACGGCAGTACCTCAAGGCACTCCCATGCCGAGAAGCAAATATTAGCCCGGCCATGCAGCGTTTCATTTAGCTGAATACGCAGACGCAATAAATCTTCATGCTCCCCGCAGAAGCAGGCTTTGGTCACGTCATAAGCAGGCAGACGACGTAAGTCCATCAACTGATAAGCGAAGCCGCTATCGGCATGTGCCGCCAGCATCTCCGGCACCGGTTGTGCGGTAAACCATCCTTTATCATTAAATACGTGCAGGCTGGCGGAGGTATCCCAATGGCTGTGCAGCACTATTTCAGCCACTTCTGGTGCTAAATCATCGCTATGCAGCAACTCCCCTTCCCGGCTGTGGATTCGGGTGCCATTACCGGTAATTAGAAAAGCATTGAGATCGGCATTACCGAGGATTTTTACCATATCCAGCGCATGGCGACCGGTTGCGAAAGCCAGCGTCACGCCCCGTTCGCTTACACGCTTAAGGGTAGATATAGTTTTATTACCCAGACTGTGGTCGGGCAGCAGAAGCGTGCCATCCATATCAAACGCCGCCAGTTTAGCCATATCTTTATTCCTCTGTGATGCCGCTAACATGCCGGGCAGTATGGCCTGTTATATCCGGAACAAATAGTGAACACTATAAGCAGAATTGTTCCGCATTTAACTTCAGGGACAGGTAATCCAATGCGCAAACTTAATCGCCTGAACCAGTTCACCCGGCTGTGGCAAGCCACACAAGGAAAGCCAGAATTAGTTACCGTGGGGGAGCTGGCCGGGCACTGTTTTTGCAGCGAACGCCATATGCGCACTCTGTTGCGCCAGTTCAGCGACTGGGGGTGGCTCCGGTGGCAATCAAACAGCGGTCGCGGAAAGCGCGGCACGCTATCCTTTTACACCACGCCAGATGCCCAGCGCGCAATTTTACTGGAGCACGCGCTGGCCTCCGGAGCCAGCGATGCGGTGCAGGCTCTGGCACAGCTGGCACCCGAACAGCTACGCCAGACCCTTAGCCCCCTGATGGGCGGACGGTGGCTGAACTCACTGTCTACGTTACGAATCCCTTATTACCGCCCTCTGGATCCATTACAGCCAGGTTTTCAGGCCGGGAGAGCGGAACAGCATCTGGCAAGCCAGGTATTAAGTGGCCTGACTCGCTTTGTCGACAATTCAGATTTACCGCAGCCGGATATGGCCCATCACTGGATGGTGGATGAAAAAGGCACCGAATGGCGATTTTTCCTGCGCCCGACTCTGCGCTGGCACGATGGCAGCCGGGTATCGGAAGACCAGTTATGCCATCGACTAAACCAGCTCATTCGGCTCCCTTTGATGCGGCAACAATTTTTGGGCGTAGCCGCAATCGATATACCCGCCAGTCAGTGCCTGCGCATCCGTCTTACCCGGCCAGATTATTGGCTACCCTATCGGCTTGCCAGCTATTGCTGTCGGCTGGCCCATCCAAATGACAATGCCAGAGGCTGCGGCCCTTTTAGGCTAACGCACCAAAACAATAGTCAGGTCAGACTGGAATGCCATGAGAGCTATCACCTTACTCTACCCCTGCTTAACGCCATCGAGTTCTGGATTACGCCCGAACTGTTTGAACAGCAAATGGGTACCAGCTGCCGCCACCCGGTGCAAATCGCCGTAGGCGAGCAGACCCAAATGGTGGCGCTACGCCCTGTGAGCCGCAGCCTGAGTCTTGGCTTTTGCTATCTGGCTATACGCCCTGGCGATAAACTCAATACCAAACAAGCCCGCTACGTGATGGCGCTGATTCAGCACTACAAGCTCGTTGAAACGTTACCGCTAGAGGCCAGCCTGATAAGTCAAAGCCATGCCATGCTCCCAGGCTGGCCGATACCTGATTATCCTCTTGAACCACGAGTGCCTCTGCCTGCGAAGATGAGCCTGGCCTATCATCTGCCAATTGAGCTACACGCTATGGCTCAGCGCCTGAAAGAACAGCTGGCCCTCGAGGGCTGCGAGCTGAGTCTGCACTTCTATGATGCTAAAAGCTGGGAAGATCCCCGTCAGTTGCACGGAATCGATTTGGTGATGGGCGACCGCCTGATTGGTGAATCACCAGCCTGGACCCTGGAGCAATGGCTACGCTGCAATCTGCTCTGGGCTTGCCTGCTGCCGGAACAGCACCGACAGCAGCTGCAAAGCACGCTGGACGACGTTCAGGGCCAGCCAGATATCCACAAGCGTGAAAGTTCTCTCCAACAGGTGATGCATAGTCTGATGGAAAACGGCATCATCATGCCACTCTTTCACTATCATTATCAGATTAGCGCCCCGCCGGGCGTTAATGGTATTTCACTCAACGCACGCGGCTGGTTCGACTTCTCACAGGCCTGGCTGCCGCCGCCGGAGCCCCACGGTGGAGAAGAAGATAGCAACGCGCTACCATAGTCACCGGATATGATTATTAAAGGTTAATTATGAAACGCGCTGTTGTCGTTTTTAGCGGTGGACAGGACTCCACTACTTGTCTGATTCAGGCTCTCGCTCAATATGATGAGGTGCACTGCGTTACCTTCGATTATGGTCAGCGCCATCGTGCTGAAATCGATGTAGCCAGAGCGCTGGCGATGAAACTCGGCGCGGTTGCCCATAAGGTGCTGGACGTAACCCTCCTCAATGAGCTGGCGGTAAGCAGCCTGACTCGCGACAGCATCCCTGTCCCGGACTATCAGCCCGATGCCGATGGTATTCCCAATACCTTTGTTCCCGGGCGCAATATCCTGTTCCTGACCCTTGCCGCTATCTATGCTTATCAAGTTAAGGCAGAAGCGGTAATAACCGGTGTATGCGAGACCGATTTCTCTGGCTATCCCGACTGCCGCGATGAGTTTGTTAAGGCGCTTAACCATGCGGTAAGTTTAGGAATGGCCCGCGATGTACGCTTTGAAACGCCGCTGATGTGGCTGAATAAAGCGGAAACCTGGGCGCTGGCCGACTACTGGAACAGCCTTGAGCTGGTGCGCAAGGAAACGCTAACCTGTTACAACGGCATTCAGGGCGATGGCTGCGGTGAATGTGCCGCCTGTCACCTGCGCGCTAACGGCCTGGAGCAATATCTGGCCGATAAGGCAGGCGTAATGAACGCCATGAAACAAAAAACCGCGCTGAAGTAATATTCACCCGTCGGTGTTTACCCCACCGACGGGTACTCTACTAACCTGCCATGCTTAGCGATAGCAACCGTTACTCAATCATTAACGACAGCTTCTCTTTTAATTCCCCTTCAATAGCCAGCGCTTTCTGAGTACGCAGATCGATACAGACAAAAGTCACCAGTGCATCAGCAACCGGGCTACCATCCGGTTCACGAGTAATCACCTGGCTCAACACTCCGCTTTTTGCGTTAATCTGCTCGAGGCGGCTGGTTACGGTTAACACCTCACCCAACAGCGCAGGCTTGCGATAGTTGATATTAATATTCACCACCACAAATGCGATGTTGTTGCTGGTCATCCAGTGAAAGCCCTCCTGATGCTCCAGCCCGTCCCAACGCGCCTCTTCGAGGAACTCAAGATAGCGCGCGTTATTCACATGCTGGTAAACATCAAGATGAAATCCCCGAACTTTTATCTGTGTCTGCATAGCACCAACCTTCTGTTATTAATATAGGGGCCACACCAACTGGTATGACCTCTAGAGAATAGCAAAAAATGATACTGCTGCTATTAACGCCAGCTTAAAGTTTGAGGTGCGGCAGATTACGTTCCACCAAAGCCGGGCCAAACCCCGGCACGTTACGCAGTTCATCAAGAGCTTTAAACGGCCCATGAGATTCGCGATAACTGACAATTGCCTGCGCCTTTTTAGCCCCCACACCAGAAAGCAGCTGCTCAAGCTCTTCAGCGCTGGCACTATTGATACTTAGCTGTATGCCATCCTGAGCCGGGGCTACAGGTTTTACGACCTGGTGAGATTTAGCCTCTGAGGCGCTACCCGCAGCTGGTGCAGCCAAAGCCTGCGGCGATAGAGATAAAAATCCCAGAACCATAACCGGAGCCAGACAGTATTTTTGGAAGGTGTTCATTTACTTCTCCTTGTTGTTAGTTAGTGTCGTTAGCTGACCGGTTCATGGTGGCAAACACAATTCAGGAGAACAAATGACGGATTTCAGATATGGAAAAGGCCGCGAAAGCGGCCTTTGAATATTGCACGAAGTTGCAGTGCTCTGGAGCCCGGCTCCAGATTATTGCTGCTGGTCGACGATATCGCCCATTTTGATCTTCGCTTCTTTACGCAGGTTAGCCATCAGAGCTTCAAAGGCGACCTGGGCATTGTTTTGAGTAATGCCATTCACCATCGCTTTCTTTTGATCTTCCGGCATGGTTCCAGTCAATACTTTATCCAAAGCCAACAGAACGACGTTGCCCTGCATATCGTTACCTACGCCGTAGCTCGGTTTATCTTTGCCAGGCATAGCCAGCGAGAAAGCAGCCTGAGTAATAGGATCCTGTCCCATACGATTCAGGGTCTTCGGCTCGCCAAAGCTCAGACCAGCGCTCTTCATGGCTTCATCGCCCTTACCCGCCTTCAAGGCTGCCAGCAGTTTGTCGGCGTCTAGCTTAGCCTGCTGCTCCGCTTTCTGGTGTTTCACCGCGGCAACAACCTGAGGACGAACCTGATCCAGTGGTTTGACGGACTCGGCTTTATGCTCAGCAATACGCACCACGAAAGCGCGATCGCCATCAACGGTGATAATGTCGGAATTGCTGCCTGGCGTGCCGTTTTCACCAATCAGACCGCCGTTAAAGACGATATCGGTTACCGGTTTAAAGTTCAGCTCCTCAGGCACATTGTCGCGACCAAACCATCCGGTTTCGGACGCTTTCACGCCTGCGGCTTTTTCAGCGCCAGCCAGTGACTCGTTATCATTGCTGGCTGCATCGCTAACTTTCTGTTGCAGCGCATAGAATGCGTCAACGCCTTTATCCTGCTTCACTTTATCGCTAACGGCAGCGCGTACATCAGCCAGCGGTTTAACCTGCTGCGGTTGAACGTCATCCAGGCGTGCCACCAGGAAACCAACCGATGATTTGATAACGCCTGATAGCTGGCCTTTGTCTTTCAGGCCGGCATTTTTCAGTTCATCAGGAATAGTCGCGCCATCAAGCCATCCCATATCACCGCCTTTACGCGCTGAAATGATATCGGTTGATTTACTCTGTGCCAGTTTGGCGAAGTCACCACCTTTATTCAGCTCATCGAGAACCGCTTTGGCTTCCGGTTCAGATTTGGTCTGAATCACGCTGTAACGATAGCGGGCAGGCTGAGTAAACTGATCCTGGTGCTCATCGTAATAGGCCTGAATTTCCTGATCGGTGACGTTTTCGGTCATCGAAGCGGCATCCAGCTTGATGTAGCTTACGCGGAACTGCTCTGGGGAAATAAAGCTGTCTTTATGCTGAGCATAGTAGGCGCTGATTTCCTGATCGCTAGCCTGCTGTTTGTCAGCCAAAGTATCCAGATTAATAGTGGCTGCACGTACTACACGCTGCTGAGCGACCAGAGCCGCCAGTTCATCGGTCTCGCCAGTCAGCATAAAATCGGTACCCACCACAGCGTTGACAAGCTGCTGAGTGGTAAGCTGGTTGCGCAGCGCCTGTGCGTACTGATCGGCGCTCATGCCCATGTTGCCAAGGATAGCGTTATAGCGGGCGTTATCGAAATGACCGTTGCTCTGGAAAGCCTGCTCGCGGAAGATTGCCTGCTTCACCTGCTCATCGCTGATACCCAGGCCCAGCTTATGCGCATATTGATCCAACAGACTTTCGTCAATAAGACGTTGCAGGATCTGTTGGCGCATTGAGTTCATGTAACCCTGGTTGCTCGCCAGATCGGAATAACGGTCACCCAGCTGCTGTTGCAGGCGGTTACGCTCTCCGGCCATCGCGTTTTCGAACTGGGAACGGCTGATTTCCTGGCCATTTACCTTTGCGGCATAGTTACTGCTGCCGCCAATCAGGTAGTTGCCTACACCGGTCAAAATAAATGACAGGATAATCAACCCCAGAATGATCTTGAGTACGATGTGGTTAGACGCCGCACGTAAATTGTCCATCATGGTGTTGCAACACTCCGCTGTAATGTACCAACTTAACGCAGCCGGGATGCTCTTCGCGGTTACTCCGACGATGGCCACGCATAAAGGCGTATTTTGACAAGAAAACCGGCCTGTTGTCAGCCCGAATCGCGAATAAAGTCCGGCGCGAGCAAATAAAAAAGGCACATCTTGCGATGTACCCTCGCTATTCTTCGATTTTCTTCCGCCTAAGCGGAAGCCGACATTAGTTAACCGCGTCTTTCAGCGCTTTACCAGCGCGGAAACCCGGAACTTTAGCCGCTGCAATCGCGATTTCTTTACCGGTCTGTGGGTTACGGCCTGTACGAGCAGCGCGTTCACGAACCGAGAAAGTACCAAAACCAACTAAAGCTACATCATCTCCGGACTGCAGAGATTCAGTTACAGATACCAGTAATGCATCTAAGGCACGTCCAGCCGCTGCTTTAGAAATATCGGCACCCGCGGCAATTTTGTCTATCAGTTGAGATTTATTCACTCTTCTCTTCCTCACTTTTTTATTTATATCGCGCCTGAATCCTTCATGACACGACCGCGCAAAAGTTATATCAGGCCCTTCATGCCCTTACAACACCCGTCTCAAGGACATCCTCTGTTTCAGACAAGGCCTGTTTAACTTAGCCAGACAAAAAAAAGCTGGCAAGTAAGAAATCACTTGCCAGCATAGGTTTTATTGATGGGCTTGCGTCAGGTCACTATTTTGCCGTAGCGACTTCCATCCCGGAAGGGGAATTCTGCAGCGCCAGCGTCAGCACCTGCTCAATGCTCTTGACCGGATGAATGTCCAGATCGGCAATAACATTGTCTGGAATCTCTTCCAAATCACGCTTGTTCTCATCCGGGATCAGCACCGTTTTGATACCGCCGCGGTGAGCTGCCAGCAGTTTCTCTTTCAGGCCACCGATAGGAAGAACCTGGCCACGCAGAGTAATCTCACCGGTCATTGCCACATCGGCACGCACCGGGTTACCGGTCAAGCAGGAAACCAGCGCGGTACACATTGCGATACCGGCGCTCGGCCCGTCTTTCGGCGTAGCCCCTTCAGGTACGTGCACGTGGATGTCGCGTTTTTCGTAGAAGTCCGGGTTAATCCCGAGCTTATCGGCACGCGCGCGCACCACGGTCAGCGCCGCCTGGATAGACTCCTGCATAACTTCGCCCAGAGAACCGGTATAAGTCAGCTTACCTTTACCCGGTACGCAGGCAGTTTCAATTGTCAGCAGGTCACCGCCAACTTCCGTCCACGCAAGGCCGGTTACTTCACCAATGCGGTTCTGATCGTCAGCACGGCCATAATCGAAGCGCTGTACGCCCAGATAGTCTTTCAGGTTGTCGCCATTAATCTCAATGTGCTTAAGCGTTTTATCCAGCAGCAGCTGTTTAACCGCCTTACGGCACAGTTTAGAGATTTCACGCTCCAGACCACGGACCCCGGCTTCACGAGTGTAGTAACGAATAATGCCGATAATGGCGCTGTCGTCGACGGTCAGTTCGCCTTTTTTCAGCGCATTACGCTCAATCTGCTTAGTCAGCAGGTGACGTTTAGCAATATTCAGTTTCTCATCTTCGGTGTAGCCAGACAGACGAATAACTTCCATACGATCCAGCAAAGGTGCTGGAATATTCATGGAGTTAGAGGTCGCCACAAACATCACGTCGGAGAGATCGTAATCCACTTCCAGGTAATGATCGTTAAAGGTGACGTTCTGTTCCGGATCCAGAACTTCCAGCAGAGCAGAGGCCGGATCGCCGCGCATGTCGGATGACATCTTGTCGATTTCATCAAGCAGGAACAGCGGGTTACGTACCCCAACCTTAGCCATTTTCTGGATAAGCTTACCTGGCATTGAGCCAATGTAAGTCCGGCGGTGGCCGCGGATTTCAGCCTCATCACGTACGCCGCCTAATGCCATGCGCACGTATTTACGACCGGTTGCCCGGGCGATGGACTGCCCCAGAGAGGTTTTACCCACCCCAGGAGGCCCTACCAGGCACAGAATTGGCCCCTTAAGCTTATTCACACGGCTTTGAACCGCGAGGTACTCAAGAATGCGATCTTTAACGCGCTCCAGACCGTAATGGTCGGTATCGAGAATTTCCTGGGCCTGGCGCAGATCTTTCTTCACCTTGCTTCGGGCATTCCACGGAACCTGAACCATCCAGTCGATATAGCCACGTACCACGGTCGCTTCAGCAGACATCGGAGACATCATTTTCAGCTTCTGTAGTTCGGCTTCCGTTTTTTCGCGCGCCTCTTTCGGCATTTTAGCCGCATCTATTTTACGCTTCAGCGCTTCGTTTTCGTCTGGCGCATCATCCATTTCGCCCAGCTCTTTCTGAATAGCCTTCATCTGCTCATTCAGATAGTACTCACGCTGGCTTTTTTCCATCTGTTTCTTAACGCGATTACGGATACGTTTCTCAACCTGTAACAGGTCGATTTCCGACTCCATCATCGCCATCAGATATTCCAGGCGTTCGTTAACGTCGGCCATCTCCAGAACCGACTGTTTGTCAGCCAGTTTCAGCGGCATGTGCGCTGCGATAGTATCGGCCAGACGCGCCGGGTCATCGATGCTGTTCAGTGAAGTCAGTACTTCAGGCGGAATCTTTTTATTGAGTTTGATATAGCCTTCAAACTGGCTAATGGCGGTGCGAACCAGGACTTCCTGCTCGCGCTCGTCAAGCGCCGGGGTCTCCAGATATTCCGCCTGCGCGGTAAAATGGTCGCCGTTGTCGGAAAGCGTAGTAATTCGTGCGCGCTGCAGCCCCTCGACCAGGACTTTTACCGTCCCGTCCGGCAGTTTAAGCATCTGCAAAATGGAAGCTACAGTCCCTACTGTAAACAGGTCATTTATCGAAGGTTCGTCCGTGGAAGCCTCTTTCTGAGCCACCAGCATGATTTTTTTATCATTATCCATCGCTGCTTCCAGGCAACGGATAGATTTTTCCCGCCCTACGAATAGAGGGATAACCATGTGCGGATAAACCACCACATCACGCAACGGCAATACGGGGATTTCAATGCGTTCAGAACGCTCAGGATTCATAGAGCTCTCTCTTAGTTTAGTTTCCGCCAGGTGATGGGCAGACGTGAGCGCGTCGCCACGTCGCGGCTTCATCAACAAGTAAATCAGTATATGGGGATAATTCCGGGACATTCAACGCCCGAAGGCAGGAAAAATAAATGGGGGATAAAATCCCCCATTTTTGTTAAGTGACTGGAAGCCGTGGTGAATTATTCACCCGAAGCTTGCTGTGCCTCACTCTGACCATAGATAAGCAGCGGTTTTGACTGACCGGCAATAACCGACTCGTCGATGACGACTTTATCGACATCTTCCAGAGAAGGCAGGTCATACATAGTGTCCAGTAGCGCCGCTTCTACGATAGAACGCAGGCCACGGGCACCGGTCTTACGCGCCATCGCTTTCTTGGCAATTGCATCCAGAGCTTCTTCGCGGAACTCCAGCTCAACCCCTTCCAGATTGAACAGCGCCTGATACTGCTTAGTCAGCGCATTTTTCGGTTCTTTAAGAATCTGAATCAGCGCTTCTTCGCTCAGTTCGCTTAAGGTAGCAACCACCGGCAGACGACCGATAAACTCAGGGATAAGACCAAATTTGATCAAATCTTCCGGTTCGGCCTGAGCCAGCAGCTGACCTTCTGAAGCCTGCTTAGATTTTTCTTTTACCGTGGCGCCAAAACCAATGCCGGAGCCGGTTTCAACGCGGTTAGCGATAACTTTATCCAGACCCGCAAACGCACCGCCGCAGATAAACAGAATTTTAGAGGTATCAACCTGCAAAAATTCCTGCTGCGGATGCTTACGGCCACCCTGAGGTGGAACCGCCGCCACAGTACCTTCGATAAGTTTCAGCAGCGCCTGCTGAACCCCTTCCCCCGATACGTCGCGGGTAATGGATGGGTTATCGGACTTACGAGAGATTTTATCAATCTCATCAATGTAAACGATACCGCGCTGAGCTTTCTGTACATCGTAATCGCACTTCTGCAGCAGCTTCTGGATAATGTTTTCGACGTCTTCACCCACGTAACCGGCTTCGGTAAGCGTGGTGGCATCAGCCATAGTGAAAGGTACGTCCAGCAGACGGGCCAGCGTTTCAGCCAGCAGCGTTTTACCGCTCCCGGTTGGGCCAATCAGCAGAATGTTACTTTTGCCTAACTCAACGCCATTGGATGAGTCGCCATTACGCAGGCGCTTGTAATGGTTATAAACGGCAACCGCCAGCACCTTTTTCGCCTGCTCCTGACCGATAACATAATCGTCAAGATGGGCACGAATTTCGTGGGGAGTCGGCAGCGCACTGCGTTCGCGATGCGGGGCGACCTCTTTTATCTCTTCGCGAATGATGTCATTGCATAAATCAACACATTCATCGCAGATATACACTGATGGCCCGGCAATCAGTTTGCGCACTTCATGCTGGCTTTTGCCGCAAAAAGAGCAGTACAGCAGTTTGCCTGAACCGTCTTTGCGCTTATCTGTCATGAGTAAAAACCTCTTTTCTGTTACTTTGCCGTCTGTCACGACGCAAATGCCATCGACTGACACTACCAATATCTGCCGCTATCCAACCAAACTCAGTAAGTATAGCGGCACGACATCAGCGGTGGGCATTAATCACGATGCGTGAGGATGGAATCGACCAGCCCATACTCTACCGCTTCACTGGCGGAGAGGAAACGATCGCGTTCAGTATCGAGTTCGATCTGTTCCAGCGATTTGCCGCTGTGTTTAGCCATCAGCTCATTCATGCGCGCTTTCACTTTCAGGATTTCGCGGGCGTGAATTTCAATATCCGTCGCCTGCCCCTGGAAGCCGCCCAGCGGCTGGTGAATCATCACCCGGGAGTTTGGCAGGCAGAAACGTTTACCTTCCGCACCGGCGGTCAGCAGGAACGCCCCCATAGAACAAGCCTGGCCCATACAGATAGTGCTCACGTCTGGCTTGATAAATTGCATGGTATCGTAAATAGACATACCGGCAGTAATTACTCCACCCGGGGAGTTGATATACAGGTAGATGTCTTTTTCCGGGTTCTCTGCTTCAAGGAACAGCATCTGCGCCACAATCAGGTTGGCCATATGATCTTCAACCTGGCCGGTCAGGAAGATGACACGCTCCTTAAGCAGACGGGAGTAAATATCGTATGAGCGCTCGCCGCGCGAAGTCTGTTCAACAACCATCGGCACCAGGGCCATGTGAGGTGCCATTTGCTGTAGGTCGCCACTGTATGACATTTCCGTCTCCTTCGTTAACGTGCTTCTGACCTGTTTTACTGATTCTACTTGAGCGCGTAATTGATGACTATGACCACACCGTGGCATTACGCGCTGTGACGGAATTTCAGTCAGGGTCGCAAAGATAAAGATAATGTTAGCCTGTTATGGGGGCATTCTACCCTTTTTCAAGCATAACTTGGTTTTGATGTAACGCGAAGAATATCAACCCGTAAGCGTGATAATAAGATCTTCACCTACATAAGTTAAATGCCAGTGCCTTCAGCCAACAGCCGGCAATGAGAGTTGAATAACAAATTGCCTGGATATGGCCAAAGCGCCATTAAAGCCCCACTTTCATCAGCAATAAAAAAGCCCGCCACTTGCGTGACGGGCTGAACCTTAACTACTCAGCGAGAGGAAATTAGCCCTGCTGCTGGTTCATCAGGTCGTTGAAGCTGGTTGCTTTTTCGGTCACTTTAGCTTTCGCCAGTACCGCTTCTACAGCCTGCTCTTCCAGAGCGACGTTACGCATGTTGTCCATCAGCTCTTTGTTTTTGCTGTAGTATTCGATTACTTCAGACGGATCTTCGTAAGCAGCAGCCATTTCTTCGATCAGCGCTTTAACGCGATCGTCGTCAGCTTTCAGTTCGTTGCTACGAATCACTTCGCCCAGCAGCAGACCGACAACAACGCGACGTTTAGCCTGCTCTTCGAACAGTTCACGAGGCAGTTCCAGAGCCTGTTTCTCGTTGCCACCGAAACGCTGTGCAGCCTGACGACGCAGTACGTTAACTTCGTCTTCGATGAGCGCAGCTGGAACTTCGATGTCGTTAGCCTTGATAAGGCCGTCGATTGCCTGAGTTTTAACGCGGTTACGAACGGTAGCTTTCAGCTCACGTTCCATGTTCTTACGAACTTCAGCACGCAGACCTTCTACGGAGCCATCTTCAACGCCGAAACGTTTGATGAATTCAGCAGTCAGTTCTGGCAGCTCACGCTCTTCAACTTTTTTCAGGTTGATAACGAATTTAGCTGCTTTACCTTTCAGGTTTTCAGCGTGGTAGTCTTCTGGGAAAGCAACGTCGATGGTGAACTCTTCACCCGCTTTGTGACCAACGATACCTTCTTCGA
The DNA here is from genome assembly GCA_022846635.1 of Salmonella enterica subsp. enterica serovar Choleraesuis. GTDB lineage: Bacteria > Pseudomonadota > Gammaproteobacteria > Enterobacterales > Enterobacteriaceae. The sequence continues at coordinate 3,135,181 of AP025685.1, forward strand.
AACCTGGGATCATACGACCCTGGCCCATTGCCAGTACGAAGTCAGATGCTTTACCGCCTTCGAACTCTTCGCCGTCTACAGAGCCTGTGAAGTCGATGGTAGCGCGATCTTCTGCGGTTGCTGCGCCGTCTTTGTCTTTCCAGGTAGCCTGCTGTTTGCGCAGGGTATCCAGCATCGCGTCAACGTCCGCTTCGGTAACTTCTACCTGCGGTTTTTCAACTTCGATGGTGTCCAGACCTTTCAGCTCTACTTCTGGGTATACTTCGAACTCTACGGAGTAAGTGAAGTCTTCGCCCAGTTTGTATTCGCCCGGTACATAGTTCGGGGCGCCAGCTGGATTGATTTTTTCTTTGATGATGGCGTCAACGAAGTTGCGGCTCATCAGATCGCCCAGCACGTCCTGGCGCACGGAAGCACCGTAACGCTGAGCAACTACGTTCATCGGTACTTTACCCTTACGGAAACCGTCAATGCGGACTTTCTTCGCCACGTTGACCAGCTCGCTTTTCACAGCGTTTTCGATGCTGTCAGCAGCGATAGTAATCGTTACACGGCGCCCAAGGCCTTGAGTGTTCTCAACTGAAACTTGCATCTTGTTACCTCAAAAAATCACAGAACTCGGTCAACTCTGGAAGCCGTAATGTTTCGCTTCACCGCTCCGGAATGCCTTCTGATGTCAGAATCACATTCACTGTCGCCAGAATCAGCCCGAAGACATTCCGAAAAATAAGACGCGCATTATAGCGATATCACCTGAGTGAGTCGAGAACGGTTATCGGAGGGTGTATCGCAACTTTTAACATTTATTGCAATAAATGAAGCGACGGGGAAAATACTGAGGGCAAAATAAAACGGCCAAAGGCCGTTTTATTAGAGGTATTAATAAGTTCCGCAGAGGTCAGGCAAGCGATCCCGCTCCGCGACAAGGAGGTGAGGATATAACCGTATCCTGGATACTTTCCCACTCTTTACGGGTGTAGGTATGAAGCGCTAAAGCGTGTACCGTATCTTTCATCTCTTCCACCAGCGTCCCGTAAATCTGCCGGTGCCGGTTAAGAAAACGTACGCCATTGAAGTTGTCGCTCACCAGCACAACTTTAAAATGGCTTTCCGAACCAGCCGGAACATTGTGACGATAGCTTTCATCAATTACTTCTAAAAACACCGGATCAAAGGCCGTTCTCAATTTAGCTTCTATTTTTTCGCGTACCATCATAATGTGCACTCCTCGACAACGCAGAGATGCCTGCCATCTCATTCAATGTTAGCCGCTTTTCACCAATCCATGGTCTGTTTATAATAATATTTCCCGAGGCAAGTTCCACCTCTTCTGACCATTATGACCGCAATAATGAGCATCCTGAGTAATCAGAAAAAGCTCAACATGATGAAATTACGTCCTTTGCCCACTTCCCCTCATCGTTAGCGGTGCTATGATGGCGGAAATTTTTTAATGACAGACTCTAAGGTTCGTTGAGAAGCCCACATGTTAAAAAAAATCGTCTTCCCTCTCGTCGCTCTATTCATGCTGGCCGGTTGTGCCACGCAAACTAACACTATCGATGTTTCGCCTAAAATCTCGCTACCGCAGCAGGATCCTAGCCTGATGGGTATTACCATCAGTATCAACGGAGCCGACCAGCGTAGTGACCAGGCCCTGGCCAAACTGAACCGCGATAACCAGTTAGTCACCCTGACCCCATCTCGCGATCTGCGTTTCCTGCTTCAGGAAGTGCTGGAGAAACAGATGACGGCGCGCGGTTACATGATTGGGCCAAGCGGCAAAGTTGACCTGCAAATTATCGTCAGCCAGCTGTTCGCTAACGTGACTCAGGGCAACCTGCGTTACAACATCGACACCAAAGCTGATATCAGCATCATTGCCACCGCTCAGAACGGCAATAAGATGACTAAAAACTACCGCTCGAACTACAACGTTCAGGGCGCTCTCCAGGCATCTAATAAGAATATCGCTGACGCCGTTAACACTGTGCTGACTGATACCATCAGTGACATGGCACAGGACACCAGCGTTCACGACTTCATCAAACAGAACGCCAATTAATTAAAACCGACTTCGTGGCCCGCTCTGCGGGCCACGCTGAGTACATCATGTCCAGCCACTATTTGCGTATTTTTCAACAACCCAGACAACTCACTCTTCTTATCCTCGGTTTTGCATCCGGCCTGCCGCTGGCACTCACCTCCGGCACCTTACAGGCCTGGATGACCGTCGCCGACGTTGATTTAAAAACCATAGGTTTTTTCTCCCTTGTCGGGCAGGCCTATGTCTTTAAATTCCTCTGGTCTCCGTTAATGGATCGCTATACGCCGCCTTTTTTGGGACGTCGTCGTGGCTGGTTGTTGTTAACTCAAATTCTGCTGCTGGTCGCTATCGCGGCAATGGGCTTTATGGAGCCAACCCATCATTTGAAATGGATGGCAGCGCTGGCGGTGGTTATCGCCTTCGCCTCGGCTTCTCAGGATATTGTTTTTGACGCATGGAAAACTGATGTGCTTCCGGCGGAAGAGCGAGGCACTGGCGCGGCGGTTAGCGTTCTCGGCTACCGGTTGGCAATGCTGGTTTCCGGTGGCCTTGCTCTGTGGATGGCCGATCGCTGGCTGGGCTGGCAGGCTATGTACTGGCTAATGGCCGCCTTACTCATTCCCTGCATTATTACAACGATACTGGCCCCTGAACCCACCGACACCATCCCGGTGCCTAAGACCCTCGAGCAGGCTGTCGTTGCGCCACTGCGCGATTTCTTCAGCCGTAATAACGCCTGGCTGATTTTATTATTGATAGTGATGTACAAACTCGGCGATGCCTTCGCCATGAGTCTGAGCACCACTTTTCTTATTCGCGGCGTGGGTTTCGATGCCGGTCAAGTGGGAATGGTCAACAAAACGCTGGGGCTGTTTGCCACTATTGTAGGCGCACTCTACGGCGGGATGCTCATGCAGCGGCTCAGTCTGTTTCGGGCATTGTTGATTTTCGGCATCCTTCAGGGGGCGTCAAATGCCGGTTACTGGCTGCTGTCGATAACTGACAAACACATGTTTAGCATGGCGGCGGCGGTATTCTTCGAAAATCTGTGCGGCGGGATGGGTACGGCCGCATTTGTTGCGCTACTGATGACGCTCTGCAATAAATCGTTTTCTGCCACTCAATTTGCCCTGCTCTCCGCACTCTCTGCCGTTGGACGGGTGTACGTAGGGCCTTTTGCGGGATGGTTCGTTGAGGCTCACGGCTGGCCGACGTTCTACCTGTTCTCGGTTATCGCTGCGGTCCCCGGTATTCTGCTATTGCTGTTGTGCCGACAAACGCTGGACTATACCCAACGCACCGAGACCTTTCTGTCGCGGGATGCTTATTCCTCTGGTTATCGGATAGCTCTGCGTCTGTTTACCGCAGGCGTTCTCTTACTGCTGGTCTGGGTCGCGTTGCTGATTATCTCCTCCCTGGGCGCTCCAGCGCTGGCGATAGCGCCGTGGCTTCTTGAAGCGGGCGCCGCGCTGGCCGCCGTTGGCGTATTAGCGGGCGGTGTCCTGGACTATATGGCCCTACGTCGTCATCATCCCGCTTGATTACTTCCCTTTTCTGCGCCGCAATTCCTGCGGCGCAGCTATCTATATAATTGGCTAAAATTATTAGGCCACTTAATATTGCTCACAAAAACAACAATTATTTTTCAGAGTGAATTAAAACGTTGCGAGTAATAAATTTATTTCGCAGTTTATGCTAAATTCTCCTTAACGATTCAGCACCGTTATTAATTATTCCCCACCCTTTATTGTTTGTCATTTGATGCGTTTTTGTTAATGCAATGTATATATAAGCCAATTGGTTATACCATTGTCCTGCCAGATACTTTGCTAACTAACGGATTCGTTATAACCCGCGCCATGTGCCTGTCTATCCTCATTTTTTAACCATTAACACCATCTGTGTGACATTTACACCAGAAAGGCGCAACACACCTCTCCATATATGGCATTCGTGTTTACAGTAATGTAACCATCCCGTAAAATACCCCGCACACTTCTACGACAATAGTGCTCCTCCCTGAATTGAGGTCGTTTTAAATGAGACTCAGGAAATACAATAAAAGTCTGGGAATGCTGACATTAATCGCAGGCGCTGCATTACTTAGCGGCTGCGATTCTGCGCTTCTCGATCCCAAAGGCCAGATTGGTCTGGAACAACGCTCGCTAATACTGACGGCTTTTGGCCTGATGATGATCGTCGTTATTCCTGCCATCCTGATGGCTATTGGTTTTGCCTTTAAGTATCGGGCAACGAACAAGGACGCTAAGTATAGTCCCAACTGGTCCCACTCTAACAAAGTGGAAGCGGTCGTCTGGACGGTACCTATCCTTATCATTCTGTTCCTTGCGATTCTGACCTGGAAAACCACCCATAGCCTCGACCCATATAAACCGCTGGCCTCTGACCAGAAGCCAATGACCATCGAAGTCGTGTCGATGGACTGGAAATGGTTCTTTATCTACCCAGAGCAGGGCATCGCGACGGTAAATGAAGTGGCCTTCCCGGAAAATACTCCGGTCGAGTTCAAAATCACCTCTAACTCGGTTATGAACTCTTTCTTCATCCCGCGCCTGGGCAGCCAGATTTACGCCATGGCGGGCATGCAGACCAAAGTTCACCTGATTGCTAACGAAGCAGGTACTTATGACGGTATCTCTTCAAGCTATAGCGGCCCTGGCTTCTCCGGTATGAAATTTAAAGCCATCGCCACTCCGGATCAGGCCACCTTCGATCAGTGGGTAGCCAAAGTTAAGCAGTCTCCATCCACTATTGATGATATGGCCGCTTACGAGAAGCTGGCAGCGCCGAGTGAAAACAACAGCGTTCAATACTTCTCCAGCGTGAAGCCGGATCTGTTTAAAGACGTGGTCGGTAAATTCATGTCACACGGCTCGCACATGGGCATGCCAACTCCTGAAGGTGAGCATAACGCTCATGAAGGGATGGAAGGCATGACAATGAGCAATACCGAAACCTCTCATATGGGCGCCGAGGAATAATACGATGTTGGGAAAACTTACACTGGATGCCGTTCCGTTCCATGAACCCATTGTCATGGTTACGATTGCGGCCATCGTTGTTGGGGGACTGGCGCTAGTCGCGGCCATCACCTACTTCGGTAAATGGAGCTATTTGTGGAAAGAGTGGATTACCTCTGTTGACCATAAACGCCTGGGGATTATGTATATCCTCGTGGCGCTGGTTATGCTTATTCGCGGCTTTGCCGATGCAATTATGATGCGTAGCCAGCAGGTGCTGGCCTCCGCCGGGGAAGCAGGTTTCCTGCCGCCTCATCACTACGATCAGATCTTTACCGCCCACGGCGTAATTATGATCTTCTTCGTGGCAATGCCGTTCGTTATCGGCCTGATGAACCTGGTGGTTCCGCTGCAAATCGGCGCCCGCGACGTTGCCTTCCCATTCCTGAACAACCTGAGCTTCTGGTTCACGGTAGTTGGCGTCATTCTGGTTAACCTGTCGCTGGGTGTTGGTGAGTTCGGCCAGACCGGCTGGCTGGCGTATCCGCCGCTATCGGGAATAGAGTACAGTCCATCGGTCGGGGTCGATTACTGGATATGGAGTCTCCAGCTATCGGGTATCGGGACAACGCTTACCGGGATTAACTTCTTCGTTACTATCCTGAATATGCGCGCACCTGGCATGACGATGTTCAAAATGCCGGTATTCACCTGGGCCTCTCTGTGCGCTAACGTACTGATTATCGCCTCGTTCCCAATTCTGACTGTGACTATCGCCCTGCTGACGCTGGACCGTTATCTGGGCACCCATTTCTTCACTAACGAAATGGGCGGCAACATGATGATGTACATCAACCTGATTTGGGCCTGGGGCCATCCGGAAGTGTACATTCTGATTCTGCCGGTGTTCGGGGTGTTCTCTGAGATTGCCGCGACTTTCTCCAGAAAACGTCTGTTTGGTTATACCTCGCTGGTATGGGCAACCGTCTGTATCACCGTGCTGTCGTTTATTGTTTGGCTGCACCACTTCTTCACCATGGGCTCCGGCGCGAACGTTAACGCCTTCTTTGGTATCACCACGATGATTATCGCCATCCCTACCGGGGTGAAGATCTTCAACTGGCTGTTCACCATGTATCAGGGCCGTATCGTGCTCAACTCTGCCATGCTGTGGACGGTAGGCTTTATCGTTACCTTCACCGTGGGCGGGATGACCGGGGTTCTGCTGGCAGTCCCAGGCGCCAACTTCGTTCTGCATAACAGTCTGTTCCTGATTGCCCACTTCCATAACGTTATTATCGGCGGCGTAGTCTTCGGATGCTTCGCAGGTATGACCTACTGGTGGCCAAAAGCGTTCGGCTTCACCCTGAATGAAAAATGGGGCGTGCGCGCATTCTGGTTCTGGATTATCGGCTTCTTCGTTGCCTTTATGCCGCTGTACGTTCTGGGCTTCATGGGTATGACCCGTCGTCTGAGCCAGAACATCGACCCGCAGTTCCACCCGTTGCTGGTAGTTGCAGCCTGTGGTGCCGCGCTGATTGCGCTGGGCGTATTGAGCCAGGTTATCCAGATTTATGTGTCTATCCGCGACCGCGAACAGAACCGCGATTTGACCGGCGACCCGTGGGGCGGCCGTACTCTGGAGTGGGCGACATCTTCTCCTCCGCCGTTCTATAACTTCGCTATCGTCCCGCAGGTTCACGAGCGTGATGCGTTCTGGGAACTGAAAGAACAAGGCGTGGCTTATAAGAAACCTGAGCATTATGAAGAGATTCATATGCCGAAAAACAGCGGTGCTGGCGTCGTTATCGCAGCGTTTGCCACCGTGTTTGGTTTCGCCATGATCTGGCATATCTGGTGGCTGGCTATCGCAAGCTTCCTGGGGATTGTTATCACCTGGATTGTGAAGAGCTTCGATGATGACGTGGACTACTACGTACCGGTTGCTCAGGTAGAAGCGCTGGAAAATCAGCATTTCGACGAGATCAACAAAGCAGGGCTTAAATAATGGCTACCGATACTCTTAATCACGCGAACGCCCATGCGCACGATCATGGGCACCACGATGCAGGCACCAATAAGATTTTTGGTTTCTGGATCTACCTGATGAGCGACTGCATCCTGTTCGCCAGCCTGTTTGCCACCTATGTCGTCCTTTCGGGCGGCACGGCTGGTGGGCCGACCGGCAAGGATATTTTCGAACTGCCGTTCGTTCTGGTTGAAACATTCCTGCTGTTATTAAGCTCCATCACCTACGGCATGGCGGTTATCGCCATGCATAAAGACAATGGCAGCAAAGTTATCTCCTGGCTGGCCCTGACCTTCCTGTTCGGTGCAGGGTTCGTCGCGATGGAGATTTATGAATTCCATCATCTGATTGTTGAAGGCTACGGCCCGCAGCGCAGTGGCTTCCTGTCCGGCTTCTTCGGCCTGGTAGGCACCCACGGTCTGCACGTGACCTGTGGTCTTATCTGGATGGCAGTGATGATGATTCAGGTCTCCCGTCGTGGGCTGACCAGCACTAACCGCACCCGTCTGATGTGCCTGAGCCTGTTCTGGCACTTCCTGGACGTGGTTTGGATCTGTGTATTCTCTGTTGTTTATCTCATGGGGGCGATGTAATGAGTCATGCAACCGATAGCAGCGGTGCAAGCCACGGCAGCGTAAAGACTTATATGACGGGTTTTATCCTGTCTATCATCCTGACGGTTATTCCATTCTGGATGGTAATGAACGGTACGGCTTCACACGGCACTCTTATTACCGTGATTGTCGCCACCGCCGTGATTCAGATTCTGGTGCATTTAGTGTGCTTCCTGCACATGAACACCTCGTCTGAAGAGCGCTGGAACCTGGTCGCCTTTATCTTTACCGTGCTAATTATCGCCATTGTGGTAGTCGGCTCGATTTGGATTATGTGGAACCTGAACCAGAACATGATGCTGGACTAAGAGCGGCGAAAATGATTAAGCAATACCTGCAAGTAACGAAACCAGGAATTATTTTCGGGAATCTAATTTCTGTTATCGGGGGGTTCCTTCTGGCCTCAAAGGGTCAGATTGACTATCCCCTCTTCCTCTACACCCTGGCAGGTGTATCGCTTGTGGTGGCGTCGGGTTGTGTCTACAACAACGTCATTGACCGCGATATTGACCGCAAAATGGAGAGGACGAAGAACCGGGTTCTGGTACGGGGCCTGATTTCACCGAACGTAACGCTTGTGTACGCCACTGGATTGGGTATTGCTGGCTTTTTAACGCTTTGGTTTGGCGCTAACCCTCTGGCCATGTGGCTGGGGGTTATGGGCTTCGTGGTTTATGTAGGGGTTTATAGCCTCTACATGAAGCGTAAATCTGTTTACGGGACGCTTATCGGCAGCCTGTCGGGCGCTGCACCGCCGGTTATCGGTTATTGTGCAGTGACCGGTGAGTTTGATACCGGGGCGCTGATTCTGCTGGCTATTTTTAGCCTGTGGCAGATGCCCCACTCATACGCTATCGCCATCTTCCGCTTTAAGGATTATCAGGCTGCTAATATTCCAGTATTGCCGGTAGTGAAAGGTATTTCGGTCGCCAAAAACCATATCACGCTCTATATCATCGCGTTTATGGTCGCAACCCTGATGCTTTCGCTGGGTGGTTATGCTGGCTATAAATACCTGGTCGTTGCGGCGGCGGTAAGCGTCTGGTGGTTAGGAATGGCGCTCTCGGGTTATAAAACCGAGAACGATAAAGTCTGGGCCCGTAAACTGTTTGTCTTCTCGATCGTGGCAATTACATCACTGAGCGTTATGATGTCAGTCGATTTTATGGTGCCCGATTCGCAAAACCTGATGGCTTATGTCTGGTAAATGACTGACCAACTGGAAAAAAGGGTGCTTAGGCACCCTTTTTTTATGCGTCAGAAAAGTTAGCCGTCTTTGTAATATTTGTTAAACAACCAGTGATTTACCCTCCGCCAGCGCACCACTACACTATGCCGGTTTTGTACACAGAGGTAGCAATGAACGATAACAGAATGACACCCACGGAGCGTCGTGCTACCTGGGGGCTGGGAACCGTTTTCTCACTGCGGATGCTCGGCATGTTCATGGTGCTGCCGGTGCTCACCACTTATGGAATGGCCCTTCAGGGAGCCAGTGAATCGCTAATTGGTCTGGCGATTGGTATCTATGGGCTGGCCCAGGCAGTATTTCAAATTCCCTTTGGATTGCTGTCCGACCGTATTGGCCGGAAGCCGCTTATTGTCGGCGGGCTGATGGTTTTCGTATTAGGTAGCGTAGTCGCAGCGCTTAGCGACTCTATCTGGGGAATTATTCTCGGGCGCGCGCTGCAAGGCTCTGGTGCCATCGCCGCTGCCGTCATGGCCCTGCTTTCCGACTTAACACGGGAACAGAACCGAACCAAAGCGATGGCCTTTATTGGCGTCAGCTTCGGCGTCACCTTCGCCATTGCCATGGTGCTGGGGCCTATTATTACCCACAGCCTTGGGCTGCACGCGCTGTTCTGGATGATTGCGCTGCTGGCAAGCCTTGGGATCCTGATAACGTTATGGGTGGTACCAGATAGCCGTAATCATGTACTCAACCGCGAGTCGGGCATGGTTAAAGGCTGCTTCACGCAAGTGCTGGCCAATCCTAAGCTACTGCGCCTGAATTTCGGCATCATGGCGCTGCATATTATGCTGATGTCGACCTTCGTCGCCCTGCCCGGCGAACTGGAGCAGGCGGGGCTGCCTGCGGCTCAGCACTGGAAGGTCTATCTGGCAACGATGCTCATCTCTTTCGTTGCTATCCTGCCATTCATTATTTACGCCGAAGCTAAACGCAAAATGAAACGCGTTTTCGTGGGTTGCGTTGGCCTGCTGGTCGTCGCTGAAATAGTGCTTTGGGGGGCCGGCCCGCATTTCTGGGAACTGGTTTTAGGCGCTCAGTTATTCTTCCTGGCATTTAATTTGATGGAAGCGCTGCTGCCTTCATTAATCAGTAAAGAGTCGCCAGCCGGTTTTAAAGGCACCGCAATGGGCATCTACTCTACCAGCCAATTTTTAGGGGTCGCTATTGGCGGCTCGCTCGGCGGATGGCTGGACGGCAGCTTCGATGCTCAAACCGTATTTCTGTTTGGCGCGCTGCTGGCCGCCGCATGGCTGATGATTAGCATCACGATGAGCGAACCACCGTATGTCAGCAGCCTGCGTATCGAGCTGTCGCCCGCTGCGCTGGCGGTATCAGATTTACGCGACCGCCTGCTGGCCCATCATGGGGTAAAAGACGCCATGATTATCACCGATGAACACAGCGCCTACGTAAAAATCGACAGCAAAGAAACCAATCGGATAGAGGTGGAAACGCTGATTAACGAAGCGGCCGCGGCGGCCTGATTTGAAAGGACTTACCCCTCCCGCAGACGAGAGGGGTAAAGATTAATCGCGGAAGTTATTGAACTGGAAAGGCTGGCCAAGATTGCCACCGCGCACCAGAGCCATCACGCCCTGTAAATCGTCGCGAGACTTTCCGGTAACCCGCAGCTGCTCGCCCTGAATCTGGGTTTGCACCTTCAGTTTGCTGTCTTTAATCAGCTTCACTATCTTCTTCGCCATTGGCGCTTCGATGCCCTGCTTGAGCTTCGCTTCCACGCTCCAGGTTTTACCGCTGTGCTCAAACTCTTCTGGCACATCAAGAGAGCTACCCTCAATGTTACGCTTCAACAGCTTAGCGCGCAGAATATCCAGCAGCTGGCTTACCTGAAAATCAGACTCACTGACAACTTTGATGCTCTTATTTGTGTCATTGAGTTCAAAAGAAGCGGTAACACCGCGAAAATCAAAGCGGGTAGCCAGCTCGCGTTCGGCGTTTTCCACCGCGTTGCGGACTTCCTGCATATCAATTTCAGAAACAATATCGAAAGATGGCATGATTTCTTTCTCCCTTACAGTATGCTGCGTTGCATAATACCCGCTGAGCCGGACAAAACAACCTGTTAAGACAAGATGCCCCCACACAGCGCTATAATAGAGCCATTCATCAGGCCAATTGCCCGCTCAGGCAGGAGAAATAATGAAGATAACCGTATTGGGATGCGGTGCGCTGGGCCAGCTTTGGATGGCCGCATTGCATCGTCAGGGACATCAGGTTCAGGGCTGGCTGCGCGTTCCACATCCCACCTGTGAGATTCAACTTACCGACATTGATGGCAGCTACTTTCACGTCGTTCTGCCGGCTAACGATCCTCTTCACCTGGCCGAAAGTGAACTGTTGCTGGTCACACTCAAAGCCTGGCAGGTTTCCGACGCGGTACAACCTTTAACCGGGCAGCTTCCTAAACACAGCCCGATAGTGCTGATGCATAACGGTATGGGGACTCACGAAGAGTTGGCGCGTATTAGTCAGCCGCTGCTTCAGGCAGTAACGACTCAGGCCGCCTGGCGCGAAGGGCAGAAAGTCACCCACGTCGCGAATGGCATGACACACCTTGGGCCGCTAACCGCCAACGCTCACCCGCACAGCGGGCTGGCCGCTATTCTGCATACTGCGTTGCCGGTCGTGGGTTGGCACGACAACATTAGCGCGGCCATATGGAAAAAACTGGCGGTCAACTGCGTCATCAATCCTCTGACGGCTCTGTACGACTGCCCTAACGGTGAGCTGGCTAACCGGGAAGACGAAGTTAAAGAGCTATGCCGCGAAGTTGCGGCAGTTATGATCCGCGAGGGGCTCCACTCCACCAGCGAAGATCTAACCGACTACGTCTTTCAGGTTATCGAGGCTACTGCAGCCAATATATCTTCGATGTTGCAGGACGTTCGCGCCGAACGTCACACTGAAATTGACTATATCACCGGTTATCTGTGTCGCCGCGCACGCGCCCACGGCATCGCCACACCGGCGAACAACCGCCTCTATGAATCCATGAAAAGAAAGGAGAGTCACTATGAGCGCCACAGCGCTTCTCTGCCTGGCGCCTGGCAGTGAAGAAACCGAAGCCGTCACCACTATCGATGTTCTGGTGCGCGGCGGTATTGCCGTTACGGTTGCCAGCGTCGCCAGCGACGGGCAACTCACCATTACCTGCTCGCGCGGAGTACGCCTGGTGGCCGACGCGCCGTTGGTAGAGGTTGCCGATGGCGAGTTCGATGCACTGATTCTACCCGGTGGTCTGAAGGGCGCGCAGCAAATGCGCGATAACCCGCTACTGGTAGAAACCGCTCGTCAGTTCCATCTTTCCGGTCGCATCGTAGCCGCCATCTGCGCGGCACCGGGAACAATCCTGATCCCTCATGACCTGTTTCCGCTGGGAAATATGACGGGCTTCCCCGGCCTGAAAGACACCATCCCTGAAGAAAAATGGCAGGAAAAACGCGTGGTGTGGGATCCCAGAGTTAATCTGCTGACCAGCCAGGGGCCGGGAACCTCCATGGACTTTGCCCTCAAGCTGGTCGATTTGCTGGCCGGTAGAGAGAAAGCCCGCGAAGTCGCCAGCGAACTGGTTTTAGCATCCGGGATTTATAACTATCAGGAGTTCTCCTGAAGCGTAAAAAAAGGAGCCTGATGGCTCCTTTTTATTTCCGCGTTAAAACCACCTTAACGACCGGTGGTTAACTCCGGCGATGCCGGCGGCACCTGAATTAAGGACGGTAAACTTTCACGTTATTAAAGCCCTGGTCGCGCAGATACAGCGCCTGCAAACGGCTCATTACGCCACGTTCACACCACAGCAGATAGGTTTTGCTCTGGTCAAGGTCGCCAAACTTGGTGCTGAGTTTGTAGAACGGCAGGGTGGCTATCTCCACGCCTTCCAGTTTCAGCGGCTTGTCATCCTGCTCATCAACCGAGCGAATATCCAGCACCACGTCACCTGGGTTAAAACCGTTTACAGTCTCAACTTCTACCACGCTTTCGCTGGTCTGTTCGGCGATTTCGCGAATATCCAGGTTGGAAGCTTCGGCTACCACCCGGTCAAGGATTGAGAAGTCAAAGTTAGCTTCTTCCGCCTCAATTTTCGCTTTCACCGCTTTCACGGTTGGGCTTTTCGATATAACGCCGCAGTATTCCGGCATAGTGCGGGCAAAATCTTCAGTGCCGATTTCGCGAGCCAGATTAATGATGTGCTCTTTGTCATAAGAGATGAGCGGACGCAGCACCAGAGTATCGGAGACGTTGTCGATAAGACGCAGGTTGGTTAGCGTCTGACTGGATACCTGACCCAGCGCTTCACCGGTGACGATAGCCTGCACGCCATAGCGCTCTGCAACCTGAGAAGCCGCACGCACCATCATACGTTTCAGCACCACACCCATCTGGCCGTCATCGACTTTCTCGAGGATTTCTCCCACTACCGGCTCAAAGTTAATGGCGACAAAACGCACCCGATGCGAGCTACCAAAGCGGTTCCACAGATAGTGGGCCACCTGGCGCACGCCAATCTCGTGAGCCGCACCGCCTAAGTTAAAGAAGCAGTAATGCACCCGGCAACCGCGACGCATCAGCATATAGCTGGAGACGCCTGAATCGAACCCGCCGGAAATAAGCGACATCACATCTTCCTGAGTACCAATCGGGAAGCCGCCGATACCTTCGTAACGGCCATTGACCAGCAACAGACGATCGTCTTCAATCTCCAGATTCACCGTCACATCAGGATGTGAGAGCTTCACTTTTGCCGATTCGATATTCTGATTAAGACCGCCGCCCACATAGCGCTCAACCTCAATAGAGCTGAACTCATGCTTGCCGCGACGCTTAACGCGCACGCAGAAGGTTTTCCCTTCCAGACGTTCGCGATACATCACCAACGCCTGCTCGAAAATGTCGTGCATCGAGGTAAATGGCGCGTCTTCCACTTCAAGAATGTGGTGAATGCCAGGGATACGGGTCAGGGCATCGCGAATTGCTTCGCGCTGGTTTTCATCTTTAGCCCGCACCACAATATGATCCCAGTGGCGGGTAACGGCGAGATCTTCGGAGTAATGTTTGAGCACATTACGGATATTCCCGGTCAGCATTTTTATAAAGCGCAAACGCACAGATTGGCTTTTAATTGTGATTTCCGGAAATAATTTAATGATAAACTTCATGGCGACTAATTATTCGTTGGTCAGCCATGATCGAAAGACGCTGGCTGAAGAAAGTTGTTTAGCAAGGCGGCGCACTTGCTTCCGAGGCGCGCAAGTATATACCTAAACGCCGTGAAGTTGCAGTGTGCCGGAAAATTAACCGTAAACGAGGTTTCTACCCCGTCGGATGCGGGCAACTCCCTTCTCAGAATACTATGCATCGCTGGCCTTTCTGTTACCATGACGGCTTGCCTGCAACCTTCTAACCGACAACGTCAGACATAAACTATGCCGAAGAAAAAAGAGACGGCCAGCTTTGAGACGGCCCTGCAAGAACTGGAGCAGATAGTTAATCGACTAGAGAGTGGCGATCTACCTTTGGAAGATGCGCTCAATGAATTCGAACGCGGGATCCAACTGGCGCGCCAGGGCCAGACTCAGCTGCAAAAAGCCGAGCAGCGCGTGCAAATCCTGCTTAATGAAAGTGACACAGCCCCTCTGACGCCCTTCGCCCCGGACAACGAGTAATGGATTTCAAGCAACAACTGCAACAACACACGGAACAGGCCAACGCTGCGCTGGAAAGTTATCTGACCGCCCTGCCCTTTGGCGATGGCGAGTTGGCAGCGGCTATGCGCTATGCCGCGCTTACCGGCGGCAAACGGCTGCGTCCTTTTCTGGTCTATGCCACCGGCGAGCTGTTTGGTATCACCCGGGAAGTGCTGGATGCGCCTGCCGCTGCGGTAGAGTGTATTCACGCCTACTCGCTGGTACATGACGACCTTCCGGCCATGGACGACGACGATCTGCGCCGCGGGCTGCCGACCTGTCATATAAAGTTTGGCGAAGCTCACGCAATTCTGGCCGGCGACGCCCTGCAAACTCTGGCGTTCTCTATACTGACGGAAAGCGCGATGCCGGGCGTTGATGCCGAAAGCCGTCTGGCGATGATTCGCGAACTGGCTAACGCCAGCGGTATCGCCGGAATGTGCGGCGGTCAGGCATTAGATTTGGAAGCAGAAGGCAAGCATGCCGATCTCAATAATCTGGAGCGCATTCATCGCCATAAAACCGGAGCACTAATTCGCTCCGCGGTGCGCCTGGGCGCACTTTGTGCCGGTGATGCAGGCCGCAAATCATTAAATGCACTTGATTGCTACGCCGAAAATATCGGCCTGGCGTTTCAGGTGCAGGACGATATTCTCGACGTGGTTGGCGACACATCCACTCTGGGTAAACGCCAGGGTGCCGATGCTCAGTTGGGTAAAAGCACCTATCCAGCGCTGTTAGGCCTTGAGGCGGCGAAAGCAAAAGCCCAGGCATTATGCCAGGAAGCGCTCGATGCTCTGCGCCCTTTACAGGAAGCAGGCTACGATACCTCTGCGCTCCGCGCCCTCGCGCGATATATCATCCAACGAGATAACTAAACCTAATAATGAGCTTGTCATGAGTTTTGATATTGCCAAATACCCGACCCTGGCGTTAGTAGACTCGAGCCAGGAGCTACATTCGCTGCCAAAAGAGAGCCTGCCGCGCCTGTGCGATGAGCTACGCCGCTATCTGCTGGACAGTGTTAGCCGTTCCAGCGGGCACTTTGCCTCGGGGCTTGGCACCGTGGAGCTGACCGTTGCCCTGCATTATGTTTATAACACGCCGTTCGACCAACTTATCTGGGATGTAGGTCATCAGGCTTATCCGCATAAGATACTCACCGGACGCCGTGACCGCATCGGCACTATTCGTCAGAAAGGCGGGCTGCACCCATTCCCATGGCGCGGTGAAAGCGAGTATGACGTGCTAAGCGTCGGCCACTCCTCAACCTCCATCAGCGCAGGTATCGGCATTGCCGTCGCCGCGCAAAAAGAGGATAAAGACCGGCGCACCGTCTGCGTTATTGGCGATGGCGCAATCACCGCGGGCATGGCATTTGAAGCGATGAACCACGCGGGCGATATCAAGCCTGACATGTTGGTGGTGCTCAATGACAACGAAATGTCTATTTCGGAAAATGTCGGCGCACTCAATAACCATCTGGCCCAGCTGCTCTCCGGCAAGCTCTACTCCACGCTGCGCGAAGGCGGCAAGAAAGTGCTTTCCGGCGTGCCGCCAATTAAAGAGCTTATCAAACGTACCGAAGAACATATCAAAGGTATGGTGGTGCCGGGTACGCTGTTTGAAGAGCTGGGTTTCAACTACATCGGCCCGGTTGATGGCCACGATGTGCTGGGGCTGGTGAGCACCCTGAAGAACATGCGCGACCTTAAAGGCCCGCAGTTCCTGCACATTATGACCAAGAAAGGCCGCGGCTATGAGCCAGCGGAAAAAGACCCGATAACCTTCCATGCGGTGCCAAAATTCGACCCGCAAAGCGGCCAGCTGCCAAAAAGCAGCGGCGGCCAGCCGAGCTATTCGAAGATCTTCGGCGACTGGCTGTGCGAGACGGCAGCGCAGGATGACAAGCTAATGGCTATCACTCCGGCAATGCGCGAAGGCTCGGGAATGGTGGAGTTCTCTCGCCAGTTCCCTGACCGCTACTTCGATGTGGCTATCGCTGAGCAGCACGCGGTGACCTTTGCCGCAGGGCTCGCTATCGGTGGCATGAAACCAGTGGTGGCTATCTACTCCACGTTCCTGCAACGCGCCTACGACCAGGTCATTCACGACGTTGCCATTCAGAAGCTGCCTGTCATGTTTGCCATCGATCGGGCGGGTGTTGTCGGTGCCGACGGTCAGACCCATCAGGGCGCGTTTGACCTCTCCTTCCTGCGCTGCATCCCGGATATGGTCATTATGACCCCGAGCGATGAAAATGAATGCCGACTGATGCTGCACACTGGCTATCACTACCAGGATGGCCCAAGCGCCGTGCGTTATCCACGCGGCAATGCTCGCGGCGTGCAGCTTGATCCATTGGTTTCACTGCCGATCGGTAAAGGCGTGGTGAAACGTCAGGGACAAAAGCTGGCGATTCTCAACTTCGGCACCCTGTTGCCAGAAGCCGAGAAAGTGGCCGCAGAGCTGGATGCCACGTTGGTGGATATGCGCTTTGTTAAGCCGCTGGATAATGCTCTTATCTGCGAGCTGGCCGCCAGCCACGATGAGCTGGTCACGCTTGAAGAGAACGCCATTATGGGTGGTGCTGGCAGCGGCGTTAACGAACTGCTGATGGCACGTCGCATTATGCGCCCGGTACTCAACCTCGGCCTGCCGGATAACTTTATTCCGCAAGGCACTCAGGAAGAGATCCGCGCCGATCTGCAACTGGACGCCGCAGGCATCCTTTCCCGTATCCAGGCCTGGCGCAACTAAGCCCTCTTGCGCTCCTGCTATGCTTAGGAAACTCATCATAAGCATTAGCAGGAGCGAAAGATGCAATATCGTAAGCTTGGCAATACCGACCTTAACGTTTCCCGGCTATGTCTGGGATGTATGACATTTGGCGAACCCAGCCGTGGCAACCACGCCTGGACCCTTCCGGAAGAAAGCAGCCGTAAAATTATTAAGCGCGCGCTCGATAGCGGCATCAACTTTTTCGACACCGCCAATAGCTACTCCGACGGTAGCAGCGAAGAGATTGTAGGCCGCGCGCTTAAAGACTTTGCACGGCGCGAAGATATCGTGCTGGCAACCAAGGTTTATCACCAAAGCCAGGACCTGCCCCAGGGCCTGTCTCGAGCGCAGATTATGCGCGGCATCGACGACAGCCTGAAGCGTCTCGGCACCGATTATGTCGACCTCTACCAAATTCACCGCTGGGATTATCAAACGCCAATAGAAGAAACGCTGGAGGCACTGAATGACGTGGTGAAAGCTGGCAAAGCGCGATATATCGGCGCGTCTTCGATGTATGCCTGGCAGTTTGCCAAAGCCCTGGGCATTCAGGAGCGCTATGGCTGGAGCCGTTTTGTCTCCATGCAGGATCAATATAATCTTATTCAGCGCGAGGAAGAGCGCGAAATGCTGCCGCTTTGCTATAGCGAAGGCGTAGCGGTGATTCCGTGGAGCCCGCTGGCACGCGGCCGGCTCACCAGGCCATGGGGCGAAACCACCGCCCGGCTGGTTTCCGATGAGTTCGGTAAAACGCTCTACGACACCAGCGAGCAGAATGATGCTCAAATCGCCGAACGGCTATCGTTTATCGCCGATGAGCTCAACGCCAGCCGCGCCCAGGTCGCCCTGGCATGGCTTCT
This sequence comes from Salmonella enterica subsp. enterica serovar Choleraesuis, assembly GCA_022846635.1. Classification (GTDB taxonomy): domain Bacteria; phylum Pseudomonadota; class Gammaproteobacteria; order Enterobacterales; family Enterobacteriaceae. The sequence goes on from AP025685.1 coordinate 3,153,450, forward strand.
GAGCAAACGCGCCGTCGCCGCACCAATTATTGGCGCATCGCGTGAAGAACAGCTGGCAGATTTACTTAATGCAGTGGATTTAACGCTAAGTGATGAGCAGGTAGCAGAACTGGAGATGCCGTATCAACCGCATCGGGTGGTGGGATTTTCCTGATATAGAAAGCGTTCACACGAATACACCCATGCCGGACAGACCGGCATGGGTTCACAAACGGGGTTAGATAATCCCCATCGGCCAGTAGTGACCAATCAGATAGAGCAGCACCGCCGCCAGCACTCCGGCAACGATATCATCGACCATGATGCCCATGCCGCCGTGTACGTTACGATCGAACCAGCGGATTGGCCACGGCTTCCACATATCCAGAATGCGAAACAGGACAAAACCAATAGCTACCCAGCGCCAGTCATTGGTCGGCAGCGCCATCAGCGTTATCCACATACCGACAAATTCATCCCAGACAATACTGCCATGGTCATGAACTTTCATATCGCGCGCGGTACGGTGGCAGATATAAACCCCCAGCGCGATAGAGAGCATCACCGTCAGCGAATATAGCTGCCACGGCAGCATAGTCAGCAAATACCAAAATGGAATAGCGGCCAGACTGCCCATCGTCCCAGGCACTACCGGGCTAAGACCACTGCCAAATCCGGTTGCCAGCAGGTGCCAGGGGTTGGTCATCTTCAGGCGTTTTTTGGCCTCGCGATTACTCTTTTGTAAAGTGGTCATATCCTTTCCAGTCCATAACAGCCTGTTCTCCGTTACGCCAGAAGGTCATCCCCTCGCTGGCCGGAACAACCAGACCGATGCAGTGCCACGGCGCACCAAGGTGGCCCAACGCGACCTCCAGCGCCCCGCGATTAACTTCCGGCACAGTAAAGCACAGTTCATAGTCTTCACCGCCGGTCAGCGCCCAGCGAATAGCCTGCTCCGAAGAGGTACAGCTACGGAGCGCATCAGATAGCGGCAGCGTTTCAAGCTCTATTCTGGCCCCCACGCCGCTGGCAGCCAGGATATGCCCCAGGTCAGATGCCAGCCCGTCAGAGAGGTCAATCGCGCTGCTGGCAAGTCCGCGCAGCGCCTGCCCCTGTAATACCCGGGGCGTTGGGCGTAAATGCCGCTGCGCCAGGTAATGCTGCACCTGCTTATCATTCACCGCTAACTGATTGAGCAAAATCGCCAGCCCGGCGGCGCTATCACCCAAAGAGCCAGTCACATAGATACCATCGCCCGGCTTTGCTCCGCTGCGTTTCAGAGCCTTGCCCTGAGGCACCCAGCCGTGGATCCCCAGTGTCAGCGACAGCGGCCCCCGGGTGGTGTCTCCGCCAATAAGTTGCATATCGTAATAGCCAAGCGCTTCAAACAGGCTGTCGCTAAAGCGTTGCAACCACGGCTCATCGACTTCAGGTAAGGTTAGCGCCAGCGTCAGCCACGCGGGATCGGCCCCCATCGCCGCCAGATCGCTTAAATTAACGGCCAGGGACTTATATCCGAGATCTGCCGGATCGATATCCGCCAGGAAATGAGTTCCTGCAACTAGCGTATCAACGCTAATGGCCAGCTGGCGCTTTTCAGGAGGAGTCATCAACGCGCAATCATCGCCGATGCCGGTATCAACATCCGGGCGGCTGTATCCATCACGATTGAAATAGCGGGCTATCAGGGAAAATTCTCCACATGCCATCGGATTTACCTCTGCCGGAAGAAAAGAAGGGCCGAAGAACGGCCCTTTTGGGATTACTTTCTGTGGGGACGAATCTGAGGTGCGGCTTTATCGAGCACGCCGTTGACGAATTTGTGGCTGTCTTCGGCGCCAAAAGTTTTGGCAAGTTCGATACCTTCGTTGATAGCCACTTTGTATGGCACATCATCGCGTTTAGCGAGTTCGAACAGCGCAACGCGCAGCACCGCTTTCTCAACCTGGCCCAGCTCTTCGAGCTGACGAGACAGGAACGGAGCCATCAGACTATCGAGATACGCACTGTTGGTCGCCACACCGGAAAGCAGCTCACGGAAATAGGTCACGTCAACATCTTTAACGTCCTGTTCCGACAGGAACTGGTATTCAACATCAGCAATGTCGTTGCGAGACAACTGCCAGGAGTAAAGCGCCTGAACGGCACACTCACGGGCACGACGACGAGCAGCAGGTTTCACGGAATTCCCCTTACTATTTCAGGTCTCAGGCTTTAATCGCCGTCAACACATTAATCATTTCCAGCACGGTCAGCGCAGCTTCAGCCCCTTTATTACCAGACTTGATGCCTGCGCGATCCATTGCTTGTTCAATTGTTTCGGTGGTCAGTACCCCAAAGGCAACCGGTATTTCGCTATCCAGAGCCACATGAGACAGACCGTTGCTGGCGCCGCCCGCAACAAATTCAAAGTGCGCGGTACCGCCACGAATTACGGTGCCTAACGCAATGATAGCGTCATATTTGCCGGTTTTTGCCAGAGCGTTTGCCGTCAGAGGCAGCTCATAGGCACCAGGAACCCAAACCACAGTGATATTTTCATCTTTAACCAGACCAATACGTTTCAGGGCGTCGAGTGCGCCGTCCAGCAGGCTGTCGTTAATGAAGTGGTTAAAACGCGCGATGGCAATCGCAACACGGGCTTTTGGGGCAGATACGTTTGCTTCAATAATGTTCATACTCTTCCTTTACGGGTTCTTCAGGCCCCGCAGGGGGGCGGATTTTAGCATATTCTTTTAGGCGCTGCTTACGTTTTGCATTACCAATAATTAGGGTTTTAAATGCAGGCACAGGTCAGGCCCGACCTGACGAACCTGACTGAAGTGCAGGGTTGGCGCATCGGCCAGCCGCTCCAGCCCAGGCAATGCAAGCAGCCCGCGGGCGCTGCTGCCCAACACTTTTGGTGCCATATAAACGATAAGCTCATCCACCAGACCGGCCTGCAGTAATGCGCCACATAGCCGCTCACCGGCTTCGACCCAAACGCTATTAATCTGGCGCTTGCCGAGCTGCATCATCAGCAATACCAGATCCACCTGATTATTATGGGCTGGCAGCAACAGTTCACTGACATTCTGTGGCCAGATCTGCGCCCCTGTCTGGGTTCTGGCAAGCCAGGTTTCCCCTGGCTGAGAAATAATTCTATGCTGTGGCGTCACCCTATTTTGACTATCGATGACAACGCGAACCGGCTGGCGCAAAGCATCTTGCGGATATGCATTCTGGGTCTCAGTATCCAGCATTGGCCAGCGCACAGTAAGCGCCGGGTCATCAGCCAGCACCGTGGCGGCACTGCTAAGAATAGCGCCAGTTTGCGCTCTTAACCGCTGCACATCGCGCCGGGACTCCGGCGAGGTAATCCACTGGCTTTCGCCGCTGGCCATAGCCGTGCGGCCGTCGAGCGATGCGCCGAGCTTCACCTGAATATAAGGAAAACCGGTGCGCATTCTCTTTAAAAAGCCGCGATTCAGCTCCTCAGCCTGAGATTCCATCAGCCCATGGCTGACTTCAATGCCCGCCTGCTTTAATCGATATAATCCACGACCGGCAACTTCCGGGTTTGGATCCTGCATTGCGGCGACCACCCGGCTAACTCCCGCGGCGATGAGCGCATCGCAACATGGGGGGGTGCGTCCGTGATGGCTGCACGGCTCCAGCGTGACGTAGGCCGTAGCGCCCCGCGCTTTCTCTCCGGCCATACGTAATGCGTGAACCTCAGCATGCGGTTCACCCGCGCGATAGTGGAAACCTTCGCCGACTATCTCACCGTCGCGAACAATTACGCAGCCAACATTAGGATTTGGGTGGGTAGTAAATCGGCCGCGGCGCGCCAGCTCCAGCGCCCGGGCCATGTAAAATTCGTCACACATCAGGTCAATCCTGTAGGCGGGCTATCTCTTCGCCAAATTCACGAATATCTTCAAAACTGCGATAAACCGAAGCAAAACGGATATAGGCGACTTTATCGAGTTTTTTAAGCTGGTCCATCACCAGGTTGCCGATAAGTTTACTGGCAACTTCGCGCTCACCGGTGGCGCGCAGATGCGACTTAATATGGTTAATCGCCATCTCTACGTCATCGGCGCTGACCGGACGTTTCTCAAGCGCTTTTTGCAAACCGCTGCGCAGCTTATCTTCGTTAAATGGCTCACGCACCTCATTGCTTTTGATAACGCGCGGCATAACCAGCTCCGCGACTTCAAAGGTTGTGAAGCGTTCATTACAGACCAGGCACTGGCGGCGGCGGCGTACGGAAGCCCCTTCACCGACCAGGCGCGAATCAATCACTTTAGTGTCCACTGCTAAACAAAATGGGCAATGCATAACGCTACCTGATTGCAAATAAATGAGACCCAGTGTAACCCGAACCGGCGCTACAACAAAGGCGCGCCAGAGTCACTTTAAGACGAGGGAGCACTGCTTTTCGCTGCTAAAAACGGCTAAACTTAACTTTAGCTAAACACCATGGATCTAATTATGACAATTATCGGTAAAAAAATGCTGCTCGCGTTGAGTCTGGTTAGCGTCACGGCCTGCGCCCAGCAGACTGAAATCCGTGAGGTGCGCCAGGAAGTCGGCGCATTAAACCAGCAAATGCAACAATTGAGTCAGCAAACGGTAAAACTGACTCAGCAAAACGCCCTGAACGCCGACTCGACTCAGGGCGCGTATCTGCTGCCGGGCTCTAAAACCCCCGCTCAACTTAAGAGCCTGATGGGCACCCTAAAACTTTCGCTTAGCAATGTGCGCCAGGGAAATAACGAAACGCTGGCCACGCTGACTATCAGTAGTAGCAATACTACCGCTCCGCTGCCGGCATTTACCGGTAAGGTAGAGTCAGGCCAGATTCAGGGAACGCTTGAGAATCATCAAGAAGTCAATGTGCAGAGCCAGGGGTTCACTGCGCCAGCCAGCGTACTGATGCCTAGCGACGTTACTATCCAGCTACGTTTTGTCGGCATCACTCCGGCTCAGCTTGGTTTTGTTCGCATTCATGACTTGCAGCCGAGCGATCCTGGCTATCAGCCGCCACCGGCCTCCCCATTCCAGCAAAACTAATCGACAAATTTGTCTGCTTTACGCCCCGTATGACCACCCCTCAGCGGGGCGTTTTTGATTAACGCCGCTCAACACACGCCACTCAAGAAAAATTGCTTAATACGACCATTCTGCTAAAGTGCGGCCCGCCGAATACGCGCAAACGTGAACGCAATCGATTACGTGAATGCTGGTTTTGTGAATTACCGGGTATTTTTGTGAGCGGGGATTTTTATAATAAGCGCCCAGGCACAGCCTCGTACCATCGGCAGAGCTTTTATTAGTTGTTCTTATAAGTTTTTAACGAAAACAGTGACTCTAAAATGAAAAAATTGATATTAGCGGCAGGGACCGTGGCAGCGCTTAGTACCTCTTTTACCATTCAGGCCGCCGAGGATGGTAAAGGCCCGGAATATCTCTCCGACTGGTGGCATCAGAGTGTCAACATCGTCAGCAGCTATCACACCCGCTTCGGGCCACAGCTGCGAAATGACACCTATCTGGAATATGAAGCTTTTGCTAAAAAAGACTGGTTCGAGTTCTATGGCTATGCGGATATTCCAAAATTCTTCGGCGGTGACTCTACTTCTCGCGGCGTATGGGATCACGGCTCGCCATTCTTTACCGAAATCGAACCACGCTTCTCCATCGACAAGCTGACCGGTACCGACCTGAGCTTCGGTCCGTTTAAAGAGTGGTACTTCGCCAACAACTATATCTACGATATGGGTCGTAACCGCGCCAACCGTCAGAATACCTGGTATATGGGTCTGGGTACCGATATTGATACCGGCCTGCCGATGACTCTGGCGCTGAACGTCTATGCCAAATATCAGTGGGAAAACTACGGCGCAACCAACGAATACGGCTGGGATGGCTACCGTTTCAAAATTAAATACTTCGTGCCAATTACTCAGCTATGGGGCGCGCAGTTAAGCTATATCGGCTTTACCAACTTCGACTGGGGTTCTGACCTCGGTGATGATAGCGGCCGGGCAATGAACGGCGCCAAACTGCGTACCAACGACTCCATCGCTTCCAGCCATATTCTGGCGATGAACTGGGATCACTGGCACGCCTCGGTCGTAGCCCGTTACTTCCACCACGGTGGTCAGTGGAATGATGGCGCAGAGCTGAACTTCGGCAAAGGTGATTTCCATGTGAAATCTACCGGCTGGGGTGGTTACCTGGTGGTTGGCTACAACTTCTGATTTCACTATAGCGCCATGAGAAAGCCGGTTAACAACCGGCTTTTTTATTACCTGTGACCCGCGATTACTGCTCCTATACAGGAGACGCCTAATCCATCTCCTTCCTGGCAGCCCCCTCTGAACACTAATAATCATCCCTGATTTATCACAATGCGCTCTGTTACGGGATAAAAAAAGGCCAGTCCGAAGACTGGCCTTTTTATACCGATAACCAGGGTTACGGCAGAATCGACGGCTGGTCTGCCCCTTCTTTTTCCACCTTCTGCTGCAGCAGATGCTCGCGCTTCATGCCCAGTTTCAGAGCCAGTGCGGAAGCCACGTAGATGGAAGAAGCCGTACCGATGGAAACACCGATAAGCATGGTCAGCGCAAAGCCTTCCAGTACCGGGCCACCAAACAGGAACAGCATCAGGATAACCACTAATGTGGTACCAGAGGTGATCAAAGTACGATGCAGGGTCTGGGTCAACGACACGTTGAAAATTTCGTAAGGAGTCCCGCGACGGATCTTGCGGAAGTTCTCACGAATACGGTCGGAAACCACGATACTGTCGTTCAGTGAATAGCCGATAACCGACATCAGCGACGCGACGATAGTCAGGTCAACCTCAATGTGGAATAGCGACAGCACACCCATGGTAATCACCACGTCGTGCGCCAGCGAGATTACCACCCCCGCCGCCAGACGCCACTCAAAGCGGAACCCGACGTAAACCAGGATAGAGATTAGCGCCACCAGCAGCGCCATAGCGCCGGTCTGAGCCAGATCGGCACCGACGCTCGGGCCAACGAACTCGATACGTTTTACCGTCGCGTGCTGGCTGCTTGCTTCGTTAATGACATTAACGACGCGGCTGCCCAGCTCCTGCCCACCGGTTTCCCCATGAGCGGGCGGCATACGCACCATAACGTCGCGGCTGCTACCAAAGTTCTGGATAAGCGGCTCTACAAAGCCCGATTTTTCCAGCGCCTGGCGCATCTCGTCCATATTGACCGGTTTTTCCAGGGTGATTTCAATGACGGTACCGCCAGTAAAATCCAGACCCCAGTTAAAACCGCGCACGCCGATGATGATGATAGACGCCACCAACAGCAGACCGGAGATGCCGAAGGCCCAGTAATCCCAGCGCATAAAGTCATAAACTTTACGGCCGTGATTCAATTGCTCAACTGTATATTCCTGTGCCACAACCTACTCCTCAAATAGACAGCTTGCTGACGCGCTTGCCGCCGTACAGCAGGTTTACGATGGCGCGGGTGCCAACAATGGCGGTGAACATCGAGGTCGCAACACCGATACCGGTAGTGATAGCAAAGCCTTTAATGGCCCCGGTACCTACCGCGTACAGGATAATAACCTTGATAAGCGTCGTCACGTTGGCGTCGAAGATGGAGCTAAACGCACCACGATACCCTTCATCGATAGCCTGCTGAACGGTTCGTCCGTTGCTCAGCTCTTCTTTGATACGTTCGTTGATAAGTACGTTAGCATCCACCGCCACCGCAAGGGTCAGCACGATACCCGCAATCCCCGGCATGGTGAGCGTGGCCCCCGGAAGCAGCGACATAATCCCGACAATCAGCACCAGGTTGGCCACCAGGGCCGAAGTCGCAATCAGGCCAAATTTCTTATAGAAGAACACCATGAAGATGATGGAGGCAGCGAGGCCCCACAGGCAGGCTTCCAGACCTTTCTTGATGTTTTCCATCCCGAGGGTCGGCCCGATAGTACGTTCTTCAACAATCTGAATTGGCGCAATCAGCGCACCGGCACGCAGCAGCAGAGACAGCTGACGCGCTTCGTTCGGGTTGCTGATACCGGTAATGCGGAAGCTGTTACCCAGACGAGACTGGATATTAGCGACGTTGATGACCTCTTCCTGTTTCGCGAGGATTGCACGCCCGGTAGCATCTTTCTTACCGCTGTCTTTGTACTCCACAAACAGAGTCGCCATCGGTTTGCCGATGTTGTCTTTGGTGAAGTTAGACATGATGTTACCGCCAGCGCTATCCAGTGAAATATTCACCTGCGGCTGGTTGTACTCATCGGTACTTGAGGTGGAGTCAGTGATATGGTCACCGGTCAGAATCACACGCTTGTACAGGGCAACCGACTGACCTTCACGGGTCATTTTAACTTCGGTATCGCCAGGTACACGCCCGGAGGCGGCGGCGGTTTGATCGATGTTGGTATTAACCAGACGGAACTCCAGGGTAGCCGTTGCGCCCAGAATCTCTTTCGCGCGAGCGGTATCCTGAATACCCGGCAGCTCAACCACAATACGATCGGCACCCTGACGCTGTACCAGTGGCTCAGCAACGCCCAGCTGGTTAACGCGGTTACGCAGGATATTGATGTTTTGCTGCACCGCGTATTCGCGGGCTTCACGCAGACGATCGTCGGAAATCACTACCCGCAGGCCATTGCTGCCCTGATTAGTAATGACCAGATCGCGGTGACGCGGTTGCAGATAGCTGACGGCCTGATCGCGGGCGCTGCTATCGCGGAAATTGATGGCGGAACCCCAATTTTCGGTTTTACGAACGTTGGTCCAGACAATGCCTTTTTCACGCAGATCGCTGCGCAGGCTGTCCATGTTCTGTTCCTGAAGTTTGCCAAGCGCTGTATCCATATCCACTTCCATCAGGAAGTGAACGCCGCCGCGCAGATCCAGGCCAAGTTTCATTGGCTCAGCGGAAATAGCGCGCAGCCAGAATGGCGTAGCCGGAGCCAGGTTCAGCGCAACAACATACTGTTCGCCAAGCTTGTCTACCAGAACTTCACGCGCACGCAGCTGTACGTCGGAGGAGTCAAAACGGGCCAGAATCATGCCCTGTTCCAGCGCCACAGATTTAGCGGTGATGTTTTCTTGTTTTAAGGTGCTCTGTACTTGATCCAACGTTTGCTCACTGGCGGCGACACCTCGCGCGCCAGTGATTTGAACGGCCGGATCCTCACCATACAGGTTAGGAAGTGCATAAAGCAGGCCGATGACGAGCGCCACGACCAGCATAATATACTTCCACAAAGGATAACGGTTTAACACGGCAGTTCCCTTTGGGAAATGGAGAATTACAGCGCCTTCATGGTGCCTTTCGGCAGAACGGCGGCAACGAAGTCACGTTTAATAACTACTTCGGTAGTGTCATTAAGTGCAATAGCAACATAGCCATTTTCTGCAACTTTAGTCACGCGACCAACCAGACCACCGTTAGTCAGGACTTCATCACCCTTGGCAATGGACTCCATCAGCTTCTTGTGTTCTTTGGTACGCTTCTGCTGCGGACGCAGGATCATGAAGTAGAAAATCAGACCAAACACCACCAGCATCAGAATCAGTGACATCGGGCTTCCCTGAGCAGGTGCACCGGCAGCCGCTACCGCATCAGAAATAAAAAAGCTCATTCAATTTCCCTCATTATTAAAATTAATCGACATTCAGTGGTGGAACCGGACGATCTTGTCGTTGGTAAAAATCAGTCACAAAGTGCTCTAATTTACCCTCTTCAATGGCCTGGCGTAAACCAGCCATTAAACGCTGGTAATAGCGCAGGTTATGAATGGTATTGAGCCGCGCGCCCAGTATTTCGTTGCAACGGTCGAGATGATGCAAGTAAGCACGCGAATAATTGCGACACGTGTAACAGTCACACTCTTCATCCAGCGCAGCCGTATCGCTTTTATATTTCGCGTTACGGATTTTAACTACCCCGTTGGTAACAAAAAGGTGGCCATTACGGGCATTACGGGTTGGCATTACGCAGTCAAACATATCGATGCCGCGGCGCACGCCTTCGACTAAATCTTCCGGTTTCCCTACGCCCATAAGGTACCGTGGTTTATCAGCCGGGATCTGCGGGCAGACATGCTCCAGAATGCGGTGCATATCTTCTTTAGGCTCGCCCACAGCAAGGCCGCCGACAGCGTAGCCATCAAAGCCAATCTCTACCAGCCCTTTCACGGAGATATCACGTAAATCTTCGTAAACACTGCCCTGAATAATCCCAAACAGCGCGTTTGGATTCTCCAGGCTATCAAAGCGGTCGCGGCTACGCTTAGCCCAGCGCAGCGACATCTCCATCGAACGCTTTGCGTAATCCCAGTCTGCCGGATATGGCGTGCATTCGTCGAAGATCATCACAATATCGGAACCCAGATCGTACTGAATCTCCATCGACTTCTCCGGGTCGAGGAAGATAGGGTCGCCGTTTATCGGGTTACGGAAATGTACGCCCTGCTCGGTAATCTTGCTGATATCACCAAGGCTAAACACCTGGAAACCGCCGGAATCGGTCAGAATTGGCCCTTTCCACTGCATGAAGTCATGCAGGTCGCCGTGCAGTTTCATAATTTCCTGACCCGGGCGCAGCCACAGGTGGAAAGTGTTACCAAGAATAATTTGAGCGCCGGTGGCTTCAACTTCTTCCGGGGTCATTCCCTTAACGGTGCCGTAAGTGCCTACTGGCATAAATGCCGGCGTTTCTACCGTGCCGCGCTCAAACACGAGGCGACCGCGGCGTGCGCGTCCGTCGGTAGTGTCTAATTCAAATTTCACATTTCCTCCTGCATCAGAGAAACAGTCTGATGATTAAAATAACGCCGCAGGACTTCCTGCGGCGCGTCATTCATATTGAGTATGGCTTAATTAGCACTCAGGCTGCCCCGGACGCTCGTTAATCGCCTCCGGGTTGCGGGTGATATACATCGCATCACCATAGCTAAAGAAGCGGTACTCGCGAGCAACCGCTTCGTGGTAGGCATTCATGGTGTGCTGATATCCGGCAAAAGCCGAAACCAGCATAATCAGCGTCGATTCCGGCAGGTGGAAGTTAGTCACCAGCGCATCAATAACCTGATACTTATAGCCTGGGTAGATAAAGATCTGAGTATCGCCAAAGAATGGGGCGATAAGCGCCGAATCACCGGCGGCCTGAGCCGCGCTCTCTAACGAGCGTACTGAAGTCGTCCCCACCGCGATAACGTTATTGCCGCGCGCCTTACAGGCCAGCACCGCATCTACCACATCCTGAGGCACTTCGGCATACTCAGAGTGCATGATGTGATCTTCAATGCTGTCTACCCTCACCGGCTGGAAGGTACCCGCACCTACATGCAGGGTGACAAAGGCCATCTCAATACCTTTCTCACGTAATGCTGCCAGTAGAGGTTCGTCAAAGTGCAGTCCGGCAGTAGGAGCAGCCACAGCGCCCGGACGCTGGCTATATACGGTCTGATACAGCTCGCGGTCGGCGTCTTCATCAGGGCGGTCGATATAAGGCGGCAATGGCATATGGCCAATGCTGTTCAGGATATCGAGCACCGGACGTTCATCATCAAACTTCACTTCGAACAGCGCGTCGTGGCGTGCCACCATGGTGGCTTTCACGCTCTCATCTTCCCCAAGCAGCAGCTCGGCACCCGGCTTAGGCGCCTTGGAAGCGCGAATATGTGCCAAAATACTGTGGTCGTCCAGCATGCGCTCAACCAGCATTTCCAGCTTGCCACCGCTGGCCTTACGGCCAAACAGACGCGCTGGAATTACGCGAGTGTTGTTAAACACCAACAGATCGCCCGGCTTGAGTTTATCCAGCAGATCGGTGAAAGTGCCATGCGTCAGCGCACCGGTTGGCCCGTCCAGAGAGAGCAAACGGCAGGCACTGCGTTGCGCCTGAGGATAGTGAGCAATCAGGGATTCAGGTAATTCAAATGAGAAATCGGCAACGCGCATGGTAATTCACTTGACTGAGGGCCTGCTGGCAGGCCGTTAAAAAACAGGCGCACTAGTCTAGTGCCGGGGCGCTTTCACTGCAACTAAAAGCGGCCAATCGCCCCGCTATTCGGATTTTATCATTATGAATTTTCTTGCCCATCTGCACCTCGCCAGCCTTGCCGAAAGTTCCTTGCTGGGCAATATCCTGGCGGATTTTGTGCGCGGTAGCCCGGACGACGACTGGAGCCCGGAGATTGTAGCTGGAATCTATATGCACCGGCGGGTAGATGCACTCACCGACGGTCTTCCACAAGTACGCACGGCGCTGGAGTGGTTTCGACCGGAAACCCGGCGCGTAGCCCCTATTGCGCTGGATGTCATGTGGGATCACTTTTTATCGCGTCACTGGAAGCAGCTTGCTCCAGAAGTGGATCTTCCCGATTTTATCGACCGCGCCCGGCAGGATATTCTGCCGGCCCTTGACACAGCCCCTGCCCGTTTTGTCACGCTTAATCAGCACATCTGGACGGAGCGCTGGCTGGAGCGCTATGCGGATATGAGCTTTATCGCGAATGTATTAAATGGCATGGCCAGCAGGCGCCCTAAGCTCGATGCACTACGCCATAGCTGGAGCGACCTGGATGCACATTATGAGCAGCTGGAGCGGCAGTTTTGGTCGTTCTACCCCGAAATGATGGCCCAGGCCCGCAAGCAGCAGCTGTAGTATCAGCCTGGGGCTACTGACCTCCCCGATAATCACTACTGTCCAATAGATAAAAAAAACCCCGCTATTGCGGGGATTTTTTTATTCATGCGAGGAGCTATTGGCCAGCCGCTTAGCGCGGCGCTGCTTAAATTGCCACGCAATCAGCAGCAGCACTATCCAGGCAAACCCAACGTACAGTGAAATACGGGTTTCCGGATGGTAGCCAATCAGCGCAATGATGAAAGCCAGGAAGACCAGACCAACGATGGTGGTTGCCACGCCGCCGGGAACTTTAAACTTCAGCTTAGCAGCCTCTTCCTTCGGCAAATGGCGACGGAAAGCAATCTGCGACAGCAGAATCATTATCCATACCCATACGGTCGCAAACGTTGCCAGGGAAGCAATTACCAGGAATACGTTTTCCGGCATGATGTAGTTCAGGTAAACGGCGATTAGCAGTGCGCCGGTCATCACCATCACCGTAACCCATGGAATACCTCGCTTAGAGGTTTTAGCGAAAATCTTAGGCGCACTGCCCTGCTCAGCCATACCGTGCAGCATACGACCAACGCCAAACACATCACTGTTAATGGCAGACAGCGAAGCAGTCAGTACCACAAAGTTAAGAATGCTGGCAGCAAAGGTAATTCCCATATGCTGGAAAGTCAGCACAAACGGGCTGCCATCGGTACCAACCTGATTCCACGGATAGATAGACATGATGACGAACAGCGTACCCACATAAAACACCAGGATACGCGCCGGTACCGAGTTAATCGCGCGTGGAATGGACTTAGCCGGGTCTTTCGCTTCACCGGCAGTGATGCCGATAATCTCAATCCCACCATAGGCAAACATCACCATTTGCAGCGACATAACCATGCCAATCCAGCCGTTAGCGAAGAAGCCACCATTACTCCAAAGGTTATGGATGCCGGTAGGCTGCCCACCGTTGCCGATGCCCCAGATAATGATGCCAAAGCCCGCCAGGATCATAATGATGATGGTCGCGACTTTGAAGAATGAGAACCAAAACTCCAGCTCGCCAAAGACTTTGACGCTCATCAGGTTAACGGCACAGATAATCATCACCACGCTCAGCACCCAAATCCAGTGCGGAACGGTAGGGAACCAAACCCCCATATAGATACCGAATGCCGTCACATCGGCTATCGCCACAATCAGGATCTCAAAGCAGTAGGTCCAGCCAGTAATATATCCGGCCAGCGGCCCCAGATAATCCTGAGCATAACGTGAGAACGAGCTGGCAGACGGGTTATGTACCGACATCTCCCCCAAGGCCCGCATAATGATATAAGCCGCGATGCCGCCAATAATATAGGCCAGCAGTACGCTTGGCCCGGCCATTTTTATCGCATCGGCAGAGCCATAAAATAGCCCGGTACCAATTGCAGATCCCAGAGCCATAAACCGTATATGTCTGGTACTCAATCCTCGCTTGAGCTGATTGTTTTCCATACTGATTTCCTGCCAAAAAAAACAAAAAACCACGGGAAATCATCCCGTGGTTATCAATACAAATAAAATTAATGCGCTGTAGTGGCGACCTGACGCGGCCCCGCAATCCTGTCCCACACAATAGCGACGGCCAGTATAATAACAGAAGGCAGCAGCCAGGCCAGCCCCTGCTGTGCCAGCGGCAGATGCTCAGTCCAGCCAGGAAGAATACCGCCAATAGCCGATGCTTTAATACCGTCCATCAGGCCGAAGATCAGGCTCACCAGCATTGCCGGAGCGATAATGCGCGGTGAATAGTTCCACAGCGGGCGGGTAAAGCTCAGCACTACCAGCACGATACACGGTGGATAAATCGCGGTCAGCACCGGTACTGAAAAGTGAATCAACTGGCTGAGACCAAGGTTAGAAATAACCATAGAGAACAAGCCCAGGATAAACACCAGAGTACGGTAAGACAACGGCAGATACTCAGCGAAGAACTCAGCACAGGCGCAGGTCAGGCCAACCGCCGTTACCAGGCAGGCAACGAAAATCAGCACCGCCAGCAGCATACTACCCGCACCGCCGAAGGTGTACTGCACATAAGCATGCAGAATAGCCGCGCCGTTAGCCGAATGGTCTACGATGTTGCCGCTATCAGAACCAAGGCGGAACAGAGCCAGGTAAAGCAGCGTCAGACCGACGCCGGCGATCAGACCGGCCCACACGGTATAGCGGGTCAGCAGCTTCGCATCAGAAACCCCGCGGGAACGTGCGGCGTTGACGATAACAATCCCGAATACCAGCGCGCCCAGCGTATCCATGGTCAGATAGCCATTGACGAAACCATTAGAGAACGCCGCCGTCTGATATGCCTCAGACGCCTGGCTCAGGCCACCGGCCGGCCAGATAATCGCCGCAACGGCGAGAATCAGAAGCGCGACAATTTTCACCGGTGCCAGGAAGTGGCCAACGGTATCCAGCAGTTTGCCCGGATACAGTGACACGAAAATAACAATCGCGAAGTAGATGAGGCTGTAGATAAACAACGGCAGCGCGCCGTCGCCGGTTAACGGCGCAATCCCTACTTCGAATGAAACTGTCGCAGTACGCGGAATAGCAAACAGCGGCCCTACGGCGAGGTAACACACCACCGCCAGCAGTACGCCCGCCGTTTTACCAATCGGCGAGCTAAGTCTATCAATACCGCCGCCGACTCGCGCCAGCGCCACCACGGTGAGCACAGGTAGCCCCACCGCCGTAATAAGGAAGCCAAGAGCGGCAACCCAGACGTGTTCACCGGCCTGCAGGCCGACCATAGGGGGGAATATGATATTGCCCGCACCGACGAACAGCGCAAAGGTCATAAAGCCCAATGCGGTGATGTCACGTGATGTTAAACGATGGGTCATAGATAATTACTGCCTGTGGGTGTGGTGTTGAAAAAGGTATCTGACTGTTTCATCAACAATATGAAACAGCGTGGTATCAGAAACTGACGGGTAAGAATCGCTTCTTTGTGGCGCTGGCGAAGAAGATTTTATCGGTTTACCGCGCCGCTCCAGTCAGACTGCTGCCAACAAGGCTAATCTAAACGCTTATAGCGTTTCGAGGCAACCCGTGATCCATAAACCAGAGCGATATGCTAAATATAAACAAAGAACCAGAAATTAAATCCAAATACTAAGAAATTGTCCGGTTCATTGTATGGTTAAAAAACAATCAATCTTATTTATCCATTAAAAAAAGGTATTACCGCAGCACGCGGTAACACTTTTTAGCAGCATAAATGGAAGGAAAAGTTTACGACTGGTTATCTGGGGCAATAAACCGCGGCGCCAGCAGGAAGGAGAAACTGGTCCCCGCTCCCGGGCGGCTGACAATCTCCAGACGGGAATCATGATGACTGAGGGCGTGTTTAACAATCGCCAGCCCCAGGCCGCTGCCTCCGGTTTGCCGGGAGCGGGCTTTATCAACCCGATAAAAACGCTCGGTCAGGCGCGGTAAATGTTCGGCCGCAATTCCCGGTCCATTATCCTGGACACAGAATCTGGCCCCCTGCGCGGTGCGCTGCCAGCTAACATCAATCGTGGTACCAGGAGGCGTATGATTAATCGCGTTATAGACCAGATTGGATACGGCGCTGCGTAGCTGATCTTCATTACCCAGAAGATGCAGATGAGGATCGATATTGAAATTCACCGTCCGGTCAGGGCTCAACGCATGCGCTTCCTGCTGAATCACATTTAGCATCATTGGCATATCCACCCGTTCCCCCATCGTAATAAGAGGGGCGGCCTCAATGCGCGATAGCGTCAGCAACTGTTTTACCAACCCTTCCATGCGCGTAGTCTGCTCACGCATGGTATGTAACGCCTTTTCTCTTAAATTCGGGGCAACTCCCGGCTCCTGAATCATCTCCAGATAGCCTTGTAATACGGTAAGCGGCGTACGTAATTCATGGCTAACATTGGCGAAAAATCCGCGCCGGGCACCTTCCAGCTGGCGCATCTGCGTCACATCACGAGCCACAATTAGCAGTTGTCCTTCGCTGTAAGGCATCACGCGAAATTCAAGACTACGTCCATTGTTTAGCAGCAGCTCCAGCGGTTGTTTGAATTCGCGCTGTTGCAGGTAACGGGAAAACTGCGGATAACGCAGCAGATTTAGAATGTTCTGGCCATTGTCATCCGGCCAGCGCAGGTTTAATAACTGCTGAGCCAGACCATTACACCAGAAAATGGTACCTTCGAGGGTCGTTAGAACTACCGCATCTGGCAGCGATTCGGCACCGCTACGAAAACGCTTAATCAGATTACCCAGTTCCCGGCGGCGCTTTTTATTCCGTAACTGCATCTGATGCAGCCCATAAAGCAAAGGTTCCCAGCTACCGCGTCCCGGCGGCGGCGTCATACTGCGATCAACCCACAGCCACCAGGAAAGGCGCAGTAGATTATGAAAGTGCCAAATAAGTAATCCGGTAACCGCGGCCAGCAAAAACCACGGAAGATAACCAAAAATCCCACCCAACACTAAGGCCGGCAGGCAGCACAACATTAACTCAAGAACCAAACGCTTCCATGACAGGCGCTCCAGCATGTAACACTCCTGTCACTTCAATAACGGGCAGAGAATCGATAGCCGGTGCCGCGCACCGTTTGTACCATCCTGTCGTGACCGCTTTGCTCCAGTACTTTACGCAGGCGGCGTATATGTACATCAACGGTGCGATCCTCAACATAAACGTTGGTGCCCCATACCTGGTTTAGCAGCTGCTCCCGGCTGTAAACCCGCTCAGGATGAGTCATGAAAAAGTGCAGTAAACGGAACTCGGTTGGCCCCATATCCAGTGGGCTTTCGCAGGCCAGCACCCGGTGTGAACCTGGGTCCAGGGCCAGACCCTGAATTTCAATTAAATCCTCTGCCGCCATAGGGGATATGCGCCGCAGCAACGCTTTGATGCGAGCCACCAGCTCCTTTGGCGAGAACGGCTTAGTGACATAATCATCGGCACCGGTGTCCAGGCCCCGAACCCGGTCTTCCTCTTCCCCGCGCGCCGTCAGCATCATCACAGGAATATCACGCGTCATCGCCTCACGTTTCAGATGGCGGATAAACTGTAACCCAGAGCCGCCGGGCAGCATCCAGTCCAGCAAAATCAGATCAGGCCATGGCTCGACAAGCTGAGCGACCGCACTGTCATAATCAGGAGCCTCCAGCGGAATAAAGCCATTCTGTTCTAATACAAAGCAAACCATTTCACGAATTGGCGCTTCATCTTCGACCACCAGGATACGTCTTGCCATTATTAGCCCTGTTGCATTAATGGGTTATCTGTTAACGACAATTAGTATGCGTCATATTTATGACAAAATTATTAAATGATGACAGTTATGTGTTTCTCATCGCTTTTGTGACAAGGCTTCACGTAACGAAAGGTAAAATCGCTCAGATGCTAACCGGGGTTATGCCAGGCAGGCTCCATGGTTATAATCGCTGCCTGTTTGTTATATCAGGGAATCGACCATGCGAATTCTGCACACCTCAGACTGGCACCTCGGCCAAAATTTTTACACCAAAAGCCGGGCTGCTGAACATCAGGCATTTTGCGACTGGTTACTGGAGATGGTGCAGGAAAACACGGTGGACGCCATTATTGTAGCTGGCGATATCTTTGATACCGGCACACCGCCGAGCTATGCCCGCGAGCTGTATAACCGCTTTATCGTACGCTTACAGTCTACCGGCTGTGCGCTATATATCCTGGCGGGCAACCACGACTCGGTAGCGACTCTCAATGAGTCCCGCGAGCTGCTGGCCTGTCTGAACACTCAGGTCATTGCCGCTGCCGCCCCAGAAAATGAACCACCGGTTATCACTATTCCCGCACGCAATGGGGAGCCTGGCGCTCTGTTGTGCCCCATACCTTTTCTGCGCCCACGAGATATTATGCGCAGCGAAGCCGGGCTTTCCGGCCACGAAAAGCAGCGCTCCCTGCTAGAAGCCATCAGCGATTACTACCAGCGAAGCTACCGGGCCGCACTTGAAGTAAAAGGCGCTCGCCCACTGCCGATAATCGCCACAGGCCATTTGACTACCGTCGGGGCCGCAACCAGCGAAGCGGTGCGCGATATCTACATCGGCTCACTGGATGCCTTTCCGGCTCAGGCCTTTCCGCCTGCCGATTACATCGCTCTCGGGCATATTCATCGCGCCCAAAAAGTGGGCGGCTGCGACCACATCCGCTACAGCGGCTCACCCATTGCACTTAGTTTTGACGAAACCGGCCCGGCCAAGAGCGTTAATCTCGTCGAGTTCAGCGCAGGCAAACTAAGCCAGGTGACCGAACTCCCTGTGCCGGTCACCCAAAGGCTGGCAACCCTGCGCGGCACGCTGCCCGAAATTGAGCGCCAGCTTGAACAATGGCCGGAGCAAAGTAATCAACCTCCGGCCTGGCTGGACATAGAAATAGCCAGCGATAGCTATCTGAACGACGCGCTGCGCGACTTGCGAACGCTGTCCGAACGCCTGCCGGTTGAAATCCTGCTGATGCGGCGCGCCCGAGCCCAACGCCAGGCGGCCCTGACACAAATACAGAATGAAACCCTGAGTGAATTAAAACCCGGTGAGGTGTTCGAGCGCCGTCTGGCGGAAAGCGCACTCGGGCCAGAACAAACGGAGCGGCTCAGGCTGCTGTTCAATCAAACCCTGGCCTGCCTGAATGAGGAGCCGCGCCCATGAAAATTTTAACCCTGCGGCTAAAAAACCTGAATTCACTCAAAGGCGAATGGAAAATAGACTTCACCACGGAGCCTTTTGCCAGCAATGGACTGTTTGCCATTACCGGCCCGACGGGTGCCGGGAAAACCACATTGCTGGACGCTATCTGCCTGGCGTTGTATCACAAGACTCCGCGTCTGAGCACGCTGTCGCAATCTCAAAATGATTTGATGACGCGCGATACCGCCGAATGCCTTGCCGAGGTCGAGTTTGAAGTTAAAGGCGTAGCTTACCGCGCCTTCTGGAGCCAGAACCGCGCCCGTGGCCAGGCGCAGGGCAATTTACAGGCACCGCGCGTGGAGCTGGCGCGCTGCGAGGATGGCAAAATTCTCGCCGATAAAGTTAAGGACAAGCTGGAGCTATTAAGCCGCTTGACCGGCCTGGACTATGACCATTTTACCCGCTCGATGATGCTGTCTCAGGGGCAGTTCGCCGCCTTTCTCAATGCCGATCCTAATGTACGTGCCGCTCTGCTGGAGGAGCTTACCGGCACCGAAATATACGGGCGCATCTCTAGCATGGTGTTTGAGCAGCATAAAGAGTGTCGTAATGCACTGGCACAACTTGAAGCTCAAACCCAGGGAATACCCGTATTAAGCGATGAACAGAAAGCAGCCATTGAGCAAAGTTTGCAGGCGCTTACTGACGAAGAGCGACTCCTGAAAAGTAATCAGCAACAGCTCAGTCTGGCACTTAGCTGGGTCAATCAACATCATCAGCTGACCCAATCGCTCACCGAGAGCCGCCGGACACTGGAGGCCGCAAATCAGGCATTAACTCAGGCCGCCCCTCGCCTCCAGGCCCTGGCCCGTTCTCTGCCTGCCGAACGTCTGCGCCCGGAGTGGAATCGCCTTGAGGAGCGGGAGCAGGAGCATAAAACTGCCGAGCTTCAGCTTAACGAAGTAACCACTCGCTTACGGGTGGAAATAACCCGCCGTCAGCAGCTCCGGGCAGCCGCAAGCACTGCTATTAGCAGCCTTAATGCTGAGTGGGAAAACTGCCAGCGCTGGCAGCAAGAAAACGCAAGGTTCAGTCACTGGAACCAGGAACTATCGGGCTGGCGCGCCGCGCTGGCCCAGCAAAAGCAAGACAATCAGCAGTATCTGACGCTGCAAACCCGCTGCCAGGGGCTTAGCCGCAGGCTGGCGGAGCTACCTGACAGCCCTGTCACGCTGACCGCGGATGAAGTTAGTGAACAATTACATCGCTTTGAAGTCGACCAGCCCGTGTGGCAACAGCTGGCACGTATCCAGGCAAGGCTGCATCCACTCAGCCGTCAGCTAACCGAGGCTCGCCAGGCTCAGGTCACTCTTAATCAGCAAATTGAGCAGCAACAAGCTATCGTCGTTCAACGTCGCAATGAATATGCCGCGAAACGTAACGAACGCGATGATGCTAAACGTATTCGCGATCTCGAGCAGATTATCGGTAGCCTGCAAGAACACCGCGCCCGTCTCCAGCCAGGCGCACCCTGCCCGCTGTGTGGTTCAGCCGAGCACCCGGCGGTTTTGGAATATCAACAGCTGGAGCCATCGCGCAGCGCAGAACGCTTTGCCGCACTGGAGCTGGCCGTCAATCAGCTGGCCGAACAGGGGGCCGCGCTCAAGGGGCAGCTTGATGCCTGGCAACAGCAATATAATCAGCAGCAGGCGGCAATAACAGCGCTGGAACAGGAGCATCAGCAGCTGGAAAACGAGTGGCAAACCCTCTGTCAGAAGCTTCAGGTAAACCTTGATTATCAGTACTCACTGGATGAACGCTTAACCGACCAACAGCAAGAGATAACCCGGCTACGGTTACAGCGCCAGAGACTGGATTTGCAACAACAGCTACGAGAGGCTGAAGAACCTGCCCGCGCGCTGCTAAACACTCTTAATGAGCGCCAGCAAAACCTGATAATTCAAGCCGAGGCCTTTAATCTTGAATGGCCGCAACAAGACTCCAGCACCGACTGGCTGGCAGCCCGCGAGCGCGAAGCTATGCAGTGGCGGGAAAACGAAGATAAGCTGGCAGGGTTTACCCGACAAAAACAGCAGTTAGAAACCGTGCTTCAGGCGCTGCCTGAAAGCGATGAACCAGCCGCCAATGACAACAGCATCAGCTGGATGCAGGCCGTGGAGCAAGGACCAGAGGTGCAGGCCCGCTGCCTGGCGCTGGATGGACAGCGGCAGGCACTAAGCTCGCGTCTGCAGGAATCAGTGCAACAGCTGGCCCGCCAGCAGACCCAGTTCAGCGCAGCGCTTGCAGCCAGTCCGTTTGCCGATCGCAGCGAGTTTCTGGCCGCCCTGCTCGATGAGGCGCAGCGTAACGCGCTGGAGTCAGAAAAACAGGCTTTGGAGCAGGCCGTCAGCCGCCACCAGCAAAGCCTGGCCGATCGTGAGGCAGGGCTCAGCATGCATATTAAAAACCGCCCCGAAACACTGGCAGAAAATACCAGCGCCCAGGCACTGGAAAGCAGCCTGCAGCAGGTTAACCAGCAGCTAAGAGAGCTGGCGGAGAACCAGGGCGCACTGCGCCAACAGTTACAGCAGGATGCCAGCTATCGTCAGCAGCAAAGCCAGCTTCACGAGCAAATAGCCGCCGGGCAGCAGGCGCTGGCGGACTGGAGCGAGCTAAATGCGCTAATCGGTTCGCGGGAAGGCGACCGGTTCAGAAAGTTTGCCCAGGGACTAACGCTGGAGAATCTGGTCTGGCTGGCGAACCAACAGCTCGAACGGCTGCAAGGGCGCTATCAGTTACAGCGTAAAGCCGGAGACGCTCTGGAGCTGGAAGTGGTAGACACCTGGCAGGCAGACAGCGTGCGCGACACCCGCACCCTGTCCGGAGGCGAAAGTTTCCTGGTTAGTCTGGCACTGGCACTGGCGCTTTCCGATCTGGTCAGCCATAAAACCCGTATCGACTCCCTGTTCCTTGATGAAGGATTTGGCACCCTGGATGCCCAGACCCTGGATATCGCTCTGGATGCTCTGGATGCACTTAATGCCAGCGGCAAAACCATTGGCGTTATCAGCCACGTAGAAGCAATGAAAGAGCGGATTCCGGTGCAAATTAAAGTCAGAAAACTTAATGGGCTGGGGGTCAGCAGACTCGAACCGCGCTTTCGGGTTAATGGCACAACGGCTGAGCAGTAAGAATCGCAACAGGCTCCGCACATATCCGATATCCGCAGGCGGCACTGCGCCGGAAGAACTATTTCACTCTTCCGGCACAGGCGCTACAGCATTCAGACAGGCCACAGCCATGCGGCTCCGCGCACGCCGCTGGAATCACCGTAGCGCGCTTTGCGCACTGGAGTGCGGCACTCGCCGCCAAACACCCAGTTTTTCATCAGGGCAGGCACGGTCTGATATAACCTGTCGACGTTACTCATTCCGCCGCCCAGGACAATAACATCCGGGTCCAGCACATTCACAATCTGCGCCAGCGCACGGGCCAGCCGCAGTTCATAGTTATCCAGTGCCTGGCGAGCCAGCCGCTGTCCGGCAGTTAATGCAATAATATCCGGACCGCTCAGGCGCTCACCGCTCAAACGCCAGTAGTCCGTGGTAAAGCCGGTACCGGAAATAAAGGTTTCCGTGCATCCGGTCAGCCCGCAGTAACATGGGGTTTCAGCGGCAAATTTCAGTTCATCACTGGTCATCCACGGCAGCGGATTATGCCCCCACTCGCCGCCATTGCCATTAGCGCCCGGATGAACCCGGCCATTCAGCGCAATACCTGCGCCACAGCCGGTACCGATAATGACACCAAAAACCGTTTCGGCACCTGCCGCCGCACCGTCGGTCGCCTCAGAGATAGTGAAGCAGTTGGCATCGTTAGCCAGCCTGACCTCGCGATCGAGACGTGCGCTAAGATCCTTGTCCAGCTCGCGGCCATTAAGCCAGGTGGAGTTAGCATTCTTCACTTTGCCGGAAACCGGCGAAAGCGTCCCTGGGATCCCGACGCCGACGCTTCCCACGCGGCCGGTTTCCTGCTCTGCCAGCGCTACCAGGCGGGCTATTGTCTCAATCGTCCCACGGTAGTCATCGCGCGGCGTTGGCAGGCGGTGTCGATATAGCTGCTCTCCCCCTTCGCCCAGCGCTATCACTTCAGTTTTGGTGCCGCCTAAATCGATACCGATACGCACTCAGCAATTCCTTCATATTTACGGTTAGTTTGAGAAGCGTAATCAGCTACGGAGGGAAAGGCAATGAAACCCGACGCCCGATTCGCTATCATGCGGGCTGCATTTATCGAGAGGGTGAAAACAGTATGCAGTGGTTCAAAAACGTAATGGTTTACCGGTTAAATAGCGACACCGCATTGCGGGCCGAAGAGATGGAGAAGCAGCTGGCGGCCTTTACCTTCACGCCCTGCGGCAGCCAGGATATGGCAAAAACCGGCTGGGTTTCACCCATGGGCCCACAGCATGACGCTCTCACCCACTTCGCCAACGGCCAGATAATTATCTGTGCGCGCAAAGAAGAGAAAATCCTGCCAGGGCCGGTCATCAAACAGACCCTGGAAGCGAAAATCGCAAAACTGGAAGCCGACCAGGGCCGTAAGCTTAAGAAAACGGAAAAAGACGCCCTAAAAGACGAAGTATTGCATTCACTGCTACCACGCGCCTTTAGCCGCTTCAGCCAGACCATGATGTGGATTGATACTCTGCGCGGGCTTATCGTTGTTGACTGCGCCAGCGCCAAAAAAGCCGAAGATACTTTGGCTTTGCTGCGTAAGAGTCTCGGCTCTTTGCCGGTTGTGCCGCTGACGATGGAAAACCCTATTGAACTAACGCTCACCGAGTGGGTACGCTCTGGCACCGTCGCCCAAGGGTTCCAGCTGCTTGATGAAGCTGAGCTCAAAGCGCTGCTGGAAGACGGCGGCACTATCCGCGCCAAACAGCAGGATCTGGTGTGCGACGAAATTGCGGTACATATTGAGGCGGGTAAAGTTGTCACTAAACTGGCGCTGGACTGGCAGCAACGTATTCAGTTCCTGCTCAGCGATGACGGTTCACTAAAACGTCTGAAGTTTGCCGATACCCTGCGCGAACAAAATGACGATATCGACCGGGAAGATGTGGCCGCCAGGTTTGATGCCGACTTTACGCTGATGACCGGCGAGCTGGCCGCGCTGATTGAGAACCTTACGGAAGGTTTAGGCGGTGAAGCGCCGCGCGGCTAACTCCACGCGGCGACGCTATTACAAATAGCGGCAGAGGTAGCTGGTAGGTTCAGCTACCTCTAAATGAAATTCGCTGTGCGGGCCCACGTTAAACTGCTGGCCGGGTTCGTACAAACGCCACTCTGTCTCTCCAGGTAGCAGAACATTTAGCGCCCCACTTATTACCGTCATCTCTTCAGCCTGGGCGGTTGAAAACGTGTATTCACCCTGCTCCATCACGCCGACGCTGGCCCGACCCGTACCGCTGCTGGTAAAGCCAATCGATTTTACCTTCCCGGAAAAATATTCATTACTCTGAAGCATATACCGACCCTGTCATCATTAAAAAAATCACTATATCGACCAGGCTTTCCAGCTGTCACGTGAATTCTGCTCAAATCAAAAGTTCCTGAGCCAGCCGGGCCATTAGCCCACTGGAAAGGAGCACCGGCATATCTAAGTGCTGCTCCAGAGTTTCACAATCTGCGGGCTGATAGCCCGGACAGTCGAGCACCAGCACCTCGGCACCATTAGCCAGCAGCTCTTTACCGGCAGCCAGTAGCGCCGCTTCGTCATCCACCAGCGCATTCCAGGTTGCATATACCGGTGGCGTCGCCAAAGCTTGCCATTTAGCCGCCTGCGACTCCTGCAATTCACTAAAAGGCAGCAACACACCTATCTGATGCCCATCAACAATCGATGCCACCAGCGGTGGAATAAGGCGTTGCGGCTCCAGAAGCACGGCATTAGTCGCCGACAAGCGGCTAAAACTGGCGAGCGTCATCAACCAAATAACCTCGACACCCTGGTGTTCCAGTACTTCGATAATCCCCTGCAAATCGCGCTCGATTTTAGAGTGGGACAGCGCAATAAGCTGACCGTCTTCGAGCGTGGTGTAGAGGGTTTGTTCATTAGCCTGCGGTGCGTATTCCGCCAGCACATGCGCCCGACTGCGTGAGCCGAGCAGACTGATACAGCTAACATCGGCATCGCCCGCGTCAGGAATTAAGCGAGGTATTATCCCGCTGTCAGGAACAATACCGATGGTGAGAATGGCCATGGAAGCGTTCATCATTATCCGCCTTTCTATTTTTTTACTGTTACAGGCCAGCAGCCCACAACAAACGTCTTTTTTGCGCGGTAATTTCTCGCGCAGCCACTGCTTTTGTATATAAATTAACCAACAATTCTGGCAGCTAATCGTCGGTGGGCCGCCCAGGGCCATCAAAAGTGTGAGACTGCGCTAACTGAATTATCGTAACAAAACATTAATCATGCTGTTAGCGAATCATGCCGTCAGCGAAAGTGCCCGCCGGCATTAACCAGCCGACGGTGCATGGCATGACTTCCTGTGAGTTTAAAGAGTCAGGCGTCAGAACAACGCCTGAATTGAAGCTATTTCTTTGTGGGGTCAGAGTATCTCTCTAAGGCATCTCTGGCCTGCTGCTCATCGGGATATTCGCCAATTAAAGCGTCAGGGTGCGGGTGGTCGGCGCGAAGCTGGTACCAAATTTCACCGCGGCCCGGCTGCCCTTTTTCAACTTTGACAATGCGCGCACTACGAGGGTATTCCGGTTTACTTGCCATATTCTCTCCCAGTCTGAACGTCAATTGTCAGTATAGACCGGATACTCAGACCGCTTCAGGCAAGCTCAGCGCACGCAGAATTTCACTCACAACCTGCTGTGGCGTTCCGGTTGCATCCACCACGTGATGCGCCGCTTCGCGATACAGCGATTCACGGGCCGCCAACACTTCAACAATCTCATCAGTTATTGGCTGACCGGTCAGAGTAGGCCGTTGGCCATTTTCTGGAAACTCCTCCAGACGACCGGCTAAAATCTGGGCCGGCGCGCGCAGCCAGATAACGCTCCCATGAGCGCGCATATACTGGCGATTTTCCGCAGCCAGCACCATTCCGCCACCGGTGGCAATCACCGTATCGGCAACGGTTACCGCCGGTAACGCCTGCGATTCCAGCTGGCGAAATGCCGGCCATCCAGATTCGGCAACCATTTCAGCAACCGTTTTACGCGACGTTTCAAGCAGCCAGTTATCGGTATCGGCAAATTCCCACCCCAACTGCGCTGCCAGCGTTTTACCGACTGTAGTTTTGCCACATCCTCGGGCACCCACGAGAAAGATGGGTTGTGTCATGCTGATTAATCCTCTTCGACCTTTGCACAGGTCTGAATAGCTGAACGACTTGCCGGACATTATACTCACATACTAGTACATGTTCATCCGTAAATTTATGGTTACACAATATTCTCAACCACATGAAAAAATTGCAATAATAAAGGAACAACATGTAAACATCACAAGCCACACCGCCAACCATACGCAAAGGCTGGATGATTCTCAAGCCAGCAGGCTGCAAACAGTAACAGTTATATTCAAACCTTTACGCCTTTAATCTTTCCGCACCGCCTGACATTCCTACACACTAGTTGCCATACTTCTTATGAGCTTTTGATGCCGGGGTAATTATGCAATCAGAAGAACAGCGTCTTATTGACGGATTATTCAGTCGGCTGCAACAGGCTGAACAAAATAGCGCCGCGCGTGACACCACTGCGGAAAACATTATCAACACACATCTTCGCGCCCAGCCCGCCGCGCCATACTACATGGCGCAAACCATCCTGATTCAGGAAGCGGCGCTTCGCCAGTTGAATGAAAAGGTTCAACAACTGGAACAGCAGGTTAATGCGCTGCAAAGCCGCAAGCCCGAAAGCGGCGGTTTTCTGGCTGGCCTGTTTGGGGGCGGACGTCACGAAGAGCAGCAGGCACCGCGCAGCGGCGCGCCTATCCCAGGAACTCAGGCTTCCCCAAATTATGGCGCATCTGAGCGTTACGCCCAGCCCCAGGCCCCGCAAATGGCACAGCAGGCCGGACGTTCTGGCGGCTTTATGGCCGGAGCCCTGCAAACTGCTGCTGGCGTCGCCGGCGGTGTGATGCTGGGTAACATGCTAACCAGTATGTTCCATAACAATCAGCCACAAGAGATAGTCAATATTATCGAAGAGCCCGTGCAACCTGCGGCAGACACGGCGAATCAGCAAGATACCCAGCTACAAAATGCCAATAACGACTGGCAACAGACGAGTACGGATGATGCTGATATCGATAATTTTATGGATGAAAGCAGCGATTTTAGCGGCGACGATGACTTTGGCGGCGGTGACGACGACAGCGGCTGGTTTTAGCCGTCGCGTTTCACACTTTGCAACCAGATATCCAGCTGGTTAGCAAATAGCTGGCGGTCGCGTTGGTTTAGCGCCGCCGGCCCTCCGGTCTGAACACCGCTGGCACGCATAGTATCCATAAAATCCCGCATCGTCAGCTTCTGGCGTATCGTCTCCGGCGAATAGCGCTCTCCGCGCGGATTTAAAGCCGCAGCGCCCTTTTCAAGCACTTCTGCCGCCAGTGGAATATCCGCTGTCACTACCAGATCGCCCGGCTCGCAGCGGCGCACAATTTCGTTATCCGCCACATCAAAACCAGCCGCTACCACCAGGCTACGCAGCAAGGGAGATGCTGGCAATCTCAGCGGTTGGTTTGCCACAAATGTCGCCACGGTCTGGGTGCGCTGTGCGGCACGATAGATAATCTCTTTAATAACAACCGGACAGGCGTCCGCATCAACCCAGATAGCCATCTGTTCACTCCTGGCGCAAGATAAACCGCTATTGTCGCAGCGCGCCCGGCGCTCCGCAACGCCAGGTCTGCATGCCAGATACAGATTGCGCCTTCACCTGATGGAATAATTCGCGTTAAGCTAATAGTTACAGACAACAATACACACCGGGATGGAGCGAACTGTGGATAAAAAAATTAGTTTTATTGGCTGCGGCAATATGGGGAAAGCCATTCTTAAAGGCCTGCTGGATAGCGGACTCATGCAGCCAGGCAATATTTGGGTCTACACTCCGACTCAGACCAGCGTTCAGGCTCTGTGCGATGAGTTTGGTATTAACGCCGCGCAAAGCGCCCAGGAAGCGGCCCAGATAACCGATATTGTGATTGCTGCGGTCAAGCCCGCCATCATTTTGCGCTCCATGAGCGACATCGCTTCCAACCTGAATAAAGACTCCGTGGTTATCTCTGTAGCCGCCGGGATTACTCTGGAGCAGTTAGCCACCGTTCTGGGGCACGATCGTAAAATTATTCGCGCCATGCCAAACACGCCGGCGCTGGTCAGCGCGGGTATGACCTCCCTGACGCCAAACGCGCTGGTAACGCCTGAGGATGCGGCAGAAGCGCTGGCCATGTTCCGCAGCTTTGGTATGGCTGAAATCGTTGACGAAGCCATGATTCATCCGGTCGTTGGGGTGAGCGGTTCTTCTCCTGCCTATGTGTTCATGTTTATTGAAGCGATGGCCGATGCTGCGGTAGCAGGTGGCATGCCGCGCGCTCAGGCCTATAAATTTGCGGCACAGGCGGTGATGGGCAGTGCGAAAATGGTGCTGGAAACCGGCATGCATCCGGGCGCGCTGAAAGATATGGTTTGCTCGCCGGCAGGAACAACGATTGAAGCGGTGAAAGTTCTGGAACAGAAAGGGTTCCGCTCTGCGGTCATTTCCGCCATCGAAGCCTGTATGGAAAAATCGGCGGCGCTGGGTAAATAGTAAAAGTGACCTTCTGAGAAGGGAGCTTAAGGCAGGCAATAAAATAACGGGCGGAATAAACCGCCCGTAGTTAGCATTACCGTTAA
Organism: Salmonella enterica subsp. enterica serovar Choleraesuis; assembly: GCA_022846635.1. Classification (GTDB taxonomy): domain Bacteria; phylum Pseudomonadota; class Gammaproteobacteria; order Enterobacterales; family Enterobacteriaceae. Next base: position 3,182,694 of record AP025685.1, read on the forward strand.
ATCAGGATTTTTTCAGGCAGCTGCTCATAAAGGATTTACGCGCATCGCCTTTCAGGCTCTGTTTCGCAGCATCCGCATTACAGGTTTTCATCTTCTGCTGTTGAGGCGTAAGCGTTTTACCTTCATGGGTCGCGGCTGCGTCTTTTTTCAGGCAGCTGCTCATAAAGGCTTTACGCTGGTCGCCTTTAAGAGACTGAGTTTTCGCCTGCTGATTACAGGTTGTCATGCGATGCTGTTGCGCTGTTTCTGCCTGGGCGACGCCCATAGTCAAGAGGCTAGCGGCTACGGCCATGGTAATTGCCAGTTTCATATACCTATCCTTTGTCAGGTTGTTACCTGATAATACTGACTGCAATATTCCAAAAATGCCAGAGTACCTGGAATAATCCTTATGTAACCGTTTTTTTCAATATACCTGTTATTAACAAAATCACTTACAGATGCTCTGCCGCTAAAGCATTAACAGCATGTTAAATGCACTTTTCAGTCTGGCTTATATAATAGGCCGTTTCTTCGGCAACCATTCTTTAGAGGGGCAGTAAAATATCCAACCAATAAAGACCACAATTCCAAAAAGGATATTGCATTAAAAAGTATTGTTACCGTTAGTATTGATTCAGGCAGGTAAATGTTGCAGAAGTTTTTTTATATATTGATGAATAGCCTCATCGTCATCATCATAGCTAACACGACTCTGGCTATTAGCACTGGCCAGCGCCAGTTCAATTTGGTTAATAATCTGCCCCTGTTCATTATGCTTAGTGTGCCGCAGCATTGCGCTGACAACAATTTCCAGAGCCTCAAGCTGGGCCGCCATCTCCCTGGTTTTTTGCTCCTTTTCTGAAAGCTTAACCAGTAACTCAGCGATAAGGTTTTTCATGGCATATTCCTTAAAGGTGACAGGCGCACGTTAACACTCAACCAAAGAATTTCCCAGAGTGATTTAACATTATTTTTTTATAGTTCCGATCTCCGTCATTAAAATTTAACCTGACTCAGGCTGCGAGGATTTCTTTATCTAATATTATTCCGGAATTCTTACCAACAGAATGAGTAGGCGACCACGCACCACTGCCCAGGTTATTTATTGTCGCTGCTAAGGCGTGCGTGACGTAAAGCTCGGTTAAGTTGTAAAACGTTGATAAATACGACTAATGCGGTAGCCACAAATACCCAGCGGAAACCCACTATTGCCGAAATACCTGCGCCCATTAATGGCCCAATCACATTCCCCAGATACATAAAAGACTGGTTATAACCAAAGATTCGGCCAATAACTTTATCACTTGCATATTTTACCAATAGCGTTTGTACCGCCGGGAGCATTGCCCCGTCGGCGAAGCCAAGCAGAAAACGCAATACCGCAAGCTGCGTAGGAGAAGTAACAAAGGACATGGCAATAAATAACACGACCGCTACGCAAAGCGTCGCCATCAGGATTCGCGCAGTGCCTATTCGGTCGCCCAGTCGGCCAAGCCAGGGAGCAGAAATCAAAGCAGAAACGCCAGGCACCGCGGCAATAAACCCGCTAAGGAAAGCAATATTATTGCTATCAGGTGCCATGGATTTAATAAACAACGCCAGAATTGGCCCAATAGATCCGTTACAGAGCTGAATAACCAGGGTTGTTACAAACAGGCTGATAACCAGCCACGGATAAGGCAATGTGGCAAATACTTCGCGCCCACTCAGGCGTTCATCGCGGCTGACTTTCGGTCTTACGCCCTCTTTAATTAAAAACAGCGTTATCAGAAAACTCACCATCAATAAGCCGGAGGTGACCAAAAATACCGTTCGCAGGCCGAGGTGATCGGCCATGACTCCCCCTAACAGCGGCCCGGCAATAACGCCGCTTATCTGCCCGGTAGATAGCGTACTCAGCGCCCATCCGCTACGATCGCGGGGAACCTGAGAAGCGACCAAAGCCATCGCGTTAGGAATATAACCGGAAGTTAGCCCCATCACGCCGCGTAGAATAAATAGCTGCCAGACATTGGTAGCAAACGCCTGCAATAAGATAGTAATCGCCATACCTAATGAGGCGCGCAGTAACATAAGCTTGCGCCCTTTACGATCGGCAAGGCTGCCCCACATCGGCGATACCACGGCGGAAACCATAAAGGTGACGCTGAACGTCAACCCCGACCACATAGAAAGAGACTCATGGGAATGCACGCCCAGCTGCGAGACATAAAGCGGCAAAAAAGGCAGGATTTGACTGATGGCCAGCCCGGTAAAAAAACACCCGAGCCAGACAGAGATAAGGTTAACTTTCCAGGATTCCATACGACGTTACGTCTCTTCAGCTAAAAAAACAGCCTGAACAGCGATGCCGGACGAAAACCAGCAAGGTGTGTGCTGAATCGTAAAAACAGGCGGGAATAGTACCAGAAAAAGTCCCCTCCCCACGCGCTAAGTTAGCGGCAGTAACCAAACCCACGAGCACCAAGATGAAAATGGTTGGCATGCGCCGCGTTATAATTCGGGCCAATAGCATTTCCGTAATAGCGACAGCTCTGCGTCCACAAAGACGCCAGTAATTCACCATCCTTACTGCTTTTGCCCCAACCTTTAAGGACTGTAATTCGGGTGCCATCAGCCAGGCGCAGACCGCTAACATCAAGAGCTGCGGCCTGAGCATGCTCACTCAGGCGGGCATTCTCCCGATGATAAATATTACGACACGCGTAACTGCCGAGATGGTCAATTTGTACCAGTGGACTGCCGGCAACAGATTGGCTTAGAGGGCGAGCCTGCTGGCTGATAAACATCGCGCTGCGAAGTGCCAGCGGACAACTGGCCAGAAAAGAGCTGCTAAGCCTGACCGGGCCAAACCCTGTCACCCGCACTGCATGCTCAAGGGGGCAACGCCCAGAACTGGATGGCTGGGGGCGAAATTGAATATAGCCCCGGCGTTGCGCTTCAGATAATAGTGCCAGACAGGCTTCCGGCTGGTCGTTGAGGGCACTTAGCTTATAGCGAGTGATAAACCCCGGCGAATCATCAGGATCCAACGGGGCCAGAGGGTCGAAACGCGCGGGCAACAAAGCATATCCCAGCCCTGCCAGTATGATGATTAAGATGCCAGTCATAACTGCCTTGATAACGCCTCCCGTTTGTTATCACTGCGGTCAATATTCTCTGAGTATAGCCAGCGTCACAAAAGCCGGATGCTTTCAACGGGAAAAGCAGATGAAGGCAGGCACACGGCATGCTATGTTGTCACCCTTTCTAGTGAGTTAAGGATGGGTCAGGGCATGAGTAAACTGCGAGTAGGTATCGTTTTTGGCGGCAAATCAGCCGAACACGAAGTCTCTCTCCAGTCGGCGAAGAATATTGTCGACGCCATAGATAAAACTAAATTTGATGTTGTGCTGCTTGGTATTGATAAACAAGGCCAGTGGCACATCAACGACGCCGCTAATTACCTGGTGAATGCTAACGATCCGGCGCGTATTGCGCTCCATCGCTCAGAAAAAAATCTCGCCGTGGTTCCAGGTCAGGATACCCAGCAGCTGATTGAAGCCACCCACGGAAACCCGCTGGCCCAGCTTGACGTGATTTTCCCTATAGTGCACGGCACTCTCGGCGAAGATGGCTCGCTGCAAGGTATGATGCGTATGGCAAACCTGCCGTTTGTCGGTTCCGGCGTACTGGGTTCCGCGGTAAGCATGGATAAAGACGTCGCTAAGCGCCTGCTGCGTGACGCAGGCCTTAACGTTGCGCCTTTTGTGACACTCACGCGCAGCACCCGTAACCGTATGTCTTTTGCTGACATCACCGCTAAACTGGGCCTGCCGCTGTTCATCAAACCAGCCAACCAGGGCTCTTCCGTTGGCGTAAGCAAGGTCAGCAACGAGCAGCAGTTCATTATCGCGATGGATCTGGCCTTCGAGTTTGATAACAAAGTTGTCGTGGAAACCGGAATTAAAGGCCGTGAAATTGAGTGTGCCGTGCTGGGCAATGAAGACCCGCAGGCCAGCACCTGCGGCGAAATCGTAGTAAGCACTGACTTCTACTCATACGATACCAAGTATATCGATGAAAAAGGCGCTCAGGTGGTGGTTCCGGCAAACCTGCCGGCGGAGATTAACGATAAAATCCGCGCCATCGCTATCGAAGCCTATCAGGCGCTGGACTGCGCAGGCATGGCTCGCGTAGACGTGTTCCTGACCGAAGATAATCAGGTCATTATTAATGAACTGAACACCCTACCGGGCTTCACCAATATCAGCATGTATCCTAAGCTGTGGCAGGCTAGCGGTATTGATTATCAGAGTCTGATAACTCGCCTTATCGAACTGGCCCTGGAGCGTCATCGCCAGGAAAGCCAGCTCAAGCTGTCAATCAGCTAACCGCTTTACGCCGCCTCCGGGCGGCGTATCACCTTCCCTGCCAGCCAGAAACCAATCACCCAGGTCACCAGCCCCAGCGCATAGCCGCGCCAGCCGGATGCCGTTATCTCCAGCAATCCCAACACACCGTTAAGTACAAAAATAAATCCGATAGCCAGCGCGTAGTAATGCCAGTCGCGGCGTAATGATATCGACATAGAAAAGCCCTAAAACCGCAAAAAAATCAGCATGCCAGCGGAAATTATCCGTGTCTGTGACCGGGGCAGGACGGCATGAATTGTCAACGCCAGCCCGGCAAATTTTACAATTCAGGAGAATTCTGGGGCCAGAATCATCGCAATCTGATATTGACTTCCCGGTGGCACTGCCAGACTAAATCCTGGTGCGGCGTAACCAGCCGACACAATCCTGCGGGGGGATATATGGCAGATGTCACCTTTTCTAAATCACTTTTTGGCTCTGAGCGGCAGATACGTCAGCATATCGGCAATATCGCCTATTACGCTTTTGTCGCCTGTTTTTTCTGGGCGGGCTTCCAGCTTATCAGCCTGGTATTTAATGCCTCAGGGGTGCTAGAACATCTGATTCAGACGCAGAGTAACCTGCGCCCGGATGTACAACTCAGCCCTTTGACCAGCATCCTGTTCGGACTGGTCGCCTTTTTCGGCGCCAGCGCGCTGGTTCTGACATTAATTGGCGGCATTAAATGGTTTCAACGCCGCCGCGAAGTTTAGTTATTCATGCATCGAGTCCAGCGAGACTCTACGCGTTGAGCAAACCACGCCGTGGTCAGGTTTCGGGTAATTTTAGGGCTCTCCAGCGTGATGCCCGGCAATACAGCACGGTCCAGTTTCTTCCCGCTTTTGCTTTCCGCTAACCGATATACCGCCGAATACAATTCAGTCTGCTCAAAGTCGATGCTGTCACCCTTCTTCAATTGCCGATGAATCTGAGCATCACTTAGCCCCAGCTTCCCGCCAAGCTTACGCACCGCCAGCTCTGTTTTCCCGGCCTCATCGCTGTCATATCTAACCAGGTCTCCATCCAGCGCTAATTTTGTACCGCTGGCAATACTCACTGCCCGCTGGAATGCCGCGTTACGGCTGGCATACCATCCGGCGTTAAAGTCAGCGAACCGATACAACATGCGGGAATAATTAACCGGATAGTTCAGCAGATGCCAGGTGCCATACCATACGCCGCCGCGTAGCGTGAAGACTTCCTGCCGCACGGTATTGTCGCTGCTATAGGGATAACCACGGCTATGTTCTTCGGCAAATGCGATACTTACCTGCATTGGGCCACCGGTATGAACCGGGTTATAAGAGCCAAATAGTTTCTGGCCAAGCGGCACCCGATCAATCAGATCGTCATATATATCGCTAAGTTGGCGCTCGCTAGTCACCGCATCAAGGCGCTCGGCGTAACTTTTCCCGTTAGACGACGGTACTTTTAATGCCGTGTGAACGACGAAAGCGGGAACATACATCTTACCGGCGCGGCGCTCTATTTCACCCCAGGCTATTTTGCCAAGGCCAGGCACTTTCGGGTCGCTCTGGTAATTCGACTCCTGTTCGGCTACGGCCAGCACGGCACAGACGTTAGCCCGGGTCGGCGGAATTTTTTGCCCGTCAAACGCGGTAGCTACGGCTTTTGCCCAACCGTCTTTATTGGTTGTTTTACCCGCCAGTTTTTGACGCACTAAGCCTGAGACATCGACGGTCTTTGCCGCAGGTTCCTGTTTTGTTGTCGGATGAGTTCCGCAACCCGCAATCAGCAGTGCCAGGGCTGAAAATGCCGCCAGCCGGGTGATATTCCTTACCATTTGAATCTCTTACGGGCATGAAAGATGGGGCGAGCCTGACAGTTTTAGCCAGTAACGTCAATCAGAGGGCGCCGCGAGCGCGGCACCCGTGCAGAGCTTATTCGGTACGTAATGCCTCATCCAGCTGGTGAGCCGGCACATCATCCAGCTGATGCTCAAAGCTGCGTAAACGCTTATAGATAGACATCAACTCAACCAGCGTGGTCCAGGAGTTAATCAGATACTGGAACGCCCCGCGCACCTGGCCGAACACGTTCGTTATCTGCGTCATCAGGCCCAGCGTAATGGTTCCGGCGACAATTGACGGAAACAGCAGGAACAACCCAAAGACGTTATCTACCTGTAGATAGAGAATGCGGGCAATGTTGAAATACATATAGTGGAAATAGAGCCGGAAGTAGTTCTGGCGCACGCTGCGGAACAGTTGCTGCACGGTAGGCGGCGTGGCGCGAGATGGGTCATCCTCACCGTATACCAGCTCCTTACGATACGCAGCTTCCACCCGCTGATTTTTAAACTCAAGGCCAGGAAGCTTAATCCCGACAATAGCCAGCAGCCCGGTTCCCATTAGCGACCAGACGATAGCGGCAATCACCAGGCCATAAGGCACTTGCCCCAGGATAGGCAGCTCTTTAACGTGTGGTGACAGAGAAACCAGAACCGGCAGAAAAGCGATAAGCGTCATAATCGCGTTAATAAAGCTCACCCCCATATCTTCCAGGGTAGAGGCAAAGCGCATGGTATCTTCCTGCACACGCTGTGCGGCACCTTCTATATGGCGCAGGCGCTGCCAGTGGGCCATATAGTACTGGTTCATCGCGGTACGCCAGCGGAATACGTAATGGCTAATAAAGAAGTTATTCAATACCCCAACGATCACGGCTATAAACGCAATACCGAGGAACACGCCCAGTTCCTGATAAAAACGCTCAATAGCCACCTTATGGGGGCTGCTCAGCGCGGTCTGGATCAAATCATAGAATGGCGCATACCAGGCGTTGATAGCGACACCAACCTCGACCATAAACCAGGTGACGAAGATAATCAGCGCCGAACCCAGTATTGACCAGTACTGCCAGCGATGCGGGCTATAGATTATCCAGAACAGTGCAAATACCCCAACACACAGCGTGTAATAGGCATAAAACAGCAGATAATCCAGCGACCAGAAGCGTGCGGCGCTGATAGGTACATCGCCATTAGCGCCAATGAGTTTTGCAAGCCAGGTACCACCACCTGCCTGCCAGAAAACGACCGCGACCAGCGCCCAAATAAAAGCCGAAATGAAAAAGGCCATTGGACGGGGGAAAAAAGACTTGAACATGTAGCCACTCCAGAAATCTTTCTTGTTATCTCAAGGCACGTGCCGCATATACAGCGCCAGCGGCCCGGCGCATACCATACGACAGCCAGACACATTAGCCTTGTTTAATCTTGTATCAAACCATGAAACGGACTGACATAAAATAAAAACCCGGAGCAGCGGCTTGGTGAGTTAGATTAGGTTCATTAAGAAGATGCGCGCTAAAAAATGGTGCGAGACGTGCGTTTACCCGGCGATATTATAATTTTTGTCGGGTCTGGGACGTTCCTCATTTGTCAGCCGTGATTCCCTGGTATAAATTCAGCCTGTTCGAGCCCGTCATTTAAAGGATATTCGCGTTGAAACGTCACTTAGCTCTGCTTGCCGCCCTTACGCTCGGCGTTCTGCCGCTGCGCGGCTTTAGCCAGCCTGCCACCAATCCGCTATTTGCCGCGGATGTTGTCGATAAATATGCCAATAACATTTATAGCAGCAGCGGAGCTACCGGTATGGCGGTCGTCGTCATCGACGGTAATCAACGCGTCTTCCGCAGCTTCGGCGAAACTCGCCCTGGTAATGGCGTTCGTCCCCAGCTTGACTCCGTCATCCGCATCGCCTCCCTGACCAAACTGATGACCAGTGAGATGCTGGTAAAAATGATGGATCAAGGGACGGTGAAGCTTGACGATCCGCTCAGTAAATATGCACCACCGGGCACCCGGGTTCCCACCTGGAACGGCACGCCTATCCGGCTGGTGAACCTGGCGACCCATACCAGTACCCTGCCTCGCGAGCAACCCGGCGGCGCGGCCCATCGCCCGGTTTTCGTGTGGCCGACCTATAATCAGCGCTGGAACTGGCTCTCTGCCACTTCGCTGAAAGCAGCGCCAGGTTCACGCGCCGGTTATTCAAACCTGGCTTTTGACCTGCTGGCAGATGCCTTATCCCGTGCGGCAGGCCGCCCTTATACTCAGTTATTTGAAGACCAGATAACCCGCCCGCTGGGGATGAAAGACACCACATTTACCCCGTCACCTGACCAGTGCTCGCGCCTGATGGTTGCCCAGAAAAGCCCAAGCCCTTGCAATAATACGCTGGCGGCTATCGGCAGTGGCGGCGTTTACTCCACCCCTGAAGACATGATGCGCTGGATGCAGCAGTTCCTCTCCTCTGATTTACATCAGCGCAGCGCTCAGGCCGATCGGATGCAGACCCTGATTTACCAGCGCAGCAGCCTGGCTCACGTTAATGGGATGGACGTTCCTGGACGGGCCGATGCCCTGGGTCTGGGCTGGGTTTACATGAAGCCGAAAAATGGCCGCCCGGGAATTATTCAGAAAACCGGTGGTGCAGGTGGCTTTATCACCTATATGGCGATGGTACCTCAGGCCAATGTCGGTGCGTTTATCGTGATTACCCGCTCGCCGCAGACCCGTTTTGTCAATATGAGTAATGGTATTAACGATCTGGTTAGCGAACTCAGTGGCAATCTTGACACTAGCGTGTCGGTAACGACCGCCGCCCGCAATTAATCTTCCGGCGCAGGCTGCTGCCTGCGCCTTTTCTATCCAAATACCTCTCCCATTCTGTCCATGTGATAGCCAGCATCTCCATAAGTGTGCAAAAAACCAGCACACAAATTGGATTGAGTTCACATCTTTGCATTAACTGAAAAAACCAAACGAATTTCTGCAGTAAAAAAAAGATCAGAATAATCTTTTAATGCATAATTGCTCATGACACTTCAATGGAGGAAAGGTCATTATGAGAAGGGATCATTTCTCGGAAAGATTAATTGCTCAGGTCATTCACTGGATCGAAGACCATATCTACGAGCGTATTACTCTGGACGATTTAGCAAACAAAGCGGGTTATTCAAAATGGCATTTTCAGCGTCTGTTCTACGATCAGATGTCTATCACTGCCGCCAGTTATATTCGCAACGAGAAACTATACCGGTCAATTTATGACCTGAAATTTGGCGATGCCACTATCGTTTCAATTGCCGACAAATATAGCTTTGGTTCACAGCAATCCTATACCCGGACATTCAAACATGTCCTGAACTGTACGCCATCTCAATGTCGTGCCAGAAATAGCTTGCGCTTGAAAGACTTAAGCGGTGTAGAGCTTTGTAAAGCCTGCCGCCAGCTACAGAACTAAATCTCCTCAGTATCACTTCCAGGGCGGGTATTCGTACCCGCTCTCAAATCTCACTCCCCCACTTCGTTGCAATTTAAAACACTTCACGACGACAAAGGTAAAACCCAGGCTGGCATTTTCAGGTAACATAGACGCCGTCAATTATTTCAACAGAGTAGCCGCTATGTCCGAATATTCCCTGTCGAGCCGCCCGCGTCGCCTGCGTAAATCCCCCGCGCTGCGAGCACTGTTTGAAGAAACCACATTAAGTCGCAACGATCTTATCCTGCCTATCTTTGTTGAAGAGGGCCTGGATGACTATCAGCCGATCGAGGCGATGCCTGGGGTCATGCGTATCCCGGAAAAATATCTGGCACATGAAATTGAGCGTATCGCCCGCGCCGGGATCCGTTCGGTAATGACTTTCGGTATCTCCCATCATATGGATGACACCGGTAGCGATACCTGGAACGAAAACGGCCTGGTGGCACGCATGTCACGCATTTGCAAACAGACTGTGCCGGAAATGGTCGTAATGTCCGATACCTGTTTTTGCGAATATACCAGCCACGGCCACTGCGGCGTGCTGTGCGATTCAGGCGTGGATAACGATGCCACCCTGGTTAACCTGGGCAAACAGGCGGTAGTTGCCGCTGCCGCTGGAGCTGATTTTATCGCCCCATCTGCCGCGATGGATGGCCAGGTACTGGCTATTCGTCAGGCGCTGGACGCCGCTGGCTTCACCGACACTGCGATTATGGCTTACTCCACTAAGTTTGCCTCATCGTTCTACGGCCCGTTCCGCGAAGCGGCCGGTACCGCGCTGAAAGGCGATCGCAAAACTTATCAAATGAACCCGCTCAACCGCCGCGAAGCTATCCGCGAATCTCTGCTGGATGAAGCCCAGGGCGCAGACTGCCTGATGGTAAAACCTGCGGGAGCATATCTGGATATCGTGCGTGACCTGCGTGAGCGTACCGATCTGCCGGTTGCGGCTTATCAGGTCAGCGGTGAATACGCGATGATCAAATTTGCCGCCCAGGCCGGTGCCATCGATGAGCATAAAGTGGTTCTGGAAAGCCTTGGCTCTATTAAACGCGCCGGGGCAGACCTTATCCTGAGCTACTTTGCTCTGGACCTGGCAGAAAACAACATCATCTAATCTGTTTTAACGCCCCGTCAGCGGGGCGTTTCCCAACTGCTGGTTTTACCATCCGCCAGCTGCTTTAAAATCTCATACAGCCTTCGCCTGTCCCGACGCGTCAACTCCGTATCGTTCAAAGCCTGATATCCGTAACAAATAGCCCGCTGCTCCAGCGCCTGATAAGACAGCGATGGCCGAACCGGTGCGCCCCAGGCCGGAGTGAGCTGCTGCCAGACTAGCGCCAGAACCGAGAAAAACGCAAAAGCGGAAAGAAAGCCCTCGCTATAACGGCCCAGTAAATCGCTCCACTCCATAAATATAATAAAGGACGTCAGCCCCCAAAATAGCGACCAGAACTGTACCCTGCGTGGACGCTTTAGCTGGAAGAAACGTCTGATGGCTCCGCGCTGACGGGCAAGCCCCGCCATTGCTACCAGAGGAAATAGCCAAAAACCGCCACCGCCCAGAATAGCAAATGAGAGACAAAGCGTAGTGCCGATAGCCGTCAGCAGACACAGTAATGCCAGTGGGCCGCGTTCAAGGCGTGGGTTATCAGGCTCGGCAAACAGTGCGGGCAAAACGGCCGCCAGGCAAAATAGCGGCGTGGCCAGAATAAATAGAATCATTAGCGTCCCTGCTTTTAATGATGACAAGGTAACCAGTAAAACCTGATGCCCTCTCGGAGTCGATGGCAAAAAAAGTGTTTAGTGGTTAATTTTCCCTCGATTTACGATCTAAGCCTAAAGCTCTGCCGCTTTATTTCAGCCTTCTCATCGAAGATGAGAACTACACTCACAGCCCTTAGCCCATTGGTTTAGGGCTGTTTTCATTGCTCAAATATCATTCAAATAAATTGACTAAGTGTTGCAATTTTATCCGATTTCAAACCCAGGCTTCAGTGGCTATTATTTATCACATCAAGGCACAACGCCTTACTGAATAAACCTCTGGATAAGGAATACAACAATGAAAACCATCAAAACTTTTGCAGCTATCGTTCTTGCTACCGCTTCATTTGCCAGCTTTGCCGGTCAGAGCATCAGCGCTACCTCCACCACCCTGGACGGTGCAGAAGCTAAAATCGCAGCTCAGGCTAAAGCCGCAGATGCGAATTACAAAATTACTCAGGCTTACTACGGTAACCAGGTCCATATGACTGCTGAACTTATCAAATAAGCCCCAAGCTAGTTCCATAAAAAAAAGCGCCCCAAAGGCGCTTTTTTTATGGCTGTAACAGGCCTTACCTACCTGATATCGCTATATTTTCCCCTCGGTACAGGTATAACGAAGGTAGGTTTGCAGGTTTGCAGGTTTGTAGGTTTGTAGGTTTGTAGGTTTGTAGGTTTGTAGGTTTGTAGGTTTGTAGGTTTGTAGGTTTGTAGGTTTGTAGGTTTGTAGGTTTGTAGGTTTGTAGGTTTGTAGGTTTGTAGGTTTGATTCGAGGGTGCGGTGGCCGTAAAACGACCACCGCCATGCTGAAGAAAAAAGCGGGCCAGAAAATGGAAACGGCCCAGTGAGCAAATGAAACGTTATATTATATTTTATATAGCGATTATTTCATCGAAATCATCACTACGCAATCCCCATTTCGGAGTGAGCATGATTTCCCTCTCCTTTTGCTAACGATGCTGATAATCCCACTGGGAAACCATCTCTTACACCTTCACCCTGCCGCTCTTATCTGCGATAAGAGCTACAAACTGCTAAAAAGAACCTGCCTGATTCCCCATTCTGGCCCGGTATATGCTCTTATTACTATTAATAATTCATCGGACAATTTTATCGTCGCTGGCAGGAATCAAAATGTTATTACCAGCTGTAATAACGCTTATAAAATAAAGTCAATATACAGCCCCGATAAAATCCCATTTAATGGCATTTAACGCCTCAGAGACCTGTAGTTATTGACCAGTTAAAGGGATGAAAATAATGCGCAACTCCATTTTCAGCGATAAAGTCATTGAGCAAACTATTGTCTGGATAAAAAGCAACATCCATGATGATTTAAAAATATCTAATGTCGCGAGTAAAACCGGTTATTCAAAATGGCATCTGCAACGTATGTTTAAAGCCAAGACCGGAGAGTCTTTGGGTAATTACATTCGGATTGAGAAACTCTATCATGCAGCCAGGGATCTTAAGATAAACCAGAGCCAAATATTAACTGTCGCGGTAAATTATGGTTTTGACTCACACCAGACGTTTAGTCGTGCGTTCAAGAAAAATCTCCACTGCAAGCCATCCGAATGCCGCAGAAGAAACTCCTGTTCACTTAACAGCCTGACCGGACCGGCGCTATGTTCCGCCTGCCGGGTACTTTACCATCTCCCTTCTCTAAATAGCTTTCACAGGCGAGAACATTCAAAATAGTCACTAACTAAAGATAACCAGTTATTTTCCTCACGGGACAATGTTTTGTTTTTCCTGGTAATAATGCCAACGGAAAAAGCACAGTGACTGCCACTGGTAAATTTTCTGAACCTCAGCGCATTCTCGCTTATCCGCTGGCACAGTAATTCAGGCAATAAAGCCACGCGCGAGCTATTGCTTATGAGTGAAAAAGCCACATCAAGGCTATCAATCACCACCTCGGGCTCGAAAGTTTTCCCTTGCTTCTTAAACAGACTACTGATGAGCTCAGATAACTTATAACTTTCTGAAAAAGATACAATTCTTGCATTACACAGATCGTTGATACTAAGGTTTTCTTTACTCATTAAAGGGTTGTTCTTATCTGCAACAAGTAATAGCTCATCGTCATAAATTTTAGTTACATTAAACTTCATATCTGAAACCGGAAGAATAACGGCAGCAACGTTTAATTTATCATGTGCCACCATAGACTCCAGAGAGTGCGAGCCGGCCTCAATATGGCGTAATGCAACATTGGGATAGACCTCTTTAAATTTCTCCATTGGTTCAATAAACGCATCTATGCAGGGAGATGGAATACCTATCACGATATTTCCTGATGGTTTATTGTTGAGGTCACAAAGCTTATTTTTCAACGTACTTATTTCATTTAATATACTGAGAGCATGGTGATAGAGAATTTTACCGGACTCTGTAGGATAAACACCCTTTCTGGTTCTGATAAGTAGTAAATAACCTAACTCTTCCTCAAGATTTTTAATGGCTTTACTTATAGCAGGTTGAGTCACAAACAATGACTCCGCGGCTTTATTGATACTTTGTCTTTTGATGACCTCAACAAAAAACTTTAACGCTCTGACATTCATAAACCTCATCCTAAGATTTAATTTTAATTATCATCCAGCAATACTATGAAATATATGGCGCATAGTGGAGTGATGAATCTATCACAAACAATATCAAATACAACAAAAAGGAAAGCAAATAACAATCAATAAAACAAATATGCTTATCAGAAATATTAATGAGCATACATAATTACAAAGAGACTCTCCAATCAATACCGAACTTGCTATTAGTTTCACTTCATTCACGCAATGAGTCGATGATATATCCTCCGCGACTTACCGCGCTTGAAAAGCAAAACAGCACTAATGCCGTTATCAAATAAAGACATTTTCTCATTCAGAGAATATTCGGCGCTGTCGTGACGACTCAAGCCCCATAACCATACATATAAAATGGTTTATGTTGTTAATTGGAGATCTAACAAGGCGACGTATTTCGCCGCCAGTTACAGATTATAAATTTTTGGTCAAATAGTGGCGTTGCATACCATCGCCGGGGAAATTATCGAGCGACATTTTCAGTTCATAACCTTGTTTTTGATAGAAAACAGGAGCCTGGAAACTAAAGGTATCCACCTGAGCATAGCGGCATCCAGCGGCCCGCGCTTCATTCTCAGCCCTGGCTATCAGCTCTCTCCCCAGTCCAGAGCCTCGCCGGGATTCACTTACCCAAAAATAACTGATATCCAGCCAGTTACCTTTACAGTTAGCAATAATGCCGCCAATCAGCCCCCCGGAGTCATCATGTGCCATCACGCTTAATGGTGACATGAACAAATGGCCGATGTGAGTCATGTTATAGGTTTTCAACCCGGAGAACAGCGCTTCCCTATCGGCTTCGTTGATCTCATGGCTAACGGTAATTTTCATTCAGACTCCTTATTGTGGCGGCTAAGTATCCAGATTTACCGTGCAGTCGGCCAAATTACCAGACTTAAGCAGAGAAAAATTCAGCGCCAGACTCCTCCCTTCGTCAAAGGTATATATCTAAGGACAAACGGTTATTTATCTCTCCCCTCATTGATTTGATAGCCTGGAATAACTAACGACAGGAGAGAGAAAATCATGTTTCGAAAAACGCGTATTGCCCTTGCCGCCTTGCTAATTGGCACCATGGTGTCCCCACTTTGGGCCGCTGAGGCGACAACCGTTAATATCGGCTATCAGAAGGCAAATATTTTTGCGCTGCTGAAATCCCGCGCCACCCTGGATGAACGTTTTAAACAGCAGGGAGTAACCGTGAAGTGGGTAGAATTTCCGGCCGGGCCACAAATGCTGGAGGGTTTAAATGTCGGCAGTATCGATCTGGCGGCAACCGGCGATGCGCCTCCGGTATTTGCACAGGCAGCCCAGGCAGATCTGGTCTATCTGGCGCACTCGCCTGCTAATCCTCAGAGCGAAGCTATCGTGGTACATGCCGATTCGCCAATTAAATCGGTCGCCGATTTAAAAGGTAAGCGTGTCGCCTTAAACAAAGGCTCAGACGTTAACTACCTGCTGGTTGCCGCTCTGGAAAAAGCCGGTCTGAGTTATAAAGACATTACACCGGTATACCTTCCTCCGGCCGATGCCCGCGCGGCTTTTCAGAGTAAATCGGTGGATGCGTGGGTTATCTGGGATCCGTTCCTGGCCGAAGTAGAAACCAACGCCCAGGCCCGGCAGGTCGCTAATGCCGAAGGGCTGGTGCCACACTACTCCTTCTTCCTGGCAAGCCGTAAATTTGCCGATGGCTCGCCTAAGCTTGCCAAAGAAGTGGTGGAGGAACTGCAAACCCTCAGCCAATGGGCCAACGGCCATCAAAACGATGCGGCGGCTATTTTGGCAAAATCTACCGGCCTCGATGAAGCTATCTGGCGCAAAGCCATCGCCCGCATTCCTTATGGCGCAGAACCAATGACCCCGGCAATTTTCAAAGAACAGCAAAAGCTAGCCGATAGCTTTACCCGCATTGGATTACTGCCGGTAAGTATTGACGTTAGCAAAGCCAGCTGGCAGCAGAAATAGTAACAACACTGGACTGAGCCGCTGGCGGTTACTTATAGTGAGCGGCTAAATTCCCTGAAAAAACTTCGCTATATATAGCCAGAGCCACAATAAAAAAACGCAGTCATACCAGCTGGTACGACTGCGAATGAGGAAAGCCAGACCTCTCGATTACCGCAAAACACTCCGTAATTACACCATCACGCCACAGTTAAAAAGGTTATCTCCCGCCAACGCGCAGTACCGGAACCTCGTCCTCAATACCCGCGCTTTCTCCCATAATTGCCGCCAGTAACTCGTCCTCTATGCGAGCCATCTCCGCTGCGGCCAGACGGCGCGGACGCGCCAGATCCACCGCGAGATCCAGCCCCACCCGCCCCTTATCAATCAGCAGTACCCGGTCGGCCATAAAGACCGCTTCATGTACGTCATGAGTCACCAGCACCACGGTAAATTGATGGCGTTGCCACAACTTAGTGAGCAGTTGCTGCATCTCCAGGCGAGTCAGCGCATCCAGCGCCCCCAGCGGTTCGTCCAGTAGCAATACCTGCGGGCGATGAATTAAAGCCCGCGCCAGGGCGACCCGCTGGCGCTGTCCGCCCGATAATGCCGAAGGCCACTCACCGGCCCTGTCGGCCAGACCTACGGCATCAAGCACTTCCATCGCTTCATCGCGCCATTGCCCGCGCAGCCCCAGCCCCACATTATCCAGCACCGTTTTCCAGGGCAGTAATCTCGAGTCCTGGAACATCATGCGAATATCTTGGGCGGCACTCACCAGCGGCCGCTGCCCGGCCGAGATCTCACCCTGGCTTGCCTGCTCCAGGCCCGCCAGCAGACGCAGTAATGTACTTTTACCGCAACCGCTGCGCCCCACCACCGCCACAAACTGCCCGGCCTCCAGGGTAAGATTCAGGCTATCGATAACGGTACGCCCGGCAAAACTTTTGCTCACTCCGCGTAGCTCTATAGGCAGCCCGCGTTTAATCAAAGAGACCGTATTCATTAGCGTGCTTCTCCCCGTTGCCAGCGCAGCAGCCACAGTTCCAGTAATTTAGCCAGCGAATCGGCTAGTTTGCCCAGCAGGGCATATAGCACGATAGCCAGCACCACAATGTCTGTTTGTAAAAACTCACGCGCATTCATCGCCAGATAACCGATACCGGCGTTAGCGGCGATAGTTTCCGCCACAATCAATGTCAGCCACATCAGGCCTAGCGCAAAACGTACGCCAACCAGAATCGATGGCATCGCGCCGGGTAACACAACCTGCCAGAACAGACGCATGCCGCGTACATCATAGTTACGCGCCATCTCAATCAGCCCGCGATCGAGCTGACGGATACCGTGAAATGTATTTAGATAGATGGGAAAAAACGTACCCAGCGCCACCAGAAATATCCGCGCCCGTTCATCAATGCCGAACCACAAAATCACCAGCGGAATCAGCGCCAGATGCGGCACGTTACGCAGCATCTGCATTGTGCTATCAAGCAGAATTGCCGCCGTTTTCGAAAGCCCGGTCATCAGCCCCAGCCCAAGGCCCAGCGCGCCGCCAATGGCAAAACCCACCAGAGCACGCCAGGTACTAATAGCCAGATGCTCCGCCAGCTGGCCGTTTAAAATAAGCCGCCACCCCGCCTCCACGACGCCGGCAGGGGAAGGCAGCACGCGAACAGAAATCCAGCCGAGGCTGGCGGCAACCTGCCAGACCACCACCAGTACCGCGGGTAGCAGCCAGGGGAGTATCAGCGCCCCGGCTCGTTCCAGCGCTCGCCCCGTCATAACCCTCTCCCGGTCAGCCGCAACAGTAGTTTATTGAGAGATAACCCCACGGAGGCAACCGCCGCAGGGCTATCAATAATTAAAAAAATGCGCATCGCCTCTCTCCCGCAAAACCGCAGCCAGTCGCTGCGAAGTAACACCACAGCGGCATCAGATTGAATTAGGTATTCGCGGCAGGCCGCCCTAAATCACATCGGCAGCTCAGTCGTTATTATTCAAGATGGCCGATAAAAAAGCTGCCGCTGTAAAAAAGCTAATACATCTGGCGGCTAATAATTAAATTCATTTTTTGCATAAAATATTCTTTCGCTTAAATAGCTTCTGGTTCTAACTAATAATAAAAATCATTACCTGAAGATTAGTTTCGTTATACCCAGGAAATTAGGGTTAATGACTCGGCGAAAAAATGTGGCGACCGGGAGGGAGGAAAGAGAACATTGAGTCGATAGTGCCGCCGCAAAGAGCGGCGGCCTGAGGGATTATTTAGTCATTTTGACGTAAGAATAGAAAGCCTCATCACGTACATAACCCTGGCTTTCATACAGCGCCTGGGCTTTGGTATTGTCAGTGGCGGTGCTGAGCATCACAAACCCGGACTGTGTCTCTTTGGCAAGCTCATCCGCACGGGCCAGCAGGCGCTGAGCCACCCCCTGCTTACGGGCTTCAGGCACTACAAACAGATCGTACAGCAACCAGATACGCTTCATTTCCAGCGAACAAAAAAGCGGATAGAGCTGGGCAAACCCCAATACCTTGCCAGAGTCATCCTGCACATAATAAACGGTCGATTCCTTTAAGGTTATCCTGTTACGCAGAAACTCTTCAGCGGCCTGGGGAGCAATATCCACCTGATAAAACTCACGATAAGCTAAATAAAGAGGGAGGATTTTACTGACATCCTGCGGCTGAGCTTGAAAAATATTCATAATAAGTATCCTTAAATTAATCCGGGTTAATAATAGCGCCCGCGCTAAATATCCGAAAGTAACAATATATGCTAATAAGTAATTATTACTTTATGTCCTTCACACGTTGTAGCGCTATTTACCTCAGTCAACGTTCTATTCCCAATATTAATTCCAAAAAGAGATAACGAATAATTTTTTATTCCTTTGTGGGCATTCAAAGCCCTGAAATACTGCCGCCATACCCCCTAATGGAGAGAAAATCATGGCAGCAATGAAGCGTTATCTGTGGCTGGTGCTCAGCCTTGTAGCCGCAGCGCAGGCGCAGGCCGCTGACGTTACCGTCGCGTGGCAAACATCGGCGGAACCTGCCAAAGTCGCCCAGGCCGATGCCACCTTTGAAAAACTGAGCGGGGCAAAAGTGGACTGGCGTAAATTCGACAGCGGCTCCAGCGTGGTTCGGGCGCTGGCCTCAGGTGACGTACAAATAGGGAATATCGGCTCCAGTCCGTTAGCGGTCGCCGCCAGCCAGAAACTGCCTATCGAAGTCTTTTTACTGGCCTCTCAGCTCGGAGCTTCGGAAGCTTTAGTGGTCAAAAAAGAGATAACTTCGCCCCAGGATCTGATTGGTAAGCGTATTGCGGTTCCGTTTATTTCTACCACCCACTACAGCCTGCTGGCCGCTCTGCGTCATTGGGGAATACCTCAGGACAAAGTGAAAATTATTAACCTGCAGCCACCGGCCATTATCGCAGCCTGGAAGCGCGGCGATATTGATGGAGCCTACGTCTGGGCTCCGGCGGTAAACACATTGGAAAAGGACGGTAAAGTACTGACCGACTCCTCCCAGGTGGGAAGCTGGGGTGCACCAACCCTCGATGTCTGGGTAGTACGCAAAGACTTTGCCGCAGCGCACCCGGAAATTGTCACCGCTTTTGCCCGCAGCGCGCTGGAGGCCCAGCTTGGCTATATACAAAAGCCCGATAGCTGGCTCGCTAACGCCGACAACCTCAATAAGCTGACCCGACTGTCCGGCGCACCGCTGGCCGATATTCCGGCGCTGGTAAAAGGGAATACCTATCTCACCGCGCGCCAGCAGCAAGAGCAACTACGTGGGCCGGTTAATCAGGCCATTGTCGATACCGCCCGCTTCCTGCAACAGCAGGGCAAAATCCCGGCGGCACAGGCGGACTATCAGCAATATGTGACCGACCGCTTCGTCGCACCATTGGCTCAGTAACCGGGAGACATCCATGTTGCAGATAAACCACCTGTCCGCCGGATACGGAGGTCATCAGGTTCTGGATGACATTAATCTGACGCTAGATGCCGGAGAGCTGATGGTGGTTCTCGGCCCCTCCGGCAGCGGTAAAACCACGCTGTTAAATATCATTGCCGGTTTTATTCCCTATCAACAAGGTAGCGTCACTCTGAATCAGCGCCAGATTGATGGGCCGGGGGCCGAACGCGGCGTGGTATTCCAAAATGAGGGATTGCTCCCCTGGCGCAGCGTGCTGGATAACGTCGCCTTTGGCCTGCAGCTGGCGGGAGTCGGCAAAGCACAGCGCCAGTCCATTGCATTAGAGTGGCTGCGTAAAGTCGGGTTGGAAAGCATGCCACAACGTAAGATTTGGCAGCTTTCCGGCGGTCAGCGCCAGCGCGTCGGTATCGCCCGAGCACTGGCTACCGAGCCGCAGCTCCTGCTGCTGGATGAGCCGTTCGGAGCGCTGGATGCATTTACCCGCGAGCAAATGCAGACCCTGCTGCTGCGTTTATGGCATGAGAGCCGTCGCCAGATGCTGCTGATAACTCACGATATTGAAGAAGCGGTATTTATGGCCAGCGAACTTATTCTGCTATCCGCCGGTCCTGGCCGGGTAAGCGAGCGCTTACAGCTTAATTTTGGCCGCCGCTTTGCCGCCGGAGAGCCGTGCCGCAGCATCAAATCCGACCCGGCATTCATCGCCATGCGTGAGTACGTTCTGAACCAGGTGTTTGCCAAACGCGAGGCCTTTATATGAGTACCGTGATGCGCGATATCAATCAACCGGTGCTGCGGCGCTGGCGCTGGCCGCTGTCCCGGCGAATAACCCTCAGCATTTCAACGCTGGCTGTGCTACTGGCACTTTGGTGGCTAATCACCCGCCTGCATCTTATCGACCCACTGTTCCTGCCGCCTCCCGGCCAGGTGCTGGGTAAGCTTATCACTATCGCCGGAAGCCAGGGCTTTATGGATGCCACCCTCTGGCAGCACCTGGCAGCCAGCCTGATGCGTATCGTCAGCGCGCTACTGGCCGCGGTGATTATCGGCGTGCCAACCGGTATCGCAATGGGCCTTAGCCCAACCATTCGCGGCATTCTCGACCCGCTGATTGAACTGTACCGCCCGATCCCGCCGCTGGCCTATCTGCCGCTGATGGTTATCTGGTTTGGTATCGGCGAGACCTCGAAGATTTTACTTATCTACCTGGCGATATTTGCGCCGGTAGCACTGGCAACGCTGGACGGGGTGCGCAACGCCCAGCAGGTTCGGCTGCGCGCCGCCCGAGCGCTGGGTGCCAGTGGTATTCAGGTACTACGCCACGTTATTTTACCCGGTGCCCTGCCGGAAATATTAACCGGTATTCGTATTGGGCTGGGCGTAGGCTGGTCAACCCTGGTGGCCGCCGAGCTTATCGCCGCCACCCAGGGGTTGGGTTTTATGGTGCAGTCCGCCGGGGAATTTCTGGCAACCGATGTTGTGCTGGCTGGTATCGCGGTGATAGCCATCATCGCCTTTAGTTTAGAGCTGGGTCTGCGGGCGCTAACTCGCCGCCTGACACCATGGCATGGAGAAGAGCAATGAGCGAAAAAATTATTGTGACCCCGTTAGGCCCGCACATTGGCGCGACCATAAGCGGCGTCAATCTGGCGCGCGGTTTGAGCGACCATCAGTTCGAGCAGCTCTATCATGCGCTGCTGCGCCATCAGGTGATATTCCTGCGCGATCAGCCATTAACGCCGGTTCAGCAGCGGGCGCTGGCCAGCCGCTTTGGCGATTTACATATTCACCCGGTCTATCCCCACACGCCGGAAGCCGAAGAGATTATCGTGCTGGATACCCATAACGATAATCCGCCGGATAACGACAACTGGCATACTGATGTCACCTTTATCGAAACACCACCCGCCGTGGCATTACTGGCGGCTAAGCACCTGCCGGAATATGGCGGCGATACGCTGTGGGCCAGTGGCATTGCCGCTTGGGAAGGGCTGTCAGAACCGTTTAAGAAGCTGCTGGCCGGGCTGGAAGCCGAGCACGATTTTACTAAATCCTTCCCTGCCCACCGCTACGCCCGTAATGATGAGGAGCGCGTGCGCTGGCGCGAGGCAGTGGAGCGCCACCCACCGCTGCGCCACCCGGTCGTGCGCACCCATCCGGTGAGCGGTAAACCGGCGCTGTTTGTTAATGAAGGATTCACAACCCGGCTGGTGGGGCTAAGCCCGCTGGAGAGCGACAGCCTGCTGCGGATGCTGTTTAGCCACATCACTCGTCCGGAATATCAGGTGCGCTGGCGCTGGCAGGAAAACGATTTGGCCATCTGGGACAATCGGGTTACCCAACACTATGCGAATGCCGACTATCTGCCCGCCCGGCGGGTTATGCACCGGGCCACGGTACTGGGTGACAAACCCTACTGGCAGGCAGATTAAACATACCGTTTTAGCTGCGCGCCTGGCGGTGGTGCGCAGCAATTATCGATTAAACCGGAGCCAAAACGCCGGTAGTCACGGTAAACGAACGGCGGGTTCCAGGGGCCAGTTCCAGCAGCGTCCCGTTATGCTGTGCGGCTAAAAATCCCTCTGGCCGACAGGTGGCGGGCAACGCAAAAGCAGCGACCTGCTGATCTCCGTTATAGAGCAGCCAGCGGGTGACGTGGTTAAACTCAGCGCTGGCAAAGCGCGTGATAAAGATAGTCCCATCGGTTGCCGCCATCCGGAACTCCATCTGTTCGCCAAAGCGCTCCAGCCTGTCGGCAAACAGCACAATTTCCGGCGAGCAAAGCTCCGGTTTATCCAGCGTATCGAGCCGGACTTCTCCCCGCAGGATCTGCTGGTTAAAGTCGCTCCACTGCGGCGTCGGTTTTACGTGTGCCGGAATGGTTTCCCGTAGGGTCAGCGCGCTATCAGGGATGTTCTGGCTCATAGTCGCGCCCGCCATCCAGGCATAATTCATATGGCACATATACTGAAGCGGCATAGGTTCATGTGCCAGGTTTTCCACCTTCATGGTGATGTCGAACAGCCCGGAGTCTTTATGCAGCGCCACCTGAGGCGTCGCCCGATAATGATGGCCAAAGCCCATCACATATTCATAGCTGCCGCACAGCCGCAGCGTATCGTCATCCAGCTCCAGCCAGGCCTCATCCATTTCAGCGCAGGCCATTTCCCCATGTAGCGGATGGGTGTCCTGTGGCGACGGGCAGCCGCTGGCCAGTAACCCGGAGTGAAACGCGAAACAGCCGTAGGTGGCAACAATCTCTGTAGCCGGTTTCGGCTGGCTAAACATATTGCGCATGGTGAGGTTGTAGCCGTCAAACTCCGCCTGCCAGATTATCTGTCCCATCCACGGCAGGATAACCAGCCGCCCCCGGCTGTTGGTTAACTCCAGCGCTTCCACGCCGCTGGGATAGCGAAAGGCGGTGACATTAAAGTTCTCGCTGATGAGTAACTGGCGCGGTAACTGGCTGAAATCCTCTCGCCACAGATTAATTCGGGTAGTCATAGCACCTCCCCTGCCGTGGATGCGCGGGTTACCCGGCTTTGCGCCCGATTTTCACGCCAGAAATAGAAGCCCACGTAAATAAAGCACAGCATGGAAACCAGGAAGGATAGCTGCATCGAATGGCTGGCATCGGCCACCAGGCCTTGGATGGCCGGCACCACGGCAGCTCCGACAATAGCCATTACGATAACCGCACCGGCCATTTCAGTGTGCTCATTGTCGACAGTGGCAAGCGTTCCGGCATAAATCGTCGCCCAGCACGGCCCAAACAATACGCTCACCAGCACCGCCACATACACCGCGCTAAAGCTCGGCACCAGCGCAACATAGGCCAGAAACAGCGTACCAATCACCGAATAACCTATCAGCACCTTATTGGGGCTGAAGCGGGCCATCAGGAAGTTGGCGATAAATTTGCCGATAAAGAAGCAGCCGAAGCTGTACACCATAAAGGTGGAGGCATCGCGCTCGTTGATATCTCCCATCTCCAGCGCCAGACGGATGGTAAATGACCAGACGGCCACCTGCATCCCGACATAAAGGAACTGGGCAAGAATGCCGCGCCGAAAGCGGGTATTACTCGCAAGATAACGCAGAGTCTGCCCGGCGCTGGGGCGCTGATGGTGCGGGCTGGCCGCCACTTTACAGGTTGGGAAACGGGTCAGTAAAAACAACACCATCACCACTATCAGCACCATAATCATGTATTTATAGGGTTGCAGAGTATTTTCCAGCATCAGGATTTTGAACTGGTGAACCTGTTCGGCATTCATGCCCGCCATCTGCTTTTCCAGGCTATCGCCGTCGGAAAACACCAGGTATTTGCCCAGCAGGATCCCTGCCGCCGCCCCGACCGGATAGAAAGTCTGGCTCACGTTAAGGCGTAGCGTGGCGAACTGCTTCGGCCCCAGCATCGAGCTATAGGTATTCGCGGCGGTTTCAAGGAAGCTCAGGCCAATAGCGATAGCAAAAATAGCCGCCAGGAACATGGTGTAGGTCGCCATATGGGATGCCGGAAAAAACAGCAGGCAGCCAACAATATAGAAAACCAGGCCGGTCAGAATGGCGATTTTATAGCTGGTGTTTTTAATCACCAGCGAGGCAGGCAGCGCAATTAAGAAGTAGCCGCCGTAAAAAGCGCTCTGCACCAGAGCCGAGGCAAAATTACTGAGGGTAAATACACTTTTAAACTGCGTTATCAGAATATCGTTCAGCGCCGCGGCGCATCCCCAAAGGGGAAACAGACATGACAGTAAAATAAACTGAAATAGTGGCGTTTTTTGCAGATACCCGTCGGGCAGCTGCTGCATGTGTTTAGCGTTCATAAAGTTACCTTCGGCGAAGAGAGACAATTACTCGTTTAACGCAAGGAATTCATTAAACTGCTCAATGCTGGGGTAGGAGGATTGGGTGCCTTTACCGGTAACGCTAAACCCGGCAAACAGCGCCGCTTTGCGCATCGCGCTTTCTACATCGCCATGCTGCACGAAGTAGTGGGCAAAGCAGCCAATAAAGGCGTCCCCCGCCCCGCTGGTATCTACGGCATTTACCCGAATAGCCGGGATCTGCACCTCCTGCTGGCGGTTTATCCACAACGCGCCTTTCTCTCCCATCGTGACAATGACGTTCTTCACGCCTTTATCCACCAGGGTCAGTGCCGCACGGCGAATGTTATCTACGCCATCCACCGGCATTCCGGTCAGGATTTCCAGCTCGGTTTCGTTAGGGATAAAAAAGTCGCACTTGCTCACCCAGGCCATATCCAGCTCACGCAGCGCCGGAGCCGGGTTCAGTAGCACCGGAATACCGTGCTTATTACCAAACTCAATGGCGTGATAAACCGTCTCAAGCTGGATCTCGAGTTGCAGCACAATCAGCCGGCACTTTTTTAAATCCTCAGCCGCCCGCTCAATATCTTCCGGGGATAAAAACTTATTGGCCCCTTTGATAATCAGGATGCTGTTGCTGGAGTTAGGGTTGACAAAAATCGGCGCCACGCCGCTGCTGGTGCAAGGAACTTTCTCCACCCAGGTAGTATTGATGCCCCAGGATTCGAGGTTACGGATGGTGTTTTCAGCAAAAATATCGTCCCCAACTTTAGTCAGCATCAGCACCTGCGAGTTGAGTTTAGCGGCGGCAACGGCCTGGTTCGCCCCTTTGCCTCCGCAGCCAATTTTGAATGCCGGGGCCTCCAGGGTCTCTCCCTCTTTCGGCATCTGATGGGTATAGGTGATGAGATCCACCATATTGGAGCCAATTACCGCGATATCCATTTTGCTACCTCAACGAAACAATAATTCAACAATGGTATTTGCGTAACATTATCAGGTTACTTAAATAACATTTGTGACCAGGATCGCGATTAGAATATCGCCATTTTTCTCTTGAATCCGAGATATGGTGAATACCAGGAACAAACATATTAGCGGCTAATTTAAGGCTATAAGGGGCAAGAAGCAGGCGTTATCATCTAAAACATGAAATGGTTTCAATAAGTTATTATTACTTTTATTCATTATTGCTGCGTTTTATAGTGAATAAAAGTACGTGTGCGTCACGGCTCAAAATGTTATTAAAATAACACCCTGTATCGCTAAGGAACTGATAATGGAAACGAAGCAAAAGGAACGCATCCGGCGACTCGTGGCACTGCTGAGAAAAACCGACCGTATCCATCTCAAAGACGCAGCACGCATGCTGGAAGTTTCCGTTATGACTATCCGCCGCGACCTGAGTCAGGATGAAGGGGAGCCTCTGCCCCTGGCGCTGCTTGGCGGCTATATCGTGATGGTCAACCGCCCGCAGCAAGCGGCGCAGCCCGGCAGTGATGCGGTCAGCGTACGCCCGCATCATCGTGACGATCTGCCGGTGGCGATCCTTGCCGCAGGCCTGGTCAGCGATCGGGATCTGATCTTTTTTGATAATGGGCCGGAAATTGCGCTGTTAATTGGAATGATCCCTGACGACATCAGCTTTACCGGGATCTGTTATTCGCTACAGGTGTTTCTGGCGCTCAACGCCAAACCCGGTGCCACGGCCATTTTATGCGGCGGTACCTATCAGGCTAAAACCGATGCT
Source organism: Salmonella enterica subsp. enterica serovar Choleraesuis (assembly GCA_022846635.1). GTDB lineage: Bacteria > Pseudomonadota > Gammaproteobacteria > Enterobacterales > Enterobacteriaceae. The sequence goes on from AP025685.1 coordinate 3,209,199, forward strand.
TTCTATGATCCCAGCCAGCCGGGGCCTCTGGACTCACTGATCCCGCGCAAAGCGTTTATCTGCGCCAACGGTATTCATCCACAGTTTGGGGTGACCTGCTCAGATATCGAGACACTGGCGATTAAACGCAAAGCGCTGGAACGTTGTCAGCGTAAATTTCTGCTAGCCCGCCACTCGTTGTTTGACGAGGTTGCCCAGGCCAGTATTGCCGGGCTTTCCGGGTTCGATGCGATCATTAGTGACACTCAACCCTCAGAAAACTATCTGCAATATTACCGCGACCACGCGGTCGCAGTAATTACCCCTCACGGCGAGCAGGCCTGAGTTAACTCCACATAGACTCTGGGGGATCCGGGGGGTAAACTGCCCCCTTTTACCGGCGATGTTTGCTATGACTGATTATCAACCTCCTAAACTCTTCCTGCCGGAAGGTGCCAGCCGGCTGCTGCTGCATTGCTGCTGCGCCCCCTGCTCTGGCGCCGTTCTTGAGGCTATTCAGGCTTCCGGAATCGACTTTACGATTTTCTTCTATAACCCAAATATTCATCCTGAGAAGGAATATCTGATTCGTAAAGACGAGAATATGCGCTTTGCCGGAGAGCATGGGATCCCGATAGTCGATGCCGATTACGACGCCGACAACTGGTTTGAGCGCACCAAGGGTTTGGAGCACGAACCGGAGCGCGGCGCACGCTGCACCGTCTGCTTTGATATGCGTCTTGAGCGCACTGCGCGCTATGCATGGGAGCACGGCTTTAGCGTTATCAGCAGCGTGCTGGGAGTTTCACGCTGGAAAGATATGAATCAGGCTAACGAGTGCGGCCACCGGGCTGCCGCCGCTTATCCCGGCATGACCTACTGGGATTACAACTGGCGTAAACAGGGTGGTTCGGCGCGCATGGTTGAGATAAGCAAAGAAGAGCGGTTCTATCAGCAGGAATATTGCGGCTGCGTCTATTCTCTGCGTGACAGCAATCTGCACCGCAAGCAGCTGGGTCGCCCGCTTATTGCTATTGGCGAAACCTGGTACGGCGATGAACCGGAAACGGCTGAAAAAGTCTGACCGGGTTATAGCAATCTACCGACCCGCGGTTGAATGCCGCGGATCGGGTGTTTGAATTCTTTGCCGAAAAATATCTAGCCGCGAATAAACTTCAGCAATGCCTCATTTATCACCGCTTTGTGAGTACTGCACACACCGTGGGATGCCCCCTCAATAACCAGCTCACTCCCCTGAGGCAACAGTTTCAGCGCCTGTACACTGGAAGATACCGGCGGCACAATCTGGTCATCATCGCCATAAATCACGAACGTTGGAATCGTCATGTTACGCAGGTCTTCACGCTGATCGGTTTCTGAGAAGGCTTTTACACAGTCATACAGCGCCTTAATCGATCCCTGCATTCCCTGAAGCCAAAAGCTGTCGCGTAATCCCTCCGAAGTGCTTACACCGGGGCGGTTATAACCATAAAAAACCTCGGGAAGATCTTTAAAGAACTGCGAGCGGTCATTTAGCACATTGGCTCGAATATCATCAAAAACGCTACGATCCAGGCCGTGCGGGTTAAAATCGGTTTTTATCATGATCGGTGGAACCGCGCCGATGAGCACCGCCTTTGCTACCCTCTTGGTTCCGTGACGGCCAATATAGCGCGCCACCTCCCCCCCGCCGGTGGAATGCCCGACATGCACCGCATCGTGCAGATCGAGCGCTTCGACCAGTTGCGCCAGATCGTCGGCATATTGATCCATATTGTGGCCACCCCACGGCTGGGACGATCGCCCGTGTCCGCGTCGGTCATGAGCGATAACCCGGTATCCGTTATCCGCTAAAAACAACATCTGATCTTCAAATGCATCGGACGACAGCGGCCAACCGTGACTAAATACCACCGGCTGTCCGGAACCCCAGTCTTTGTAAAACAGCTGAGTTCCATCGTTAAGCTTCAGATAAGTGGAATTATTGCTCATAACATCTCCGGTTAATCAGGCACCCGATACCGCCTGCAATCAATTACCGCAGGCCGTTCCGTAATGCCAGGATGAAAGTATGAAATGACGATTAGCAAGATGGCTGCGCAGAGTAAAAATAACTAATAAACAACTAGATACATGAGTTGTTTAAAGAGTATGCAGCGACTTTCCAGTATAGCGGGTTATTTCGTGGTCGGTGGACGTGGTAAATCCTCCGTTCGAAGGGAGCTCATTTTTACTCCTACTGACTTGCCACTTTGCTTTCTGCCCGCACACACTCGCAATAATCCGCTACGAAGCTTGCATTAAGCGGCTATCTAATGAAAATGAGACGCATTAATCAAATAATCGGGATAATTATCGTGTCATTTAGTCTCTTATTTAAGCAAGGCATCACTCTGCTGGCATTGGCTCTTGTACTCACAACCCTGCCAGCCGGTGCCGCCGGATGGCCCCGGGAAGTTACCGACAGCAAAGGCGTACACCAGATTGATGCCGAACCGCAGCGTATTGTCTCCACCAGCGTCACTCTCACCGGCTCACTACTGGCTATCGATGCGCCCGTAGTCGCCAGCGGCGCGACCACCCCCGGCAATCGGGTGGCCGATGCTCAGGGCTTTTTGCGCCAGTGGGGAGATGTGGCCCGCCAGCGCAGCGTTGAACGTCTGTATATTGGGGAGCCGAGCGCGGAAGCCGTAGCAGCCCAGATGCCAGACCTTATCCTGATTAGCGCCACCGGCGGTGATTCGGCGCTGGCGCTCTACGAGCAGTTATCGGCCATTGCGCCGACGCTTATCATCAATTACGACGATAAAAGCTGGCAGCAACTCCTGACTCAACTAGGCCAGATTACCGGCCGTGAAAAGCAGGCCGCGCAGCGGATTCAAAGCTTTGAACGGCGGCTCGCCGAATTGAAACAACACATTAAACTACCCGCCCAGCCGGTAAGCGCCCTGGTTTATACCCCAGCCGCCCGCTCCGCGAATCTGTGGACATCCTCTTCAGCTCAGGGCCAGTTGCTCCAGGAGATAGGTTTTAGCCTCGCGACACCGCCTGCCGCTTTACAAACCGGCCATAGCATGGGCAAACGTCACGATATTATTCAGCTCGGCGGCGAAAGTCTGGCGGACGGACTTAACGGCCAGTCGCTGTTTCTGTTTGCCGGTGATGACGCAGACAGGCAGGCTATCTATGCTAACCCACTGCTATCACACCTTAGCGCGGTACAAAATAAGCGAGTCTACCCGCTCGGCAACGAAACTTTCCGCCTGGATTATTACAGCGCCAGCCTGATACTGACCCGTATTAAGACGCTGTTTGGCTCCTGATAACTACACGCCCGGTTAAGGGCGTCTATCACATCTCTTGCGCCGCAGGGCATACCGATGCCAGAGCGATATATATCCTCTGGCATCTTTTACTGCCCTCATGCCTGAGGGCCAGTTCAGACTGAACTCACGCATATTCTCACGTGATTACAACCTGTTAGACCTCGCTTTTTCGTTTTCCAGCCGAGGCTGCTCGTGATAGCATGCGTCGACGAAATGGATAACGATAATCAAACTCATTATCAGGAAGTTAATTATGATCAGGTTTCGGCCTGCGGCGCGCCAACTGGTGCTGCCCGGCCTGGTACTGCTGCTGGCGGTGATGGCGATAATCAGCCTGACTACCGGCGCAACGCCGCTGCCGCTGAATGTGGCACTGGATGCCCTGAGCGGCCATTGTCAAACTGCGGAATGCACCATTGTGCTGGACGCCCGTCTTCCCCGTACTCTGGCCGGGATTATTGCCGGTAGCGCGTTGGGCGTTGCCGGCGCGCTGATGCAAACTCTGACCCGCAACCCGCTAGCCGACCCTGGCCTGCTCGGCGTTAACTCGGGAGCCAGTTTCGCTATCGTCGCCGGAGCCGCGCTGTTCGGCATCTCACAGCCTATGGCTCAGCTCGGACTGGCCTTTGGCGGTGCGCTGTCCGCCACGTTACTGGTTGCCATCACCGGCAGCCAGGGCGGTGGCCAGCTAAGCCCGGTGCGCCTGACGCTGGCCGGTGTTGCTCTGGCCGCCGTGCTGGAAGGGCTGACCAGCGGTATCGCCCTTCTCAACCCAATTGTTTATGACCAGCTACGCTTCTGGCAGGCAGGCTCCCTCGACATTCGCTCGCTGACGCCGCTTGGCAACGTTCTGCCAGCCGTGATTATCGGCTTAACTCTGGCCCTGCTTCTGGCGCGCTCGCTCAATAGCCTGAGTATGGGCAGCGATACGGCTACCGCCCTCGGTAGCCGGGTAGCCCGTACTCAGGTTCTGGGCCTGATTGCCATCACTCTTTTATGCGCCAGCGCCACCGCCGCCGTTGGCCCGATTGCCTTTATCGGCCTGATGATGCCGCACGTTGCCCGCTGGCTGGCGGGGGCCGATCACCGGCGGCTGTTGCCGATAACCCTGCTTGCCACCCCTAGTCTGCTGCTGCTGGCCGATATTATTGGGCGGCATCTGGTTCCCGGTGAGCTGAGGGTTTCAGTCGTCAGCGCTTTTATCGGCGCTCCGGCGCTTATCTGGCTGGTGCGCCGCCGTGCTGGAGGCCGGGCATGACAAAGCTACCCGTGCGTCTGATTCTGATGATGGCTGCCTGCCTGCTGGCGCTGGCTACCCTGTCGGCCATGGGCCTGGCAATGGGTGCCGTTAACTTGAGTTTGGGCCAGGTCGCTGATGCGTTATTCGGGAGCGCCCCGCGCAACGTCTCGCTTATTGTGACCGAATGGCGTTTGCCGCGCGTTGTGGTGGCCATTCTCGCCGGGGCCGCGCTGGGCGTTAGTGGCGCTATCTTTCAGTCGCTAATGCGTAACCCGCTCGGCAGCCCTGATGTGATGGGGTTTAACGCCGGGGCCTGGAGCGGCGTGCTAGTGGCGATGGTGCTATTCGACCGGGATCTCACGGCCATCGCGCTGTTCGCCATGGCCGGTGGGATTATCACTTCCGGGCTGGTCTGGATGCTGGCATGGCGTAACGGTATTGATACCTTCCGGCTGATTATTATCGGCATTGGTATGCGCGCGATGCTGATGTCGTTTAACACCTGGCTACTGCTGAAAGCCTCGCTGGAAACGGCGCTTAATGCCGGGCTATGGAACGCCGGTTCGCTGAATGGCCAGACCTGGAGCAAACTGATGCCTTCCGGGGCGCTGATTGTGCTGGCATTGTTGGCCAGCGCGCTGCTGGTACGCCGCCTGCGTTTGCTGGAAATGGGCGATGACACAGCCTGCGCCCTGGGCGTGGCGGTAGAGCCTTCGCGTCTGCTGTTGTTACTGTCAGGCGTGGTGCTCACCGCGACCGCCACCGCCCTTACCGGCCCCATCTCTTTTATCGCCCTGGTCGCCCCGCATATCGCCAGACGGCTGAGCGGCACCGCCCGCTGGGGGCTGGCTCAGGCCGCGCTGTGCGGTGCAACGCTGCTTATCGCCGCCGATATGTGCGCCCAATATCTGTTTAAACCTTACCAGCTTCCGGTCGGCGTAGTCACCGTGAGCCTGGGCGGTATTTATCTTATCGCGCTGCTGATTCAGGAGTCCCGTAAACGATGATCCTCTCCCGCCTGACAGGCACAAATCTCACGCTCGGTTACGGCACTCATTTGGTGGCGCAAGAGCTTAATGTCACCATTCCCGACGGCCATTTCACCGCCATTATCGGCCCTAACGGCTGCGGTAAATCCACATTACTACGTACCTTAAGCCGTCTGATGAAGCCGCTGTGCGGTAAAGTGCTGCTCGACGGCGAGCAGATCCAGCGCTTCGCCACGAAAGAAGTGGCTAAGCGCGTGGGTCTGCTGGCGCAAAACGCCAGCGCGCCGGGCGATATTACGGTTCAGGAGCTGGTTTCCCGCGGGCGTTATCCTCATCAGCCGCTGTTTACCCGCTGGCGGAAAGAGGATGAAACGGCGGTACAGCGCGCCATGCAGGCCACCGGCATCAGCCAGCTGGCGACCCAGAGCGTGGACACCCTGTCCGGTGGTCAGCGTCAACGCGCCTGGATTGCCATGGTACTGGCCCAGGAGACCGCGATTATGCTGCTGGATGAGCCAACCACCTGGCTTGATATCAGCCACCAGATAGACCTGCTGGAGCTGCTAAAAGAGCTGAACCTGGAACGCGGCTATACCCTGGCGGCCGTGCTGCATGACCTGAACCAGGCCTGTCGCTATGCCAGCCATATTATTGCGCTGCGTGAAGGGAAGATTGTTGCTGAAGGCGCGCCGCAGGAGATTGTCACGGCGGAACTTATCGAGGAAGTTTATGGTTTGCGCTGCATGATTATCGACGACCCGGTCGCGGGAACGCCACTGGTAGTGCCTCTGGGCAGAGGATCTGCCCGCATAGCCACGTGAGTAAATTAGGCAGGCCGGCATACCTGCCTAATTCTTATCGGGGCCGTGCGCCCCACAGTTCAATCAGCCCGGTGGTTAATCCCCCGCGCCAGCATAACGCATCATGGCCCCCCTCATTTGGCCGCCAGGCTACCGGCACCTGAGGATAGCGTTCGCTTAATACCCGGCGTAATTCAACATTGGCGCGCATAATCAGCGGCTCGCGCGCGCCGGCTCCCAGCCAGATTCGGGTATTGATCGGTGCCAGCGCGCCCTGGGCAATCTGCTCCACCAGCCAGCCACCGTCACCGCCGTGCTCGCGGCTCGGCCACCAATAGGAGCCGGACTGGCTCAGCGCACAGCCGTAATGCTGCGGCCAGCCCAAAGCAGCATACAGCGCCGACAGGCCGCCAAAACTCTGCCCGGCAACAACGGTAGTTTCAGGAGCTGGGCTAAAAGGCGCTATATCCTGCACCATCGGCAGTAATTCTTCGCTTACCGCTTGCCAGAACTCTGGATTACAAGGCAACTCGCGGCTGCGGTGGTCATTGTCGATAACATCAATAAACAAATAGACCGCCGCCGGAAGCTGACCGCTATTGGTTAACGTCTGAAGCGGTTGCCATACCGGCATATCCTGGGCCCAAAACTGTCCGTCGAGCAGCACCGCCAGCGGGCGGCTGGCGGCCTCTCCGGTGGCAAATATCCAGATCCGCCGGCTATTACCCAGCCGACGGCTGTGCCACTGTTCGCATGTGGCCGGGGTAAATGCGGTTTCGGGAGCATCCCATCCAGGCTGGAGCGGTGCCTTGGGCAGGCTAAGAGCCGAAACTCCGTGGCCGCGACCGCCGCGCCAGCTTTGCGGATTGAGCGGATCGCTAATGGCATGCGGCAGTAGCCTACGCCAGCCATCGCGCAGCGCCCGTCGCGTTACCTGGTCAGCGCCCGGAGTCACCCCGGCAAAATCATCGTCGCGGGAGGTGGGGATAAAACAGTAGCTGCCGCGCCAGTCGGCAGGTAGCCGGACCGTCCAGCGCCAGGCGTCGGTTCCTTCTAGCCGGGTTAGCGACTGGGGCAAACTCGCCTGATGGTGATCGGTAACACCGGTGATAAATATCCATACTTTGCGGATGGCAGAAGCCGTACCCGCAGGATCGCGCCACCAAAAAGTGACCTCATACTCCTGCCCGCTGACGGCGGTGACCTGAGGCCCGCCCCCTTTTTCTCTTTCATTCCACCAGGCAAGGCTACCGATTTTTTGTTCAGGCACTGAGCAATAACCCCATGATTTGGAAACCTATTCACAAAATGATAAAAAACATGACAATAATATTGATAATTATTCTTATTTGCAATAGCGTATCGGCGCGCAATGGAAGGCCTATAACCCAATGATAATCAGGCGGAGTTCATAACGCCCTCTTTTGTAAAAATTTTGGCAAACATCACGCAGCCCCCTCTGCATGCAGAGGCGAATAAGTGGCCGGGCTGACGTAGAAAAGCAGGATAAAAAATGCGTAAAAAGTTCCATTACTCCCTCGCGATGCTGATAAATCTCGGTATTTTCGGTACGACGCTGCCCGCCGTTGCGGCTGATGCGGCCAGTGAAGAGAAAACCGAACTGTCCAGCGAAGACACTATGGTAGTTACTGCCGAGCAGCAAAACCTGCAGGCTCCGGGCGTCTCTACCATCACCGCTGAAGAGATCCGTAAACGTCCGCCCGCACGCGATGTATCTGAAATTATCCGCACCATGCCTGGGGTCAATCTGACCGGTAACTCCACCAGCGGCCAGCGCGGCAACAACCGCCAGATAGATATCCGCGGCATGGGGCCAGAAAACACCCTGATTCTTATTGATGGCAAGCCAGTCACCAGCCGCAACTCCATTCGTCTGGGTTGGCGCGGTGAGCGCGACACCCGCGGCGACTCTAACTGGGTGCCACCGGAAATGATTGAGCGCATTGAGGTTATTCGCGGCCCGGCCGCCGCCCGCTATGGCAATGGCGCGGCGGGCGGGGTCGTAAACATCATTACCAAACGCAGCAGTAATGAGTGGCATGGCTCGTGGAACAGTTACTTCAACGCTCCGGAGCATAAATCCGAAGGTGCCACCAAGCGTACCAACTTCAGCCTGACCGGGCCGATGACCGATGGCCTGAGCTTCCGCCTGTGGGGGGATTTAGATAAAACCCAGGCCGACGCGTGGGACATCAACCGGGGCCATCAGTCTGAACGCACCGGCATCTACGCCGACACATTACCGGCGGGCCGTGAGGGTATTGAAAACCGATCGCTGAATGGTCAGGTACGCTGGGAATTCGCCCCCATGCAATCGCTAGAATTTGAGGCGGGCTACAGCCGCCAGAACAATCTCTACGCGGGCGATACTCAAAATACCAATACCAACAATTTCGTTAAAGAAAACTACGGCAAGGAGACAAACCGCCTCTATCGCCAGAACTATTCCATTACCTGGAACGGCGGCTGGGATAATGGCGTAACCACTAACACCTATGCCCAGTACGAACACACCCGTAACTCCCGTAAAGGCGAAGGGCTGGCCGGAGGAACCGAGGGGATCTTCAGCTCGAATGATTTCGTCGATATCGATCTCTCCGATGTACTGCTGCACAGCGAAGTGAGCATTCCTTTCAATCTGCTGGTTAATCAGAACCTGACCCTCGGCACCGAGTGGAACCAGCAAAAAATGAAAGATAACGCCTCCAACACCCAATCACTAATGGGCGGCCCGATTGACGGCGTCACCAGCGGCGCCCGCAGCCCATATACTCAGGCCGAAATATTCTCCCTGTTCGCGGAAGACAACATTGAGCTGACCGACAGCACTATCCTGACCCCGGCGCTGCGTTTCGACCACCACTCCATCGTCGGCGATAACTGGAGTCCGTCGCTTAACCTGTCGCAGGGCCTGACCGACGAACTGACGCTAAAAATGGGGATTGCCCGAGCTTATAAAGCGCCGAGCCTGTATCAGACCAACCCAAACTACATACTCTACAGTAAGGGCCAGGGCTGCTATGCCAGCGCCGGTGCCTGCTATCTGATGGGTAATGATGACCTTGATGCAGAAACCAGCATTAACAAAGAAGTCGGTCTGGAATGGAAGCACGAGGGCTATCAGGCAGGCATTACCTGGTTCCGTAACGACTACCGCAACAAGATAGAGGCCGGGTATGCGCCTATCTCTACTAACGCCTCACGCACTGATATCTACCAGTGGGAGAATGTGCCGAAAGCCGTAGTTGAAGGCCTGGAAGGCACGGTAAATATTCCGGTCACCGACGCCATTAGCTGGAATAACAACCTGACTTATATGCTACAAAGCAAAAACAAAGAGACCGGCGACCGGTTGTCTATTATTCCGGAATACACGCTTAACTCAACGCTGAGCTGGCAGGTACGTCAGGATATCTCACTGCAAAGTACTTTCACCTGGTACGGCAGCCAGACGCCGAAGAAGTACAACTACAAGGGAGAGTCGGTGAGCGGTTCCGAGGCGCACAAAGTCAGTCCGTACAGCATTGTTGGCCTGAGCGGAACCTGGGATGTTAACAAATACCTGAGCCTTACCGCCGGGGTAGATAACGTATTTGATAAGCGCCAGTGGCGCGCCGGTAACGCCCAGACCACCGGCGGAGCCACCGGTTATATGTATGGCGCGGGTGCCGCGACCTTCAACGAACCGGGCCGAACCTGGTATATGAGCGTAAACACTCACTTCTGATAGCAAAACGGCCTCCCGATGGGAGGCCGCTTAATCACTGCCAGTAGCTATTCTGGCGTTAGCTATGGCTTATTACCTGTATCCCTTCCGAAACTAGCTGTGGCGCTCATCTACGGTCATGAAAAAGACTACCGGCTCATCGCCTTCGTTAACATAATAGTGCTCAGCGTCAGTACGCATGATGGCAGAGCCTCCGGTATGCACGACGGCACTTGAAGGCGGACGCCCAATAGTCAGCGTTCCCTGTTCCACATGCAGTAGCTCGCAGGTCCCTACCGGATGTCCCGGTGACTCATAGCGCTCGCCAGGCAGCATGCGCCAATGCCACATCTCTATCATGTCCGGCCCGCTGGTGCCCGCTAACAGCCGTGCGCTGCCGCCGTGCTCTCCGTGCCAAAGCACCGGGATATCTTCAGCAGCAATCAGGTGGATAGTCGGCTGCTCGGCAACATCGACGATATCGGCAACTGAAACGCCCATCGCCGCCGAGATCTTACACAGCATGGCAATACTGGGGTTAGCCAGACAGCGTTCGATATCTACCAGCATCCCTTTACTGATACCCGCCCGCCGCGATAGCTCGTCGAGCGACAGTTTTTGCTGTTTGCGAAACGCTTTAATCCTTTCCGATACCGCCTGACTGACGCGTTCGATATCGGCACCTGATTCGGTCGGTATATTGACTTTTTTATTCATCGGTCGATACTGTAGTACGAATTGGTCATTATGGGATTATCTGATGCTTTCTTTTATGCCGTCAATTGATAATGCAGTCACCGCCCTCGCTCCGGGCTTTCGGGCGATAAGTATCCTGGTCAACAATGGTCAGGTCATCAATCCAGAAATTGGCCCGCAGATGCTCAAAGAAGCCTGTGCCGCCGTTCACGAAGGCGTGCCTGAATGGGCCGATGCGCATATCGCCGAGTGGAATGAGGTCTATAAAGCGTTTGGCGCTAAACCTAAACGCACCGCCTGTTCAGCAGATGCGCTGCGCAAAAGGGTACTGCGTGACGGTGCCATCGACCCTATCGACCCGGTCGTCGATCTCTACAATGCCATCAGCATTCGCTATGCACTGCCGGTCGGCGGTGAAAACCGTGCGGCGTATCAGGGGCTGCCGCGCCTGTGCATTGCCGACGGCAGCGAGCCGTTCGACATCATGAAAGAAGGCCAGCCCGTGTTTGAAAACCCGAATCCCGGAGAAGTTATCTGGCGCGATGACCTCGGCGTTACCTGCCGGCGCTGGAACTGGCGCCAGGGGATCCGCACCCGCCTGAGTGCCTCCAATAGCCAAATGTGGTTTATCCTGGAGAGCCTGCCCTCTATGCCGCTGGAAGCGCTGTACGCTGCGGGTGAAGAGCTGACCGATAGCCTGGCACGCATGATGCCTGGCGCTGAAATTCAGATGCAGCCGGTCGGCAATATTAACCAGTAGTCCGGCAACCGCTGGCTGAACGGGAGGCGCAGAATATGTTTTTGAGCAGTTTTATTTTCGATAAAAAAGAGTACGACGCCGAGTTTTACCGGCTTGATGGCGAGATAGAGGCCTTTACCCAGAGGCTTCCCGGCTATATCGGTATGGAAAGCTTTACCGATGCCGCCAGTGGCCGGGTCATCAACAACTATTACTGGCAGGACAGAGCCAGCATGGACCAGTTGATAACCGACACCCGTCACCGCACCGCTAAGATGCTCAGCGAAAAATGGATAGCCGGATTCCAGGTTGTCATCGCCCAAATTGAAGGAGCGCACAATATGAATATGGCGCATCCTCTGGCGGAACGACCGCTGCGCTATCAGCCAGATAAGAATGCCTGATTAAGCGTTCTTCCGATGGCCGCCCGGCGGCCATTGATCTTCCCAGGCTTATTTCATCGCCGCCGCGCTTGAGCTTTTGAGTAAACACTCAAAACTAACAACGCAAGCTCCCAACCTCGACATATTACGGTGCCAGGCTAAACCCATTGCGCCCGCCCTTTTTCGCCCGATACATGGCTTTATCGGCTCTGGCTATCCCTGAAGGCAGAGATTCAGACTGGCGGATCATAGCGACGCCCTGGCTCACCGTGACCACCTGAGAAACCATTGACGCCTGGTGAGGAATCGCCGCCTGGCGTAATTCGGCCTGGATGCGTTCACTAATATCCTGTGCAGCGGAAATGTCGTTTACCCTCGCCAGAATCATGAACTCCTCCCCTCCCAAACGAAAAGCCGAGCCATTGCTGTCTGCCGCCACCTGTTTCAAAAGTGATGCCACCCGCCGCAGGCACGCATCGCCCTCCGGATGCCCGTAGGTGTCATTAAAATTTTTGAAATAGTCGATATCCAGCAAAACCAAAGCCAGATGCGTTCCTTCAGGGAGGGAATGGGACGATTGCCGGAACAATTCATCCATCCGGGAGCGGTTATAGAGACCGGTCAGGCTATCCACACCGGCCCGTTGGATCAGGCGGTTAATCAACAGCCGGTTAGCCGTTTCACTGCGTTGGGTGCGCAGATACCACTCCAGCAGAATGTAACGGGCGGAGACGATAACGCCAAGAATGATCATCGCCCCGGAGATCTGGGAGAAGTTAAAAAAGTGCGGATGGGTTATCAAGACAAATAGCACCGCCCCGACAATGGGCGTAGCGAAGAGAACCAGCAAATAGCCGAAAGCATAGAAAGAGATAGTGGCTGGCAGCAGTATTATCAGCATCAGTGTGAGCACGATAGTCTGCTCACCGGGGTACTGAGAGGCCACCTGAACAATCACCCCGCCCCACAGCACGCCGTGCAACAGCACCGCAAGGCCAGTGCTGATTTTGTCGGTCATTTCCAGCGCAAAAACCACCAGCACCGTGAGCTGGGTTGCGACAATAACCGCTAGCGAAAGTAGTACCAGACTGTGGTTCCACTCCCAGTGACCGCTCTGATACTCCCGCATAATGACCCATAGCGCGAAAACAAAGTTTAAAACCAAAAACCAGGCGAACCCTTTGCTGTGCACCGGAGAGGTAGAGTGAGAGGCTGATACATTAATTATATTTCTATTTCGCACACACTTCCCCTGAACAAGGATGCTGGCGGCTAACGAGTATTAGAAACCAAAGAAAAATAAAAAATAATTTAATAACCAGATAAAGAAATAAAATCGCCAGACAAAGCCAAATAACCAGTTTAAAAAACGCGCATTAAATTATCAGAATTGTGCACAAAGTCAACTTTTCACCAATTCCTTCGCCACAAAAGGCTCTCTTTAGCTGGCGTTATAAAAAATCTGATGCGCGATTCTCGAGACTTTTTTTGTTAGTCACTAAAACCCTACTATTCTGTATATGATTTGTTTAACTTGCCAATATCATTAACTCGCGGCCAGACCATCAGCATTTATAGCTGGTTTTCAGGAGCCATACCATGACGCTAGAACACGTTGCGTTGATTATTCTTATCGTCGCATCTTTGTTGGTTTTCTATGGGATTATAGCCATTCATGACATCCCTTACGAAATCGCTAAAAAGCGTAATCACCCCCATCAGGAAGCCATCCATTATGCAGGCTGGGTTAGCCTGTTTACCCTGCATGTGCTGTGGCCATTTTTGTGGATTTGGGCAACGGTCTGGCAGCCGGGACGCGGCTGGGGAATCAAGCAGTTAGAAGACGACCAGTTAGGATTACACCAGAAACTGGAAGCGCTGGACTCCCAGGTTAAAAATCTCCATGACCAGGTTAATAAGCTCGAAAAATCTCTGTCACTGGCGACTAATCCAGTAACGGCAGCGCCTCCCGTTTCGGTTACAGAAGCAAAAAACCTGGCAGGGGATAAATAATGGAAATTTTATTAATACTCTGCTACACCGCACTTTGTATTGCCATATTTAAGATATTCAGAATTCCGCTAAATAAATGGACTGTGCCTACCGCGGCTCTCGGCGGCTTTATCCTGATTGGTCTTCTGGTGCTGGTCATGAATTATAATTATCCCTATACCCAAATAGGTAATCAGGTATATCGCTCTGTACCTATTGTCTCGCAGGTTCGCGGCCGGGTGATTAATGTTCCCGTTACACCCAACCAGATTCTGAATAAAGGGGATGTGTTATTTGAAATCGACCCGACTCCTTTCCAGGCCAGGGTCGATGATATTACCGCTCAACTTAAAGATGCCAGCCAGAATGCCCTCACCTTAAGCTCGACCCTAACCGGCTCTCAGGCCGATCTTGCCGTAGCCGTAGCCGAGCGGGATAAGGCTCAGCGCGAATATGCCCGCTACCTGGAAGGCCATAAAATGGGCGCCTTCTCTGAACAGATGATTGATACCCGTCGCCAGGCCTATAAAGCGGCGCAGGCCAGCGTTGAGTCGGCGAATGCCAAAGTCAGTTCGGCCCGCAATAGCCTTGAGTCAGTTATCAATGGCAAAAATACCAAAGTGGCTTCACTGGTCGCACAGCTACAGGAAGCACAATTCGACCTGGATAATACCAAAGTCAGAGCGCCATCGGACGGCTTTGTCAGCACCGTTGGCCTGCGCCCCGGCGTTATGTCCACCGCGCTTGGTATTAACCCGGTAATGACTTTTGTGCCGCGCCATCAGGGAGAGCCACAGGTCTATGTGGCCGCATTCAGGCAGAATTCCTATCAAAGTATTAAACCGGGCCATCAGGCAGAATTTTTATTCCCTTCAATCCCGGGACGGGTGTTTAGCGGCAAGGTTATAGAAGTGCTTCCCGCTATCGGTGAAAGCCAGTTTCAGGGCCAGGGTACCCTGCTGGAAACGTCGGATCTCAAAACCGATGGCCGCATTTTAGTCATTCTCAATGTTACCGATGCGCGCCTGCCGCAATACTCTCTGCCGCGCGGTATGGCGGTAGAAGTAGCGGTCTATTCCGGCAATTTTGAGCACCTGGCATTGCTGCGCAAGATGCTTATCAGAATGAAAAGCTGGGAGAGTTATCTCTATCTCGATCATTAATCTGTCATGAGTGCACCCGGGCATCAGCGCCAGCGTTGCCCGATTTTTATCTTCATAACAATATATTTATCAATAATAAGTGAGGCAGGTATGAGCATTAAAGGGTTAACCCTGATTGCAGCGGTCAGCTGCGCAATTATGGTAAGCGGGTGCGCTAAAAAAACCACCAGCCCGGAGCAATACTCAGGCTTTTTGATGGATTACAGCGGGCTGCAGGAAACCAAATCGGCTTCGGGGCATACTATATTGCGCTGGATAGATCCGGCTTATAAGACCGCTAATTATCACCACATTATTTACAACCCAATCACCTATTACCCGACGCCACGCCCTACCACGCAGATTGGTCAGCAGACTCTGGATAGCATCCTGAACTATACCAATACCAAAATGAAGGCAAGTATTGCCCAACGTCTGCCGCTGACCACCACTCCCGGCCCCGGTACTCTGACTTTCCGGGGAGCGATTACCGCCGTCGACGCCTCGCGTGAAGGTTTGCAATTCTATGAGGTTATCCCAATTGCGATGGTGATCGCCGGTACTCAGGCCGCCACTGGCCACCGTACTATGAACACTACTCTGTTCTTCGAAGGTGAACTGATTGACTCCTCCACCAATAAAGTGGTGATGAAAGTCGTCAGAAAAGGCCAGGGCAAAGACCTGTCCAACTCCAATAAGCAGCTAACGCTCAACGACCTGAAATCAGTCATTGATGGCCTGGCTACCGATGCCACGCTGTTTGATGCAGGCAAATAACGCCAGACCGGATGCCCCGCTGAGGGGCATCATTTTATCTTCACGCCCGCAGGATGCCTTCAGGTTCCAGTAGCATTGATGAATCAGATTCATAAACGCTATACACCCAGCCGTGATTATTAATCTCAGTGATTCTTGTAAAATGAGCGGCTGATATATACCGCCCAATGGTTCATTATGCACAATCCTCAGGCCCACTCAGCCAAAGCAGCCGGGCCGCTTTTTATCGTCATTCTTAGCGCCCTGATGGCATTTACTTCGCTCTCTACCGATATTTATCTACCCGCAATGCCGATAATGGCCCGCGAACTGCATGGCGATGCAGAGCTGACCATCACCGGTTTTTTACTCGGTTTCTGTATCGCCCAGCTTATCTGGGGACCGGTCAGCGACCATTTTGGCCGCCGTTTGCCGCTATTTATCGGTATGGGGCTATTTATCGCCGGTTCGGTGGGCTGTGCCCTTTCGACGACTATCGGGCAGATTGTATTCTGGCGAGTATTTCAGGCACTGGGAGCCTGCACCGGGCCAATGCTGGCACGAACCATGATCCGCGATCTGTTTAGCCGGACCCGTGCCGCCCAAATGTTATCAACGCTGGTTATCATTATGGCAATCGCCCCCATCGCCGGGCCGCTGCTGGGTGGGCAGATAATCAAAACCGGCTCATGGCATATGATTTTCTGGCTGCTGGCAATTATCGGCGTTCTGATGCTGGTGTCCCTGTGCTGGCTGCCGGAAACTCTGCCGCCGCAAAAACGCGTAAAATCCTCTCTGAGCGGCGCATTTCGCAATTACGTCACGCTAATCACCAATGCAGGTTATATGAGGTTTACTCTGTGCCTGATGTGTTATTACGTGGCGGCCTATGCGTTTATAACCGGCTCACCGTTTGTCTACATCACTTACTTTGGCGTGGACTCCCAGCACTACGGCTGGCTATTTGCGCTAAACATCGTCGGGGTTATGGGGATGAGCGTCATTAACCGCCGTCTGGTGGTGCGCTATTCGCTGGAGTCACTGCTCAAGTTCGCGGTACTGACGGGCGCGGCCGCCACTATCGCACTGGGGATTGGCACTCGGATGAATATCGGCGGTATTGTGCTCATCGTCGCCACGATATTTATCTTCTTCTCCATGAACGGCATCATCGCGGCAACCTCCACCGCAGGCGCTATGGACGCCGCGCCTACTCACATTGCCGGTTCTGCCGCCGCCCTGCTGGGAGCATTACAATATGGCAGCGGTATTATCTCTTCACTGCTGCTGGCTATTGCCCACGACGGAACGCCATGGACAATGGGCTGGATAATCGCGCTGTTTACCCTGGCAAGCGCCGCTTTAGCGTTAACCACTAAAACCACCTCAGCCACTGAACCGCAATAACCTCTCGACTCCGGCAGCGCAGGCTTTAGTTTACGCCGCCACGCCAGGCGGTAAACTGGCTCAAACCAGAGGCTGTGTTGATTTAGCGGAATGTTTTATGAATGAGATGCTTATTTACAACGTATTTGGCCGCCACATTGGCGTGAAGCGTAAAGGCCAGCGCTGGCAAGCGTTTCGTGTCGATCTTAATGAGCGAAAATATTCGCGCCTGTATGACATCACGCTCCCGGACGAACTCCGCGAGCAGGAGATAGCGGGCTGGCTGGGCGATATTTTCCATGAATACGCCAGCCCACGTCACCCGGAAGTTATTCGAATAGAATAATGCCCTCCCTCCCGACCGCACCGGAACCCCGGCACGGTCGGGAAGCCAGACGCGGTTATGCCTCCAGCCTTACCCCAACCAGCCGGGCAAATATCTGTGCGCCGAGAATAATGCACGCCTCATTGGCAATAAACGGATTAGAGTGCAGCGGGTTATTGATCCCACGAGCATGATCCCCGCTGCCGAGAAAGAAAAACGCGCCGGGGGTGTTTTCAATGAATAATGAAAAATCCTCGGAGCCCACCATGGGCGATGCGTCGGTCACGACGTTTTCGGCGCCCAGCAGCGCGCCCGCTTGCTCGATAACCTGCTGAGTCTCCCGCGTATGGTTATTGATAGCCGGATAGCCGCGCATCTCCAGAGTGACATTAAAACCACGGCGGCGGGTGTATTCAGTCTCCTCGAGGAAATGCTCCTTCAGGGTTTGATGGACTCCGGCATTAAAAGAGCGAATCGAACCTTCCAGCACCGCTTTACGCGCCAGAATATTCGGCGCTTCTCCCGCTGTTAGCATGCAGGTAGAGATAAGCGCCGTCTGGTTAGGATCGACCCGGTCGGTCACGATAGCTTTAAAAGCATTCAGCAGGCGTACCGCCTCCGACAATGCATCCTGCCCTAAATGCGGCGCGGAGGCATGGGCGCTTTTGCCTTCAATCGTCAGCTTAAACTGGTCGCCGTTAGACGACATGACGCCCTCACGAATCATGATTTTCCCGCAGTCAAATTGCGGATCGTTATGCAAGCCAAATACCTGGCTCACCCCCTCCAGGCACCCTTGATCAATCATGCCCTGCGCGCCACCGCGGAACATCTCCTCCGAGGGCTGAAACAAAAAGCGTAAGTTGGCCCGCAGGGTGCTGCGGTGCTGAACCATGATTGCCGCCGCCGTCAGGCCGATGGCCATATGCAAATCGTGGCCACAGAGATGAGCGGCCCCCGGTTTTTTTGAGCACACAACTTCACCCGGAGCTTCCTGAGCCGGTAACGCATCCATATCGGCGCGGAAAGCCACCGTAGGTAAATCTGACGCTACGGTTAAGTCGGCATAAAAGCCGGTTTCAAAACAGGGAGTAACCTTATAACCCAGGCGGATGAACTCATTTTTACAATAATCGCTGGTAATAAACTCCTCTCGCCCCAGCTCCGGATTTTGATGCAAAAATCGGCGATGCCGTACTCCAACTTCCTGATAACTTTGGCTTGTCATATAAGCTCCTTAAATTATTCCCTGGAAATGTAAAATAGCCTCGGCAACATAGGACGCCCCAAAAAAGGCCGAAGTGAACACCAGCAGCGAGATAATCACTATCTTCCAGCTCATGGATTTCAACTTATCCAGGCTGTTCCCTACCGATATTCCCGCAAAAGCCAGCAGAGGCGTGGTTGTTGCTAAAAAATCGATGTGATTGGTGTATTTCATAAATGACTCGTGCACCGGTGACCAGGGAATACTGAGCACTAAAGATATAACCGTCGCCCAGGCAAATGCCGGAAGCGGTAACTTTGGTAACCACGCTTTTATTTGCAGCGACATAACGATTATCACCAACATAATAATCGCACCAGGAATAGCCGCCAGCGGCGACATTCCATGCCCTACCCACTGAGCCATCAGTGTCAAAAAAATGCAAATAACAATTACTTTTAAGTTATTTAAATATTCTTGCCGCGCCATAGCACCCATCCGATGAAATATTATTTATCCCGCATAAGAATGCGATAAAGAAAATTACTGAGAGGCAGCGCCACAAAAATCAGCACATATATACCGGTAAAAGCGGCCAGCATATTACTGGTGGCCGCAAAGGCCAGGATTTGCCCGGACATCTCAGGCACCGCGGCCGCCAGTGAGGCAGATGCCGCGGCCATCATGCTGCCGGAGCCCAACCCGCAGGCCACCGCCAGAGAAAGAGGATGTAATCCAAGATGTAACCCCAGCGGGCTGATAACGCCGAAATAAACAGTACCAATTACGCTGCCTATCAGGTAAGTGCCCAGAACTCCGGTGCCCTCCGGGCTGTCGATGCAATATTTCTCACCAATGACACCCAGAGCCGGCTCCCGAGAAATACTGGAGCAGGCTCCAATGCACTCGCGTTTCATCCCCAGTAGTAGCGCAACCGGAACCGCTATCAGTACCGAGGCCAGGTTGCCAATTTCCTGCAATACCAGCGCCGGGCCTGCGTTGATAACCTCTTTAATATTCGGCCCCACCAAAGTGCCGTACTTTACCCCCAGCGGCAGCAGCGCAATCATCACCACATTGCCAGCAGCCTGCACTTCGCTGCCACCAAGCCAGGCCCCCAGCGCCTTGATACGTTTTCCTAATATATCTGGCGCTAATAGCAGGCCGATAACGACGGCATAAAGCATAGGCAGAAAACTAATGCTGGTTTTCCCTATAGTTAATTTTGAAACGCCAATAGCCTCAGAGATCACAACAATAAGCAATACCGTTACTACAACCCTCAATAAAGAGTATCGCTTATGCCCCTCATTAATTAATCGCACGGCTTTCTCCTTTCATCCTAAAACAGAGAGAGACGCATATTAAAAGTTAAACCCTACGCCAGATAGATCACCTTTTTATTGCGCGATAAATTTTAATTATCAGCAAGAGTGAAAATTGATTGCAATCAATTAACACCCATGAGTTAACTTCACATAAGATAATGAAAAACAATCAATACCGAATATTTCAGGAGTTGAATCACAAAATTAGATGTTTTATATGCAATCAGACTAAAAGAATAAAACCCATTTAAAATCCGAGGTAGGATATTAAAAAAATGGATGGGCGAGATATGGACTATTTACCTAAAACCCAACACCTGGTGATATTTCAGGAGGTGGTTCGCTGCGGCGGTATTAGAGCCGCGGCCCGATCTTTAGGGCTGACCCAGCCGTCAGTAACCAAAACAATAAGTGACCTGGAAAAGAATCTAGGCGTGGAGTTATTAATCCGGAACAACCTTGGAATTGAGCTAACCGAAGCAGGCAGAATGTTTCTTTCCCATGCGCGCAGCATCATCCAGGGCCTTAACCGCTCGGTAAGCGAAGTTAAAAGGACTTTCGATAGCCGGGCCGTGGAAATTGCCTTTGGGTTTTCGTCGCTCATTAGCTTTACCTGCCTGGCGCAGATAGTGAATCAGTTTAAAACGCACTATCCCAGTGCCAGCCTGGTGATGCAGGAAGCCCAGCTATCTTCTTTGTTACCGGCGCTTCGCGAAGGTCGGCTGGACTTTGCTATCGGCACTATTAGCCCGGAAATGCCCCTACAAGATTTCAATATCGTACCGCTGTTTGTGGCAAACTTTGTGTATGTCGCGGCCCTCAAACACCCTCTGGCAAACTGCCAGACGCTGGAAGCGCTAAAAAATACCCGCTGGGTATTGCCAGTAACCGATATGGGTTACTACAACAACTTGTTTTGCCAGCTACGGCGCAGCGGCTTCAATCTGGACAACGTTATCCGCACCGACTCGGTGGTCACTATCTACAATTTAGTGGCCAGCTGCCGCTTTATCACCGTGCTATCGGAGGCGATGGCCAGACCATTCGGCATTAATACTTTCACTACCATTCCCATCAACCAACCCTTACCCAGCGCCAATTACGCCCTGGTTTGGTACAAAAATGCCCGCCATAGCGAGCCGGTAGAGGAGCTTATTCAGTTATTCACTGAAACCCGCCTATAACGGTTCAGCCTCTGGGTGCTGAGCACTGTTATCATTTTGAAACTGACCCGGCGTAACCCCCATGAAACGGCGAAATGCGGCGATAAACGCGCTGACATTTTCATATCCACAGCTGGCCGCCACCTGGCTTACCGGCTCGCCGCGTAGCAGATGCTCCAGAGCCAAAATCACCTTTGCGTGCTGCCGCCAGTGGCTAAATGTCTGACCGGTTTGCTTACGGAAAAGGCGGCTTAGGGTGCGGGTGCTTAGCCCTTCCCGCTGTGCCAGCTCCTGCTGGCTTAAGTGTGACGCTCCATCCGACAGAATACGCTGGGCGACGGCCCTGGCCCGTCGGTCTTCCGGCAGCGACAGACGCGCCGGTATCGGGCTCGCTTCCTGAATCTCATCCGCCATAACTAACAGCAGATGTTCCAGACGCCTGGGTTCACCGCCCGCTTCGTAGTGCAGAGCAATATGCTCAAGTAATTGCAGCAAAAACGTCGAGGCTGCCCAGAGCCCGGATGATGCGGGAAAAGCGCCGCACTCCTGTGCAACAAAATGCAGGCAGGCTCCTGTGGCATCTACCGGCATCCAGGCGCTATGCGCCAGCCCGGCAGGGATCCAGCCTGCTGAACCCGGCGTTATTGCCCACTGCCCGTGGCTGGTTTCAATCATCACCATCCCGCGCGTTATCCAGAACAGTTGCCCGGTAGCGTGCTGATGAAGCCGGGTGGTATGGCTTCGCGGATGGCATAGAGGTTGAATACTCTCCACTTTCATGGCTGGTTCACCGTATATATTGTCTGATTACGGTTAATGGGTCAGATAAGAGTGGGCGTAATCTCTGTGGGTCGCAACTTATTATTCAGGAGATAATCATGGATCCCACCGCTTCATTCGTCATGCAGGCACTTAATACCGTTTTGAGCCAGCCCGAACATCAAGAAACCACTATCGGCAATTTTTTTGCCCCGGATTACCGCCAGACGGTAAACGGAATTTCGCTGAATTATCGGGATTTCGTCAGCCATCTGGCCATACTCAAGCAACTGACGCGCTCGATGACAGTCAAAGTGTTAACCATAGCCAGCCAGGAGAATCGCGTACTGACCCATCACCAGGTTACTGCCTGTAAAACGGGCGGAGGAAAGTCTGTTAGTGAAGTATTCGCCTGTTTCACCGTGCGCGAAGGACGAATAGTGGAGTGTCAGGAGCTAACCCGACTGATAAGCGGAGCTACTGAGGATAATGAATTTGGCAGCGTGCACTGATTATAAGCGACAATACGATTTATTTAATAATTTCAAGATGCTTCTCTAAACTCACATCTATGGACATTGATAAAGTGTCCATTTTCAGTCTCATACCTATCATTTTATCACTCACATCTGGAACCAAAATAAGCCGATACTTTCCAGAGACAAACTCTAATCAACAGTTAAAAAATCTATCATATCTAATATTAAAATTACAAACCGATAAATTAACATATCAAAAACAGATAATGCGCCGCTTATATCATTTGGTTATGAGGTCTACCATCAGCACGAATGTTAGACACATATATAATATTTATGGCATGAGTCACATTTTCAACAAAAAAACAATGACAACAATACAAAACTTGCTTTTATTTTATTATAAACCATGCTTTTATTAAAAAACATTTAATAAAATACATAAGCCATCGTAAACTGAGAGTTAATACAGGAATTAAAAATGGTGATTTTTACCTTACATAGATAGAATTCTTTTTAATGACTAATTTTCACCATTCAAATTTTTAGCACCAACCATCAGCCTTTCATATTTAAAAATGAAGGAAATAACCTCTTATAATTATCAAAGGAAAGCTTCTTGTAAAATCAAACTCAAAAACCGTAGAGTAAACATTCACTCACAAAAATATAAACAGCAAATAAATAAAAACTAAACCACTAATTTTTGACAAACCTAGCAATTAACAATGCTAATGATTGTTCATAACTATAGCAGGTACGAAATGGATAATTTCAAACTAAGACTTAAAAATCATATTGAACATGTAAAAAATGCTGGAGTACATTGCAATACAGAAGAAACAACAAAACAAGCATTAATCCTGCCATTCCTTGATATCTTAGGCTTTAACTCATACGACCCACAAAAGGTCAAAGCAGAATATGGAGCTGATTTTCCTGGAGTAAAAGTAGGTGAGCGCGTTGATTATGCACTATTTTGTCAAGGCGTCCCTGTCATGTTCATTGAGGCTAAGTCTTATAAAGAAAAAATTGATAATCACTGCCCTCAATTATCAAGATACTTTAACTGTACACCAGAGGTCACTATTTCAGCTATAACCAATGGTCAAGAATGGAGATTCTTTACCGATCTTCAAGAAAAAAACATCATGGATCCAACTCCATTTCTGAGAATTAGAATGGATGATGTAACGGATGCTGATGCTGAACAACTTTTTCGATTTCGTCACGATAAATTTAAACCTGAGGCTCTAAGAACTCTTGCAGAAGAGAGTGTGTATATATCTTCTTTCTCCAAAGTTATTAGCTCTAGCTTAAAGGATGTAGACTCGGAATTCGTAAGATATGTAGCTTCTCGAGCAAATATTGGCAGGCAGCTTAATCAGCGCTTTATTGATTCTATCACACCATTAGTGAGGGAGGCGGTGCAACGCTCTGTTAGTGCCATGGTGGTTTCTGGATTATCTGCAAATCAACCAATTAGCGAGGAATCAATAAGTTTAGTTGAAATTAATAGTTCAGACCTAATAGATGATAAAGCAGATCAAATTGATCCTGATAATCCAAACATTGTGACTACCCATAATGAGCGTTCATTATTTGACAAAGTTGTTTCAATAATCGGACCAGAAAAAGATCTTCAGTCAAAAGATACTGAATCATATTATAGCGTGCTATATCAGGGAAAAACTAACAGATGGATAGTTCGTTATCATGATAAGAAAAACCGCTCCTCTATTCAACTTCCTATAGATTTAACACCTATAGCTATTAATGAGGTCACGCGTGCAGGGCTTGAGCATGATGGTACTAGAATTTATATAGATAAACCTGAGGATGTATTACGCATATCGGGTTTAATTCTCGATTCTTTTCAATATGCAACAAACGACGAAAATTTTAAAAAGAAAAAAAATTAAGTAAACACCCCCTACGCCACAATAATTAACGGAGGGGGTATTACTTTATAAATAAAACAATAATAGAACTTTAAAATATATTGCTATGACTCTTTACCGGTTCCCACCTGCCACAGCGTTGTCAGTGGAGTGCCGTTTACCAGCCAGCCGCCAACGTTACGCGCCTTATAAATCACCGGATTATGCGAGGAGACGGTACGCGCATTGCGCCAGTGCCGATCCAGCGCTTTGCTGACGCGAGTATCCGAAGCCCCCAGCGCATTGAACAGTTCGGTCGCCGCTTCGGGTATCAGCCGGGTAGCGATAACCTGCGCCTGAGCCACGGCCGCTTCTGATTCAATAGTTAGCGCATTTATCAGTTCTTCATCACCGCTAAGATGGGCCTCATAGGCTCGTTGCAGGGTTTGCGCCGCCCGCAGCACGGTAGCTTCAACGGCCCATGCGCTGCTGGCAATCTCCCCCACTACCTGCAACACCTGCGGATCGGTGGCTGATTTTAAGCTGTTGCCGTGGCTATAGACCCGGCTACGCCCGCGCACCGCCTGTGCCGCATCCTGGGCAACCGCGCGGCCAATCCCGGCCAGAGTGACCAGCAGCATCTGCTGGAAAAATGCGGTTTGATAACGAAATGAGTGCTCTACCGGATAGATTTCTCCGCTATCCACCTGCGCATTTTCAAACCGGGTGGTGCCGCTTCCGGTCAACCGTTGGCCAAAACCATCCCAGTCGTCCAGCCGGGTCACGCCTGGCTGCTGATTGCGTACCAGGGCAATCACATGTGCGCCGGTGTCAGCGCGGCGGGCATAGACATCAATCCAGTCGGCAAACAGCGCGCCGGTGCTGTAAAACTTCTCACCGTTGAGCAGCCAGCCATCCCCCTGTGGCGTCACCGTAGTGTTAACGTCACCGAGCTTCACATCGCCCGGCTCTGTCCAGCCGCTGCCCACCAGTTCGCCATCGACGAAGCGGGCAAACCAGCGATCGCGCTGGGGCGAATCAGGCTGGTTAAGAACATTCTCTACAAACGAGATATGAGCACGCAGTGCCTGGGTCAGATTAGAGTCAGCAGCAGCCAGCTCTATCAAAAGTTCGCTAAGCTGCGGTAAAGACAGGCCCGCTCCACCTTTGTCTTTTGGCACCCGCAGCGCAGCGAAACCCGCCTGTTTTAGCTGCGAAATGGCTTCGACGGGTAAAATGCGCTGACGCTCCCGCTCCACGGCTCCGGCGGCGATAGCGGTAAAAATAGGGCGAAAACGGTCTGTCAGCGCCGTAAATTCGGCACCGGTAGAAAGTTGCGGCATAGAGACTCCTGATTAAGTAAAAAGTAAGACGCTACTGGGTGGATACCGGCAGCAGAACGTTACGTACTAACGGATCGTCGGTGGTTTTCAGCCACTGTTGTAGACGCGGATCGGCAAACGCCTGACGCAGCTTTTTAATATTTTCCTGTTCCAGATACGGCGTTCCGATCACCAGCTGCGAGGCAAAAGTACGCGGCGCAGGCGGGAATAGAATGCCGCGATCGCGCGGGATCTTTCCGGCATCAAACTCAGAAACGTAGCCGATCGCCGCATCAACCGAGTTGAGCGCCCGCGGCATATTCATCAGATCCAGCTCTTTAAGCCGGAAGTTGTGCGGGTTGCCGCGCACATTCTTTAGCAGCGCGGTACGCGGCTCGATATTCGGATCGAGAGTGATAAGCCCCAGACGCGACAGCAGCCACAGCGCCTGGCCCTGATTTGCGCCATCGTCCGGTACCAAAATGGTGGCACCATTCGGCAGCTCGCTCACTTTGTTATGACGCAGGGAGTAAAAACCAAAAGACCACTGGAACAGCTCCTCGGTACCGGTCAGCGCAAAGTGGTTAGCATCGGCCACCTGTTTTAGCCACCATTGGTGCTGGTATACGGTGGCGGCATATTCACCGCGCGCCACCGCCGCGTTAGCCTGCACAGGATCCTGCATCCCCACCGCCTCGAGCTTAATGCCGTAATCCGGTGCGATGTGCTGATTTACGTACTCGATTACCCGCTCTTCGCCAGCCATCGCCGGTTCAAAATGGACTTTCAGTACATTGCCAAACTCCACTGGCGCTGCCTGGTTATGACGCCAGGCCGCATACCCCCCTACAGCGACCGCAACGACCAACAAACCTGCCACCCAGGGCCAGCGCCGGGCGCGCTTGAGTTCAAATTGCGTGTGGCTCATGAGGAAACTCCTTCGTTATGGCGCAGGCGGTTAACCAGCCAGTCGCCAGATAGTTGAATAAGCTGGATAGTCGCTATCAGCACCACAATAGTGGCCAGCATGATGTGGTTATCAAAACGCTGGTAACCATAAGCAACGGCCAGGTAGCCGATGCCACCCGCACCGATGGTTCCGGCCACCGCCGAATACTCGATCATCGAAATCACATTAAGCGTTAGGGCGGCCACCAGCGCCGGAAGCGCCTCTCCCAACTGGTTGTGGCGGATTATCTGCCAGCGGGTGCCGCCGCAGACCAGGCCCACCGCGCTTACCTCCCGGGGAACTTCGCGCAGCGCGTTATCCACCAGTCGGGCAAAAAACGGCGTTCCGGCGACCACCATTGGCACTGCGGCGGCCGCCAGACCGATGGTCGATCCGGTCAGCCAGTAGGTCAGCGGAATAATCGCCGCCATCAGCACCAGAAACGGCAGCGAGCGGCCAATATTCACCAGCGAACTGAGCGTTCGATGGCTGGCGGCATGGGGGAAAACTCCGCGTGAAGAGGTGTTAAACAGCACTACGCCCAGCGCACCTCCCAGCACCACCACAAACAGCATTACCACGGCGACCATAATCCAGGTCTCCCCATAGGCCGGCAGCAGCAGCGCCGGTATGTCACGCCACGGCGTGTCCTGGCTCAATACCTGCTGGCTCATACTGCCTCCTGCCACGCGGGCGCGGTGTTAAGGGTTTCGACCGCCAGCCCCAGCGCGTTAAAAGCGGCCACCAGCTGCGGCAGGCCCAAACTACGGCCCTCGAAACGCACGCCTATCGTCAGTCGCCCGGCCGGACGGCCGTTAACCGTTTCGATATGGCCGCCCAGCAGGTCGATATGCAGTTGCCACTGGCGGGTCAGGCGGCTTATCCAGTCCACCGGAACCGCATCCCGATAGGCCACTCTTAGCGCCAGCCCCTGATAACTTTCAGCCTGCGGGGTTGGCAGCAGGCGCTGGGCCAGCGCCGATTCAGGCTGAGCCAGCAGCTGCGCCAGCGGCGTGGCAGAAACAATTTTGCCGCCGTCAATCTCGGCCACGGTATCCGCCGCCCGGCGCACCGCATCCATTTCATGGGTGATAAGTACGATAGCCAGCTGATATTCGTCACGCAGGCGTTTAAGCAACTCGAGGGTCGATTCGGTCGTCGCCGGGTCAAGCCCCGAGGTCGCCTCATCTGCCAGAAGCACCGTCGGATGCAGCGCCAGCGCCCGGGCAATGCCTATGCGCTGGCGTTCACCGCCGGAGAGCTGGGCCGGGTAACGCTGGGCCTTATGGCTCAGCCCGACATCATCAAGCAGGGTTTCTACCCTCTCTTTAATTTGATGCGGCACCACGCCAAGATACTCCAGCGGCAGCGCTACGTTTTGCCAGGCGGTTTTACGCTGCAACAGCGCCGATGACTGGAATACCGTGCCAATAGCGCGCCGCGCAGCGCGCAACTCACTTCCGCGCAGCCGCGAAAGATCCTGACCGTTTACCAGAATCTCTCCGCTATCTGGCCGCTCATGCAGGCTGATGCATTTCGCCAGCGTTGACTTCCCGGCCCCGCTCGGCCCGACAACTGCCGCTATCTCGCCGCGCTGTACCCGCAGCGACAGGCCATTCAGTACCGGAAGCGCGCTGCCATCCGCCAGCCGATAATTTTTAGTGATGTTTTGAATTTCAATCACAGGCTGCCCTCCGTTTCCGTGGCCGTGGTTTGAGTTGCCAGCTTGCGATAGCCCGCCGCCGGATGGTTATCCGCCAGGCGTGGGCCGCCGCCGTGGAGTTTTTCCCGCAGAGTGCCGGGCTGATACTCGCGTTTATAAACTCCGCGCCGCTGTAACTCCGGCACCAGCCAGGTCACTACATCGCTAAAAGTTTCATGAGTGACCGCGTAGGCCAGGTTGAAGCCATCCACATCGGTCTCTTCCACCCAGGATTGCAGCTCGTCGGCCACGGTCTGTGCGCTGCCCACCAGCAGTGGGCCAAAACCGCCGATCCCAACCCACTCCGCCAGGCCGCGCACCGTCCATTCACGATCCGGCTCGGCCGTTGAAAACGCCTCCACCGCCGACTGAATCGCGTTAGTTTTAACGTAATTAAGCACCTGATCCGGCTGATACTGGCTAAAGTCGATCCCCGTCCAGCCCGACAGCAGTGCCAGCGCGCCTTCGTAGCTAACGTAGGATTTATATTCCCGCCATTTGTCCTGGGCCGCTGTGTCAGTCTCATCAACGATGACGGTTTGCAGGTTGAAGATCAGCACACTGTACGGATCGCGCCCGGCTTCGGCTACCCGGCGGCGGATATCAGCCACCGTCTTTTTCAGCAGCGTTTTCGAAGGGGCGGCGACAAATACGCACTCGGCGTGAGCGGCGGCAAAAGCCTTACCGCGGCTGGACGCGCCGGCCTGATAAAGCACCGGCGTACGCTGGGGAGATGGCTCGCACAGGTGGAAACCAGGGACGTTAAAGAATGTCCCCTGATGATTAATCGCATGGATCTTGCTGGGATCGGTGAACATCTGGCGCTCTTTATCGCGCACCACGGCCCCCTCTTCCCAGCTTCCTTCCAGCAGCTTGTAGATCACTTGCAAATATTCGTCGGCGTAGTCGTAGCGCGCATCGTGATCGGTCTGGCTGGTGTGGCCGATATTGCGTGCGCCGCTCTCCAGATACGAAGTCACAATATTCCAGCCGATCCGCCCACGGGTGAGATGATCGAGAGTCGACAGACGGCGGGCGAATGGATAAGGGTGCTCAAACGACAGCGAAGCCGTGAGACCAAAGCCCAGGTGTTCTGTCACCAGCGCCATCGGGGTAATCAGGGCCAGTGGATCGTTCACCGGCACCTGTGCAGCCTGGCGCAGCGCCGCGTCGGGGCTGCCGTCCAGCACGTCATAAACACCCAGTACATCGGCAATAAACAAGCCGTCGAACTTACCGCGCTCCAGCAGTTGCGCCAGCTCAGTCCAGTAGCTCAAATCTTTGTACTGCCAGGAACGGTCGCGCGGGTGCCGCCACAGCCCCGGCGACTGGTGTCCGACGCAGTTCATATCAAAAGCATTCAGGCGTATTTCACGTTTTACGGGCATAGTCAGCTCCTGCGCCGAAGGTTGCCCCACGGCGCGTTGATATCAGCGAAAAAGGATGAATTAACGATAGAGATTCAGCAGACGGGACATCGTGCGCTGTGAGGCTGAGGATGGTGTAGCGCGGCCAGCACTTCATAGGCGACGCTGACGGCGTGTTCCGCCACCTGGGGCAGGCCCATCAGCTCACCAAAACGGCCCCGGGCCGCCGGGCCTGCAACCCAGAGGCCCGGCACCGGTGCGCCATCAACGCCCAGCGCCTGGGAATGTACATCCACCGCCAGCCCCAGCCCCTGGGCATCGGCGCGAATCGCTCCCTGAGCATGGAGTGAGCGCAGCAGCGGCTGGCTTTCAATCAGGCCGCCGTGCGCCGGGCCGGTGGTCAGTACCAGCCGGTCGGCGGTGGTAATAGTCGCCTGACCGCCGTGGTTAAGGGTCAGTTCGAGAAAATCAGAGCGAGCGCGTAGCGACTGAAGCCGGGCGGCGTGCAGGCTGAAGCGGCCCTCGCCTTCCAGCCGCTCCAACAACCTGCCTAGCTGCGGGGCCAGCCGGTAGCGATGTACATCCCACCAGCTACGCAAATGGCGCAGAAAACGGCGCTGCTCGGCTAAAGGCAGGCTCAGCCAAATCCACTGACCGCTGGCGCGAACGCTATCCAGAACACTCTGCCACGGCAACCCTTCAGCCGCAGCACGCTCAACATCCAGCCTTACCTGGCGCAGCAGGCTGCGCACTCCCGATACCGGCTGCGAGCCATAATCGCCTTCCCACTGCGGCGCGCCGCCGGGAAAGTTTGGCCGTGGCCGCTGCCCGCGCCGGGAGAACGCCAGGATCTCACCCCGGTGCCCCTGCTCCGCCAGCGTCCCAACCACATCGGCCATCGACAGACCGCTGCCCATAATCACCACCCGCTCGTTGGGGGCAATTTGTCGCAACGCGCCCGATGCCCATGGGTTGCTAATCAGTCGGGGATCATCGGCATAAGGCCGCAGCGCTGCCGGAATCGCCGGCGGCGGATGGCTAACCGCCAGCACTACTGCGTCAGCTGCCAGTATCTGGCCGCCATGGGTCAGTACCAGGCCGTTGCTGACATCCAGCGCACTATCCTGCAAATGTCTGAGGGTAACGCCTGGCCTGGCACTGGCGGCAGCAGCAAAATGCTCCGCCACATAGCGGCCAAACAGATGGCGCTGGGGGTAATAATCTCCGTGAGATGCGTGGGCCGCCGCATCCAGAACGTAGTCCGGCTGCTGCTGACACCAGCGTTCAAAATCTCCGTCCGGCCTGCCGCCCAGCTGCATCTTACGCGCCGGGACATTAATGCGCAGCGCCGGTTCGCGTGTACTGTATGCCACGCCTTCGCCCAGCGCCGGGCGCGGTTCCACCACGGTAATATCCAGCGGAAAATCACTCATACTCGCCAGCTGTATCGCCAGCGCCGTACCGCTAAAACCGCCGCCAATAATGACGACTTTACGCTCTGCCATGGCGCGCTCCTGCGGGCTGGGGGCCTGGTGCTGCCGGTGATTTCCCACTGACCGGTACGACCGTCCGCTCGCGACGCTCATCGTATTGGCCGGGAAACACTTGCTGATTTGCGGCCTGCCAGAAGGCCCGTAAGCTCACCATGTTTATCTCCTTAGCGCGACGGGCGCTTATCGCCGCCGATGGTTTCCCCAAACGGGCCGGTATTTACCTTTTGCGCCACGGCGGTCGGACGGTTGTTGAGCGGCAGCAGCGGCATCACCAGTTCGGCGAAGCGGTGCGCTTCTTCCAGATGTGGATAGCCCGAGAAGATAAAGTGGCTAATGCCCAACGCCTGATACTCACGAATACGCTCAGCCACCTGTTCCGGGCTACCTACCAGTGCCGTACCGGCCCCGCCGCGCACCAGACCTACGCCCGCCCACAGGTTTGGAGCAATACGCAGATTATCGCGCGAGCCGCCATGCAGCGCCCGCATCCGCGCCTGACCGGTAGAGTCCATGCGCGAGAAAATCTGTTGAGCCTGAGCCACCGTTTCGTCATCCACATGTTCAATCAGACGGTCAGCGGCAGCCCAGGCCTCTTCTTCGGTTTCACGCACAATAACGTGCAGGCGAATACCATATTCGAGCGTGCGTCCCTGGGCCTCTGCCGCCTGGCGCACCACCGCCAGTTTTTCAGCAACCTGAGCCGGAGGTTCACCCCAGGTCAGGTAGGTATCGGTTTGGCTTGCCGCCACGCCGATAGCCGGTTCTGACGATCCGCCAAAGAACAGCGGCGGGCCATTCTCCTGCACCGGAGGAAACAGGATCTCAGCTCCCTCAACGCGCAGAAAATCCCCCTGATAATCGACTTTTTCTCCGCGCATCAACTGGGAATAAATATCAAGGAATTCGCGAGTGACCTGATAACGATCGCTATGGCTCAGGAAGATCCCATCGCCTTTGTTCTCTACCGGATCGCCGCCGGTTACAACGTTTATCAGCAGGCGTCCGCCGGAAAGCCGGTCGAGGGTCGCCGCCATTCGGGCCGCCAGGGTGGGTGGCTGCAATCCTGGACGCACCGCCACCAGGTATTTAAGGTTGCGAGTAATCGGGGCCAGCGCCGAAGCAATCAGCCACGAGTCTTCACAGCTTTTACCGGTAGGTATCAGCACTCCGTAATAACCAAGATTATCGGCCGCCAGAGCAACCTGTTGCAGGTACGGCAGATCTACCGCACGCCCGCCTTGAGAAGTGCCTAAGTAGCGGCCATCCCCGTGGGTGGGCAAAAACCAGAATACATTGATACCGTCAGCAGAAGTCTGTGCCATGATGTTGTCCCGTTCTTATTCTTAATCAGTGGCGGCGTTGCCGCATAAGCAAATTCAATAAGCCATCGCCCAGCGACGGCGGAGTGCGGCGCGTAATCTGGCGCAGCGGGCAGTAACTATGAGCGGGCATTCGCACCTGCGATTGTGGCCTGATGCACCGGTCTGCGGGCAATGGCGCTTTGAAACGCTTCAAGCTGGTGCTCAAGACGGTCGAGGATTTCCGGAGCAATCGTCTCTGCTCGTCCGGCATCGCCGTACTGCACCTGGCGGTCGGTGGCGAACACTCCGCCAATAATCTCCTCCGCTTTCAGAGCACTGAGCACCGGCTTAAGGGCATAATCCAGCGCCAGCTGGTGCGCCGGGCTGCCTGCGGTCATCAGAGGCAATACCACTTTGTTAGCCAGCGCCCGCTCCGGCAGTAGATCAAGCAGCGCTTTCAGCGCCCCGGAGTAGGCGGCTTTATAAACCGGTGACGCCACTACAATGCCGTCAGCCTCAGCAATCTGAGCCGCCAGGCGATGGATATCCGGATGGTTGTAATCGCCGCCCAGCAGCGCTTTTGGGCAGAAGTCACCCACTTTGCATACCACGGCTTCATCCTCGGCCAGGCCCAGCCAGCGGCGGGCATAATTCAGCAACAGCGTGGAGCGTGAAACGGCGGCCGGACTTCCGGCGAGGAATAAAACTCGCATGTGATATCTCCTGGCGTTATTCGATTGAGCGAACTGGATAGTTTATTCAGCGCCTGCTGAAATGAACTCTTCGCGTCTGGTTCTGATGTAAAAAACCTAATACAACTCACCCCCAATAATTAAATTCATTTTTGGTATAAAATATTCTGGCGGCTAAATAGCATTTCGCTCTAATTAATAAGTAAAGTGAGCGCAAGCCTTCAGGCCTTGCGGTGTCTGGCGTGACGGGTCATCTCTAGCAGCCATGCTTCAGCGATTAATTCCTTTCTGATATGACTTACTCCCATATCAGTTAATAAATAAAATACGGTTATGGGATATAGCCAAACGCGATAATTAATTCACTTTGTCGAGCAACTGCGCCAGGGTGTGATATTAAAAGAATATATTGTTAGCACAGACCTCGAAATCGGATATACCGCGGATAGACACCGCGAGTGGCTGGCTGGTGATAATCTCTGCCCGCTTACTGAGTTCGGTAACAGCCAGGAGTGGAGAAGATACCAGGATATTCCCCGCGATGGGTCCACAGCAGAATAAGGGAGCATGTATTGAGCCAAAGCAATGGTCGCTTCATGCAACCGGGGTAAGGTAACCCACAGTTTTTATTCATATTCCAGGAAGGTTTCCATGAAAAAACTTATCTGCATGGGCGTAATCTGCACCGTACTGTTCAGCACAGCGGCCGGGGCGGCGAGCCTGGTCAAAGATGAACGAGGTTATACTATCGGTATCACTGGCCTGGCTAAATTAAGCCACCAGCCTGCCTGCGAAGAACTCAATGAGGAGTTAGAACTGACGGCAGTGCAGTATTCTAAATCAGGAACTACCATCGAACTAATACAGTTTCTCCAGAACGGCAACTTCGTGCCGCTAGTGACCGGGTTCGGCAACGCCGGCTTATCTGAAAGAAATATGTCGACGATAATAGTCATGCTGCGCAAAGGCGAAACCTATCAGGTGCACTATCAATTGTGTGGGGAGTGGATCGCACGCGGAACTCTTCTGGGGTTTACACGAAAGAACTAACCAGCCGCCAGGCTGATGACCGGGCGGGAGAGACTGCCCGGAATGAAAGAGCCGCATCTGGTAGCGTACCAGCACGCGGCAACTCCCTGGCGAAATATTACCCTATATGCAGCGTTTAAATGCCTTCGGTAATCTTTCTGGTTTCCCGCAGGTTTTGTATCAGCGTTCCACGGCTATGGAAGAGTGCGCTGGTGCCGAGTACATACATCGAAGCCCCTTCGGCCGCGCATGGCGGGATAGTATGGTGACCAATATTGCCGTCAACCTCGATAACCGCATGGCTGCCGCGTTGCTTAAGCCACTGGCTGGCAAAAGCGATTTTTTCATGCATGGTGTCAATAAACGTCTGCCCGGCAAACCCAGGATTGACCGTCATAATGAGCAGTACATCAATCAGGTCAACGACATACCCTAGTGATTCGACATTCGTTGAAGGATTAAGCGCCACTCCCGCTTTAACGCCGTGACGCCGTATACCGGTTAGAACGCCGTGTAAGTGGGTAACGGCCTCAGCATGAACCGTGATGATGTCGGCTCCCGCCATCACCAGAGGTTCAATATAACGCTCCGGTTTATCTACCATAAGATGAACATCAATAGGTTTGGAGGTTAACGGCTTAATCGACTTGATAAAATCAATGCTCAACGCGAAGTTATCAACAAACTGACCATCCATAATATCGATATGGTAAAAATCGATGCCAGCCTTTTCTAATTCAATAATTTGTTCACCGAGTTTTAAAACATCGGCACACATCAGCGATGCACCCAAAAGTCTCATTTTGCCACCTCAACATTAACAACAGATGCTATATCCAAACGTGCCGCATTCATTTGCTGCATTCTCCTGAAATACCAGATAAACATTCCCAAATAAGCGATAACGGCAATAACGGACATCACCACTAGCTGCGTATCTGCGGATACGCTAGCTTTGGCTATTAACATGGAGAGCATTTTTTCCAGCGGGTCGGAATCAACCGATGAGAACAGCTGGTCATGCGACAAACCTTTTGGAAAACTATTCATTGCAATGGATGTTTTGGTAACAAATTCAGCAATTAGTGTCGCGGCCCATAAGAACAGTGGAATCAGTACAGCACCTATCAGGGTCATTCGTATCACTTTTCCCTGAGTGATAATCAACAGCGCGGGCGCCAGAACGGTCAACAGGATACCGCCCAACGGCAGAACGTTATTACCGGGAAGAATAATCGCCACAATCAACAGTATCGGAGCCAAAATATTAGCAACCGCCCATAACTCCGCACGAGAAGCCAGGATAGGCCAGTCAATGGCCACAAAGATCTGTCTGCCTTTAAAACGTTTTTCCATCATCGCGGCTATCCCGTCAGATAATGGCTTGATAGCCGGGCCGAACCAGTTGCCTACGGCACTGAAAAGCTCAAGCGAAACGCCTGCGGTGAAGGCCAGAACAAAAAGTTCGCTCATCGGCAGCTTGCCTAAAATCCCCACAAAGAAGCCGAGATAAACGCCGATGGCGAATTTGGAACCCCAGAAGCCAATTTTCTCATTGAGCTTTTCGGCATCGAAATCAAACTTATCAATGAATGGAATAAATTTAGAAATCAATTCATTGATAATTAATACCGGCGGGCAGATGAGAAGCGATGGATGTGCCGTAGTGGTAATACTGTTTCTTTCATACTTAAGCAACGTTTTAATTTGCGGTTGCAGCACATCTGAGTTGAATAACATAAGAATATAGATCCCCCCAACAACGCAGGTGGTCAGCATCAGATTATCGTCGGAATAATAAAGCGTCAAAAGGCCAATAACTGACAGATTCCAGATATTGAAAAGATCGACATTCAGCGTTTTTACCTTGTTAAAAGAGAGCAACGCTATGTTTATAACAATACATATCGCAGCAAAATACAGCGTATACATTGATCCCCAGGTAATCACGGCTAATGGTGCCCACCCGAGATCTGTAATCGATAATGACACCCCGGTTGATTCAACAAATTTATTCAACGCCGGAGCAAAAGCACCTGTTAATAATGTTATTACCGCCCCCATCCCCGTCAGCGCGATAGCCATAAGAATACCCCCTTCCAGGGCCTTTGATATTCTTACCCGAAATAATAATGACAGCAGAGTAATGATAAAAAACATCATTGCCGGTGCGCCCAGAGAAATAAATGATGAGAAATATGAATTCAGTTGTGAAAGCATATAGAGCACCCTTCCCGTTAGTCAGGAATTTACATTCAGGATTTAATAAATGTGGTTAAATCAGACTGCGATAGTTTCTATAACGGCTTTCACCTCAGCCATTTCGGGAATTGCATCATGACCGCCCGCGCGGGATACCTTTATTCCGGCAACGACCTGAGCAAAGCGGATAGCTGCTTCGATATTATTATCATCAATCAGATAACTGGCCAGCGCTCCGGCAAAACAATCTCCAGCACCGACGGTATCGACGGCATTAACTTTTAGAGCAGGAATAAATACCGACTTGTTATTTTGATAAAGCAGACACCCATCTCCGCCCATTTTAATAATGACATTTTTCACCCCCATATTATGAATTGCTTTAGCGGCTTCAAGGGCGCTCGATTCATCATGAACGCTAATCCCGGTAATATGCCGGGTCTCACTGCTATTGGGGACAATTAAATCTGCGTAGGGGAAACATTCAGGATGAATACCCTGCACCGGAGCCGGGTCGAGAATCACAAACATGCCTTTCGCGCGCCCCATTCGCATGGCCGCCAGCACGGATTCAGGGCTGGTTTCCATCTGTATTAACAGAATTTTACCCTCCACCCGCTCGAGCGCAGCGCTCACTTCTTCAGGCCCAAAAGCTACGTTGGCACCTAAATTTACCAGCAGAGTATTATCGCCGCCCGGTTCCACCAGCCCCACGCAAGAGCCGGTCTCCGCGCCTTCCTTCACTATCATGTACGCATCGTCAATCTTTCTATTCTGAAGATTCTGACGAAGCTGTCTGCCGGGTGCATCATTGCCAACGCAGCCAATGAAACAGACGCGTTTGCCGTATCTGGCCGCACTGACGGCCTGGTTATTACCTTTACCGCCCGCGGTCATCTGAATGGATTTACAGAATGTATTATCTCCACTTTTCGGAAACTCATGACAGTTAACAATAACATCCATGTTAATACTGCCCATGACGACGATATCGTACATATGCGCTCCTTAGCTTTATTCACGTTTTATGGTTGATTCCCTGGCAACTAATTCTGGTGTAATACATAAATGTTCAACTTCAGTTTTACCGTTAATAAGCTTTATCATTGTTTCAATGGATAACTTTCCAATCATATTCAAATTCTGGTCCACCGAACTCAACCTTGGGATATACATCTCATCCATTGATGAATTATCGTAACCTACAATCAGGCAATCATCCGGGACCTTAATACCTGAGTCTGCGCAGGCGCGCATAGCGCCAAATGCCATGGCATCATTCGAGCAAAATACGCCATCAAAGCTTTCATTCTTTTTAATAAAATTCAAAAAGTGTTCATAACCTCCCCGGGAGGTGAGATCGCTATGAATAAGCGTGATATCTTTGCTTCCGGTATGCCTTTCAACGACATCGATAAATCCTGCTTTACGCTCATTGGCAATTCGGTCATCAGGCGCCCCGGATAACATGACCGGTTTTTTGCAGCCCTGAGCAAACAAATGCTCTGTCGCCAGTTGTCCACCGGTTCGGTGGTTAACCATTACCGATGAATAATGAGGATCGGTACCTGAACGGTCGATGGTGATGGTTTTTATGCCGTTCTTTTCCAGGTTTTCCAGATCTTTTCCACTCACAGAAAGTGAGTTAATAATTGCCCCACATACAAAATTACTTCGCATTGAATTCAGATAGTACTCAACCTTTTTTCGGTCATCGCTACTATTAAAAAACAATGTGTTATATCCATGCCTATTGGCCTCACCTTCAATTTCATTAAGTAAGTCTGAAAAAAACTGATTGTTTAACGTTGGCAACATGACAGCAATTAAGTTTGTTCTTCCATGTGACAAGTTTTTGGCCATCGAATTAGGCACGTACCCCATGTCATCAACTATTTTTAGAATATACTTACGCATCTCATCACTAATATCCTTCTTGTTATTCATAGCTCTGGATACGGTTGCTACGGATACTCCTGCTTTTTTTGCAATATCTTTAATCGTTGCCATTCCTTTCTCCGTAACCGGTTACGAAATAATATTACCGGCTTAAAATTGATGTCAAACTGACCAGTTAGCAGTAAATGGTGCTTAAACGGTCATAACCTACTGAAATTTTGGTATAAAACGCCAATAAAAAGTATATTTTTTATTTACATTTTTATGATACTAATCACATAAACCACTTCAGTAAAAGCAAACGCCTACTCTCCGTTAATACCACCTGATGACCTGGTTCCTGTGACACACCTTAAAACGGTCTACCTGGAGCTACGTTACCGGCTTCACAGGCAGAGAAAGAACCTGGCTAAGAATATCAACCAATACTGCCGCGCTCCGCTGGACGGATTCTGGCTACCCGTTATTCCTGGGCTGCGGCAACGCTGGCAAAAATACGCCAACAGCCTGACGCCAGGGAACATAGTGAAAAACCAGGGCTGACCAGGGTGATGTTTGCGAATCAGGCACTACCTTCGAGGGGATAGGGGCTCCTCGCAAACGGCAATAATGACTGCCAATGGGGTTTGAGTTTGGCAACACCGGTTGGTCTGAACGATATATGTCGCTGATAATGAGCATGCTCCGCACGGGTGAGAGCCATCAGCTTCACTACCAGCCTTGAGGGAGTAAGGCGCGCAGAACTTAGCCAGATTGACCAGGTTCCATAAGACGCCGGTTTAATTACCGGGCGGAAAGAGAACCGCCGGGAAGGATCATAAATAAGGTGCCCTTTCAGATGGCCAATAGGTAAGTAACGGCAGCTAAAAATCGTAAAATCGCGAGTTATCCTCCTGGGTTGAGAATCTGTCTACGGCGGTAAGAACATCTCATCTTCTAGTAC
The DNA here is from genome assembly GCA_022846635.1 of Salmonella enterica subsp. enterica serovar Choleraesuis. Taxonomy (GTDB): domain Bacteria; phylum Pseudomonadota; class Gammaproteobacteria; order Enterobacterales; family Enterobacteriaceae. The sequence goes on from AP025685.1 coordinate 3,248,394, forward strand.
ATTATTTATTTCGTTGCATATCAGTAGTCATAAAATAAAAACCACCAATATAATATTTGTATTCCACCACAAAGAAACGACAATTTCAGAATATTACACAACCATTACTTTACCTGCCTTTAAATATTCCATATACGATAACAAAACCAAAAAAATGGAGTATTACAGATGGACACTGTTGAGGAGCTAAATGGAACCTATTTTTATGCAGGACGAAGTAACCTTACCGCCTCTGAACTTTTATTTATGATTTTCTGTGAGACCACAGCCGACCATTTTGGGGCCGATGATATCGTAGCCGTGATTGCTCTTTACGGTGGAGTTAATAATCAGAAAACCAGAACAAAACCCCGGGGAGCAAAAGAAGGAACTTCTCGAATATCTAAAACAATGCGGAGGCTTCTAAAAACAGCAAAATTTCCGTTTGGAGTCAGGCTACCAACCTGGATAGGAGGCTATACGCCGTGGACAGTAGAACGGCGAATGGTAGCCAAGGTCAGTACCTTTGTCGGAAGAACCATTCCATTGGTAGGTGAAATTATACTTCTTTCCGATGTTTCTGCTATTTCGTATTGCAGTATCCGTGATTATAACCGCATAGCACGAGGGAATGATAAATTATGGTAGATGACATAGAAGCACGAATATTTGCGCTGGCAAGACGCTACAACGGCATTTATCTGTTTAATAACAAAAAGAAACAACAACAGCTAACGCTGGCGACCGATTTTGATACCGATATGCTACTGGATATTGGCGAAGCAGAAGATTTAATGGATGAGTTTTTTACGGAATTTCAGGTAGCGCGGGGAGATTTTAAAATTGAAACCTATTACCCAGATGTACCTTTCTCCTGGAATCCTTTTAAGAAATCCCCTCCCATCCCGGTTCCTGACTTTACCATCGGCATGTTAATCGAATCAGCCAAAGCGGGAAGATGGTTATATGACTAATAACAAGGAGCGTAATAACGTGAAAAGTAGCCGCCGTTTCCGGCGGCTACTTAAGGGAGAAATAATAGCTAACGACGATATGCCGTCGCTCTTCTTCAGCCCTCTCAGCGATGATTCAGCCGCCGGGCCAGTCGGTCGCCCGAAAACTGCAACACCGTGACCAGAGCCACCAGCGCGATAATTACTGTGACCATCACCTGAGTGTCGAAGCGCTGGTATCCGTAGCGATAAGCCAGATCCCCCAGCCCTCCTGCCCCCACCGCACCGGCCATCGCCGACGAGTTAATCAGCGTGACGACGGTAATGGTAAAACCGCTGACGATACCCGGGCGCGCCTCCGGCAGCAGTACGTGCCAGACAATATGCCCGCGCCTAAATCCCATCGCCTGCGCCGCTTCCGTCAGCCCTTTATCCACCTCACGCAGGCTAACCTCGGCGATACGGGCAAAGAACGGCGTGGCGGCGATAGTCAGCGGCACAATTGCCGCCCACACTCCATAAGTGGTGCCGACAATAAGCCGGGTGAGCGGTAGTATTGCTACCATCAATATCAAAAAGGGTATTGAGCGGAACAGGTTTATCACCCAGCCCAACGCCCGATTGAGCCACGGGCTGGGGAACAGATCGCCCTGCCCACTAATCACCATCAGCAGCGCCAGCGGTAGCCCAAACAGCAGAGCCAGCAGTGAAGAAGCGCCAACCATCAGCATGGTGTCTAACGCCCCGCCCCAAAATTGTTCACTATCCAGCGACATAGCCTGCTACCTCCACGCTATCGGCCACGCCGTGCGGCTCGGCTCCGTTATCTTCAATGGCATCGTCTGCCAGCAATAGCAGCATCTGCCCCACCGGCCGCCCTTGCAGCCACTCGATTTCACTTTTCAACAGTGTGGCTCCCTGCCAGCGGGCAGAAATTTTTCCAATATCCGGCTGTGCGCCGTCACCGCGATAGCGCAGCCGCAACAGCGCCCTGGCCCCGGCCGAAGGATCGGCGCTCAGATACGGCGCAATATCTTCCGGCACGCTGTCATGATCTGGGTTGAGCAACAGTCGGGTCACTTCCTCACGCGGAGCGCCAAATACCTGCCACACCGGGCCACGCTCGATAATCCGTCCCCGTTCCAGCACCGCCACCTGGTGGCAGATATCGTGCACCACGTCCATTTCATGAGTGATAAGTACAATGGTTATCCCTCGCTGTTGATTGATTCGCTTAAGCAGCCCCAGGATGGAGCGCGTGGTTTCCGGATCCAACGCCGATGTCGCCTCATCGCATAACAGAAGCTCAGGATCGTGAACCAGGGCGCGGGCGATCCCCACTCGCTGACGCTGACCGCCAGAGAGCCGCGCGGGCCAGGCATGCTGATATTCCGTCAACCCTACCAGCGCCAGCAGCTCATCCACTTTGCGCGTACGCTCGATGCGCCCCACGCCCGCAACCTTCAGCGGCAGTTCTATATTTTCTCGTACCGTTTTCGCCGACAGTAAATTGAAATGCTGGAAAATCATGCCAGTACGCCGCCGCCAGGCCACCAGCGCCCGCTCGTCCAATGCACCAATATCGACGCCATCTACCGCGACGGTTCCGGCACTTGGCCGCTCCAGCCGGTTAAGGCAGCGGATAAGCGATGATTTTCCTGCCCCACTGCGTCCGATAATGCCGAAAATTTCACCGCGATTAATGGTTAGCTCAATATCGGTCAATGCCGCCACCTGCTGCCCGGCATATCGTTTTTCCAGCCCGCGGATGGCGACATGCGCCTGCCCGGAAACCGGACGCGTTCGCACCGGTGCCAGCTCTTGTTCCAGAGGAAGTACCCAGCTGCTCATCAGGACTGCTCCCATCCAGGTTGATAGAGTTTGCCGTAATATTTATCCAGGCTGGCCCGAACTACCGGCGAATGCTGATAGATCTCGACAAATTTACGCAGCCGCGGATCGTCCTGGTGCCCATCGCGTACCACAAACTGGATCACATATTCCGGGTGCTCCAGGCCGTCAAACAGCAGTGCCGAATTGGGATCGATTGTGCCCGCCATACGCAGATAGCTAGGGTAGCCCTGAGCCAGATCCACGTCATCCAGCGCCCTTGAAAGCTGTACGGCCTCCACTTCAATAATCTTGAGGTTTTTAGGGTTGGCAACGATATCGTTGGTGGTCGCATCCAGCCCCTTGCCAGGCTTAAGCTTAATCAGCCCGGCTTTTTGCAATAGCAGCAGACCACGGGCGCTGTTAATAGGATCGTTGGCGATAGCAACGACGGCTTTGTCCGGCAATTGGTCAAACGCCTTAAATTTTCTGGAATAAAGCCCCACGTTATTAATTATCGCCGGGGCGTAAGCGACCAGATGAAACCCGCCCTCTTTGTTCGCATTGGCAAGGAATGGCTTGTGCTGGAACAGGTTAACGTCAATGTCTCCGTTTTCCACGCTGACATTGGGTGCGGTCCAGTCGGTAAACTCCACCAGCTTCACCGCCAGCCCCTGCTTTTTCGCCTCGGCTACCGCAGCCTCCAGCGGTGGCGCAAAAGCCGCCGTGGTGCCAATTTTCAGCGGGCCGCTATAGTCCTGCGCCGCGTTACAAACCGCCGCCAGCCCGAATAACGCCAGTGCCAGTGCGCTCTTAATGGTATTTCGCATTGCTCTCTCCTTGGTGATATTACGCGGTGCGCGCGGCGTCCTGACGCCAACGGGCTGCGGGGTGGTTATCGGGTAAGCGGTCATCTGCGGCAAACAGTTTGCGGCGCAGGGTGCCTTGCTGATAGGCGGTTTTAAAGCGCCCGCGGCTTTGTAGCTCGGGCACCACCAGGTCAATAAAATCGTGATAGGTTTGCGGATTGACTATCCGCGTCAGGTTGAAGCCGTCGATATCGCCTTCATCCAGCCAGTTGAGTAACGCATCGGCTACCTGCTGCGGATCGCCGACAATGACCGGGTAGCGGCTGCCAAGTTTGTGCTGCTCCAGCAGCTGACGTCGCGTCCAGTTGTTGTAAGCCTTACTGACTGACTCAATCGCCCTGGTCGGCCCGGTGATAATCGGCTCATCCAGCCCGAACTGCGCCAGATCGATACCGATAGAGCTGGAGAAATGAGCCAGCCCGGCTTCAGAGCTGGCGTAGTGGCTCCAGTGCTGGTATTTCTCCTGCGCCTCACGCTCGGTGGGCGCGACGATAACCGACACTCCCATAAAGATGCGTAGCGCATCGGGGCCGCGCCCCTGGTCAGCTGCACTCTGGCGCAGGCGGCGCGTCTGCTCGCGCAAGGCGCCAGGCGAACCGGCTCCAACAAACAGACATTCCGCATGATGACCGGCAAACTGGGTGCCGCGCGCCGAGCTACCGGCCTGGAACAGCAGCGGCGTGCGCTGCGGCGAAGGTGATGTGAGGTGGTAGCCCTGTACCTGATAGAACTCACCGCGATGATGAACTTCACGTACCCGGCTGGGGTCGACACACAGCCGCTGGCGGCGGTCGCCCACCAGCGCATCATCGTGCCAGCTCTCTTCCCATAGCCGGTACACCACCTCCATAAACTCATCGGCCTGATCATAACGACGGTCATGATCGAGCTGCTGACTCAGCCCCATAGCGCGCGCTGCGCTGTCCAGATATCCGGTCACAATGTTCCAGCCCACCCGCCCGCGGGTGAGGTGATCGAGGGTCGATAACCGACGGGCAAACAGATATGGCTGTTCATAGCTGAGATTGGCGGTGACCCCAAATCCCAGATGCTGAGTCACTCCCGCCATTGCCGATACCAGCATCAGCGGATCGTTGACCGGCAGTTGGATAGCTTCACTTGCTGTCAGGCCAATTCCCTGCTGGTAGACGTCATATACCCCGACAATGTCGGCCAGAAACAGACCGTCGAACAGCCCTCGCTCCAGCAGTCGCGCCAGATCCTGCCAGTAGTCCAGAGAATTAAACTCCAGCGAACGATCCTGGGGATGTGTCCACATACCATGGTGAATATGGCCAATGCAGTTCATGGAAAAAGCGTTGAGCAGCACCTGTTTGTGATGGTTATCACTCATAAGGTCCCCCGGCGCGGCGGTTTTACACCGTTGAGCAGATAGTTGCCGATAGCCGGATATTTCCAGCGTACCGGATCGTGCAACGTGTGAGTACGGGCATTACGCCAGTGACGATCAAGATTATGGGCCTGTAATGCAGCGCGAGTGCCCGACAGTTCAAACAGCAGATTGCCCGCTTCCAGCGACACTTCGGTCGTCCACGCCCGCGCCCTGGCCACCGTTATCGAAGCTTCCGCTACGCTATCGGCATCGGGACGAATGCGCGCCAGCTCCACGGCTTTGCCGGCAATCTCAAGCAGCGCATCGCCTGCGCTGAGCTTCGCCGCCAGCTTCCCGGTTCGATCGATAGTCAGCGGGTCACGGCTGGCCTGCTCCACGCCGCTGTCTGGCCAGGGCCGCGCGCGGGTGCGCACAAACCCCAGCATGTCGTTAAACGCTGCCCGGGCAATCCCCTGGTCAATGGCCGCGTGCATCAACTGGGCAAACGGGCCGACCGACGTTGGGCGCTCGAAGGCGCTTTGAAACGCCACCACATCGTCTGCGTCCAGCGCTACGTTTTCAAACACCACGCTGCCACTACCGGTGGTGCGCTGCCCAAAGCCGCTCCAGTCATCAATAATGGTGACTCCCGGAGCATGGCCCGGTACAAACGCCAGCCACTCACGCCCCTCACTATCGCGGGCTGACGTGGGAATGCGGTCTGCAAACAGCGCGCCGGTGGCGTAGAACTTACGGCCATTGAGCCGGAACTGATCTCCCTCTGGCGTCAGGGCAGTGCTGCGCTCATGAGCCGCCGCGCTGTTAAACTCCGCCAGCGCGTTCCCCAAATGCACCCCATTCAGAACCTCGGCAAACAGGCGTTCTTGTTGTTGTGCCGTGCCGTTAACCCGCAGCACTTCCAGCGCATAAAAGTGGTTTTGCGGTACCTGGCCAATAGCGCTGTCTGCCGCGCATAAAATGACGAAGATTTCAGTCAGTACATCGGCTGGCAGATCGATGCCGCCAAACTGGCGCGGTACCGTCAGCGCTCCGATGCCGCTTTGGAACAGGGAACACAGCTCGCTGACCGGCAGCCTGCGCTCACGGTCACGCACGGCGGATTCACGCGAGAACTGTGCCGCCAGGCGCTGCGCTATGGCCAGTGCTTCCTGGGCATTAGTCAGCCGGGTGGCCGGTAATTTAGGTGGGACGTGACTGGTCATCCTGTGCTCCTTAAATCCATGCATGACGGGCAGGTAAAGTGCCGTTGAGATAGAAGTCGCCGATAGCGTGATATTTCCAGCGCACCGGATCGTGTAACGTGTGGGTGCGGGCATTGCGCCAGTGGCGATCCAGCCCGTGCTGCGCCAGGGTGCCGCGGCTGCCGCTCCACTCCAGCAGTTTTTCGCTGGCCCGAAGAGCGACTTCCGTGGTCAGCACTTTCGCTTCGGCAACGGCGATAGCAGCCCGGGCGGTGTTGTCCGCCGTTAGCTCACGCTGATCGATGGCATCAAGGGTTCGGGCGGCTCTATCCAGCAGCGCATTAGCCGCCTCCAGCTCCACGCTAATCCGTCCGATATCGGCGAGGATGTAAGGGTCGTCGGCGTTACGGGAAACATTGGCATCGACCCATGGCCGCGAAGCGTTACGCACAAAATCCAGCGCCTCATTTAATGCGCCCTGGGCGATACCGGCATCGATAGCCGCCTGCATCAGTTGGGAAACCGGCCCGCGTAGCGTCGGCTGGCTGGCATCCGGCAGCGCAATAACCCACAGCGGATCGACGGCGACATTGTCCAGCCGCACGGTGCCGCTGGCAGTAGTACGCTGCCCGATGCCTGACCAGTCGTCGATAATGGTCAGCCCGGCCGCCGGACGAGGGATAAACACCAGCACCGGACGCTGGTTATCGTCCAACGCGGTGGTCGCCACGATATGAGCAAACAGCGCACCGGTGGAGTAGAACTTTTCGCCGTTAAGCCGCAACCCGTCTGGCGTCTTTTGTAATCTGGCCTGAACATCGCGGGTATGACGGCTGTTTTTCTCCGGGCCGCCGTTACCGAAGCGATGACCGCTAGCTACCGCACCGAGCAATATTTTTTTCTGCGCTTCACTGCCGTTGCCTAAAATGATTTGAATTAAACCAAAATGATTTTGTGGAATTTGCGCCAGGGACGGGTCTACCGATGCAATACGGCGAAACACATCACTTAAATCGGCATAAGATAAACCGCTACCGCCGTAATTTTCGGGAATAATTAATCCCCCCAGCCCGCTTTGAGAAAATAGATCCAGCTCGCGCAACGCATATATACGCTGCTGGTCGCGCTTAATCGCCTCATCCTGTGCCAGGGTAGCAATCTCTGCCGCTGCCGCACGGGCCGCAGCGGAGTCAGCCAGACGCGGCGTTAACCCGCTATCGGGGTGATATTGATATTGGTTCATCGCTTATTCCCGTCGAATAGAGCGCCCGCCGCTACCGGCATAACGCATTAATTAATTTATCCTCTGACGGAAAAATAATAAGCAGGCTGTTATTTAGTGGTAAAGAAATTACTTAGCGTAGTTTCCGATATCTAAGATGGTTAGTGAATATAAGTTTTGGTATGGGTTATAACCGAAGTGGATAGTTATTTTGAGTATATTTTATAATTAAATTGGTAATTGAGTTTTTTTGGGGGGTTACGGATATATCCGCGATATATTCCGTTGCTGGAAGTTATTAGTATGGAGTTCCGATACGGGCAGATATCTATATGTAATCCCAATGTTGGTTGCGCTCTTTCATGTTCATTATTTTTATATAGATACCAGCACCCAGAGCGCGCAAAGGGCGGCTCCATCGCCGCCGCCCTCTGCACTCCCCGGCGACCGGCCATAAAATCGCTGCTGCGCAGTTCCCTCCGCTTCTTGCTGCTGCCTTTCGGGCACGGGCGATATGTTGCGGCCATGCAGCTCCCGCCCTGCGCTCACATCCCTGTGAGCGCTCCCGGTCAGCCGCAAACGCGTCGGCGATTTTCAGCCGGGGTTATGCCGCTTCAGGTTATGTTTTTTTACAGCAGCTGAATTGTTGCTGCCAGGCAGTAACTGCCAGCGCTGGCTTCCCCCCATGGAAACCGGTGAACCGAAGTCCGACTGACAAGGCCAGGCCGCCAGGGATGGCGAACTGAAACGCGTAGAGACAGGGATGTCGAGTCGCGACGCCGCAGTCAGCGCGGAACGCAGGTGAACGCAGTGCGAAGCACCGGTTTCTTCTGGGGCCGCCGGGATTGTAAAGGGGCTGTCGGCACAGCCCCTTTACCCGTTCACGTGTGGTGTGCAGGTTATATTCTGCGAACGAAAGTGAACGGAACCTTCACCTGATTTCAGATGAACTCCGCAGGCAGATATCCATATGTAATCCCGGTGCTGGTTGCGCTCTTTCATGTTCATTATTTCTATACAGATACAGGCACATAGAGCGCGTTGGGGGAATGAATCGCCATCCCCCCAACACCCCCAGCGACCGGCCACAAAATCGCCGCTTTGCGGTACCCTCCGCTTCTTGCGGCTGCCTTTCGGGCACGGGCGGTATGCTGCGTCAATGCAGCTCCCGCCCTGCGCTCACATCCCTGTGAGCGCTCCCGGTCAGCCGCAAACGCGTCGGCGATTTTCAGCCGGGGTTATGCCGCTTCAGGTTATGTTTTTTTACAGCAGCTGAATTGTTGCTGCCAGGCAGTAACTGCCAGCGCTGGCTTCCCCCCATGGAAACCGGTGAACCGAAGTCCGACTGACAAGGCCAGGCCGCCAGGGATGGCGGACTGAAACGCGTAGAGACAGGGATGTCGAGTCGCGACGCCGCAGTCAGCGCGGAACGCAGGTGAACGCAGTGCGAAGCACCGGTTTCTTCTGGGGCAGCTGGGATTGTAAAGAGGCTGTCGGTACAGCCCCTTTACCCGTTCACGTGTGGTGTGCGGGTTATATTCTGCGAAACGAAAGTGAACGGAACCTGCGTAGGGTATTTAGAGATACTTCCACAGGCAGATATCCATATGTAATGCCAGTGCTGGTTGCGCTCTTAAAAGTGGAAAGCCTGACTTAATCACGGCACCCAGAGCGCGCAAAGGGCGGCTCCATCGCCGCCGCCCTCTGCACTCCCCGGCGACCGGCAAAAAAAATCGCTGCTGCGCAGTCCCCTCCGCTTCTTGCTGCTGCCTTTCGGGCACGGGCGGTATGCTGCGGCCATGCAGCTCCCGCCCTGCGCTCACATCCCTGTGAGCGCTCCCGGTCAGCCGCAAACGCGTCGGCGATTTTCAGCCGGGGTTATGCCGCTTCAGGTTATGTTTTTTTACAGCAGCTGAATTGTTGCTGCCAGGCAGTAACTGCCAGCGCTGGCTTCCCCCCATGGAAACCGGTGAACCGAAGTCCGACTGACAAGGCCAGGCCGCCAGGGATGGCGGACTGAAACGCGTAGAGACAGGGATGTCGAGTCGCGACGCCGCAGTCAGCGCGGAACGCAGGTGAACGCAGTGCAAAGCACCGGTTTCTTCTGGGGCCGCTGGGATTGTAAAGGGGCTGTCGGCACAGCCCCTTTACCCGTTCACGTGTGATGTGCGGGGTATATTCTGCGAAACGAACGTGAACGGAACCTTCGCCCGATTTTCAGAGCTACCTCCTCAGGCAGATTCCATATGTAATGCCAGTGCTGGTTGCGCTCTTTCATGTTCATTATTTTTATATGAATACAGGCACTCAGAGCGCGCAAAGGGCGGCTCCATCGCCGCCGCCCTCTGCACTCCCCGGCGACCGACCAAAAAATCGCCGCTTTCGCGGTGCCCTCCGCTTCTTGCTGCTGCTTTTCGGGCACGGGCGGTATGCTGCGGCCATGCAGCTCCCGCCCTGCGGCCACGTCCCTGTGGCCGCTCCCGGTCAGCCGCAAACGCGTCGGCGATTTTCAGCCGGAGGAGATGCCGCTTCACTTTTTAGCTGTTGCAGATGCAATATCGCTGCTGTTTGTTATTCAAAGACCTACAGCAGGATCACCACCATGGGAACCGGCCAGCCACATCAGCATCGATGGTTTTCATTCTGAGAGATACTGCTTCAGATTTTGTTTCAGCTACGTAAGTGCTGATGTTAGTTCCTCAACGGGCAGCAAGATCCTCCCCCCATCCGACCCGGCGAACCGGAGCGCTGACGCAGACGGTCAGACCGACAGGACGTCGGGCTGAGGCGGAACAAGACAGGACGTCGCGTACCGCCGACCGCCGGAGACAGTGCGGGAGGCGAGCGAAGTGCGCAGCACCGGGACGAACAGGGGGCCGCCGGGATTGTAAAGGGGCCGTCGGCACGGCCCCTTTACCCGTTCACGTGTGGTGTGCAGGTTATATTCTGCGAGCGAAAGTGAACGGAATTTTACCCTATACCAGACCAGCAGCTGCTGGCAGATATCTATATAATCCCGGTATTGGTTGCGCTCTTTTATGTGCGCAATGTCCATGCCGCCCATGGCACCCAAAGCATGCAAAGCACGCCCCCATCCTTCGGCACCTCTGCCCGACAATTTTGACGACATCCCCCTCCACCCCTCGTCACTAAAAAAAATCACATTAAAAAACAGCTAATTAAAGTTGGCCCACTCCTTGCAAAACGCTCCCACCGGCAATACCCAGGCAGCATCGCGGATTGTCCGCATGCTGTATCAACTTTCACTCTTAACAGGTCTGTTATTGATGAAAAAAGTAACCAGCGTCTGCCCCTATTGCGGCGCAGGCTGCAAGCTCAATCTTGTAGTTGATAATAATAAAATCCTGCGCGCCGAAGCGGCAGATGGCGTCACCAATCAGAATCAGCTATGTCTGAAAGGCTATTACGGCTGGGATTTTCTAAACGATACCCGTCTGCTTACTCCACGTTTGACTCAACCTCTGATTCGTTATCAAAAAGGCGGAGAGTTCACCCCGGTTAGCTGGGATGAAGCCATTAGCTATACCGCCCGCAAGCTCAGCGCCATTAAAGCCCAGCACGGCCCGCGCGCTATTATGACTACCGGCTCTTCACGCGGCACGGGTAATGAAACCAACTACGTGATGCAGAAATTTGCCCGCGCGGTTATCAATACCAATAACGTCGACTGCTGCGCCCGCGTCTGTCACGGCCCGTCGGTTGCAGGGCTGCAAGAAGCGTTGGGTAACGGCGCAATGAGTAACTCCATTGCTGATATCGAAAACTCCCAATGCCTGCTGGTTTTCGGCTACAACTGCGCCGATTCACACCCGATTGTCGCCCGTCGGGTGTTGAAGGCGAAAGAGAATGGCGCGCAGATAATCGTCTGCGATCCAAGACGCATCGAAACCGCCCGCATTGCCAATCAGCATCTTCAGCTCAATAACGGCACCAACATGGCGCTGGTTAATGCCTTTGGCTATGTGCTGCTGGAAGAAGAGTTATACGACAAAAATTATGTCGCCAGTTTTACCACTGGACTGGAGCAATATCGCGAAACCGTCAAAAACTATGCGCCGGAGGCCGTAGCCGCTCAGGTCGGCGTTAGCGCCGAAGCAATTCGTCAGGCCATGCGTACCTATGCCGCCGCGCCTTCAGCCACCATCATGTGGGGCATGGGCGTTACCCAGTTTGGTCAGGCCGTCGATGTGGTTAAAGGGCTGGCCAGCCTGGCGCTGCTCACCGGCAACCTGGGGCGTGAGCATGTTGGCGTCGGGCCGGTTCGTGGCCAGAACAACGTGCAGGGGGCCTGCGATATGGGCGTGCTGCCGAACCAGTTCCCCGGCTATCAAAATGTCACCGATGCCGCCGTGCGGGAGAAATTCGCTAAGGCCTGGGGAATTGACGCCGCCCTCATGGATGACCAGGTTGGGGTGCGGATTACCGAAGTGCCTCACCTGGCGCTGGAAGGCAAAGTCAAAGCCTATTACATCATGGGCGAAGATCCGCTCCAGACTGAGGCCGATCTAAGCCTGGTGCGCCGGGGCTTTGACGCACTGGATTTCGTCGTCGTGCAGGATATCTTTATGACCAAAACCGCCGAAGCGGCGGATGTCATTTTGCCCGCGACTTCCTGGGGTGAGCATGGGGGAGTATTCACCTGTGCCGACCGCGGGTTCCAGCGCTTTGAAAAAGCGATTGAACCGCAGGGCGATGTAAAGCGGGATTGGGAGATTATCAGCCTGCTGGCCAGCGCAATGGGCTACCCGATGCATTATCAATCCAACCAGCAAATCTGGGATGAGATGCGCGAACTGTGCCCACTGTTCTACGGCGTAACTTACGAAAAAATGGGCACTATGGGCCACGTACAATGGCCATGCCCAACGCTGGAACATCCCGGCACGCCGTACCTGTATCAGGGCAATCAGTTCACCACGCCTGATGGCAAAGGGCATCTATTTGCCGCCCAATGGCGGGCGCCGGCAGAAACGCCGGATGCCGAATTCCCGCTGGTGCTGTGCACCGTGCGTGAGGTCGGTCACTACTCCTGCCGCTCAATGACCGGTAACTGCGCGGCGTTGCAGACGCTGGCCGATGAACCGGGCTACGTTCAGTTAAACGCCACCGACGCCGCACGCTTAGGTATTAGCGACCAGTCGCTGGTATGGGTAAGTTCAAGGCGGGGTAAAGTTATCACCCGCGCCGCTATCAGCGACCGAATCAATGCCGGTGCGGTTTATATGACCTATCAATGGTGGATTGGTGCCTGCAACGAATTGACTCAGGATAATCTCGATCCGATATCTAAAACGCCGGAAACCAAGTATTGCGCGGTAAAAGTAGAGCCGATTGTTAACCAAAGCTGGGCCGAGGAGGAGGCTGCCGGGCGCTATGCGGCGCTGAAGTCGCGGCTGGTCAACGCTCTGCCCGCCTGACACAACGGTGTGGTAATTAGGGGCTAAACGATGCCGTTCGGTAAATAACTGAGCGGCATTATTCATTTATGACTCACTCAGCATCACGGGTAAGGAACTACCGAAATCACCGCCACCGACTCAATCTCAGCCGGAGCACGCCCTTCCAGTAAAAACTGTTCGCGCACGGCTTCACGCGCCTGTTGAATGGTCGGCTCTTTATCCACTTCCACCACCACCTGTTGCTCTTTAGTCACGCTCCCGGTCTTATGGGTAAAAGCTATTTTGTATTTCGCGCTCATCTGCTGCTCTCCGTGAGAAGGGTTCAGATAAGTGTAGGCAATGGTAGCAAATTAGCCGCAGGAACCCGATCTCGCTAAGCCCCCAAAGAACCATGATGCCGACTCTGGCGACTACACAGATTAAAAGCCATCTGTAGCTGGTGCTCTTATGGCATGCATAATCAGCTCTTCGTCTAATACAAAACAAAACTTGAGAGTAAAGTTAAAAACAACGAATTTAATTAATAAACTTAGTAAAACATCAAAAACAATTAATGACTTGAATCTTTTCAGCAGAAAATCGAGGGGAACCATTCAATTCATCAATAATGAGACCCTCATTCAAAAACAAATGTAATCTATTGTATTTAATTAAAATTAATTAATAACCAATAATTTTAATTGTCCTCTACTTACTCACTCAGCCCACCTAACCATTGAAAAAATATTACTGATTAATGCCTCAAGAACTCTTATTTAACCGAATTATTTTGCCAAAATTTTCCTCCATGACTTATAAAAACGCGACACACCAAACAAAACAATAACATCACCCTCAAATTGATCACAAAGTGCTTTCAACGCAATGAATTTTGTTACTTTAATTGACACAAACATACACAAATAAATATTCTGCCGGAAAATGGATACTGACCAAACGCCGGGGGCATGCAATGCGCTTAAGAGAGTTATTCTGCTTTTTAGTGGCCGCTGCCACGCTGCCTCCTTGGGTTCAGGCTGCTCCCATGCCTGCCTCCCCTGCCGATCGCAATACTATTCAAAATGAACAACAGCAATTACTGGAGCGAAACCAGCAGCAACGTGATTCGTTGCAAAATAGCATTACCCCACGCAGCATCGCTCCCGTTCCACCCGCAACGCCCGACGGCCCCTGTTTTAACATTCGCCAGATAGCTATCGAAGGCGCTACGCTTTTGTCCCCTTCCGATCGGCAAAAGCTCGTAGCTCCGTGGCTCAATCGCTGCCTGAATCTGGCAACCATTAACCAGGCCACTGCCGCCGTTTCCGACTGGTATATCAGCCGCGGATATATCACCAGCCGGGCCTTCCTGCCCGAGCAAAACCTGTCATCAGGCATTTTGCGTATGACAGTGCTGGAAGGAAAAATTGAAAACATTCAGCTCGAAGGAGAGTCCTCCCGGGCTATAAAAATGGCCTTTCCGACCCGCACCGGCGATATTCTTAACCTGCGGTCGATTGAGCAGGGAATGGAGCAAATCAATCGCACCCGAGCTCAGCCGGTGCAAATTGAAATCCAGCCCGGCTCATCCCCCGGCTGGTCGGTAGTGAACCTGACAGCCTCGCCAGAATTCCCGCTTTCTCTCTCTCTTGGCTATGACAATAGCGGGCTGAAAAATACCGGCACCGGCCAGATTACCGCCGGGATAACCGGAAATAATTTGCTGGGGCTGGCTGACCGCTGGTATATCAGCGGCGGGCGCAGCAGCGCTTTTTCTCCTCACCGCGATGCGCAAACCTTTCAGACCGGCGTGAGCGTTCCCTGGGGATGGTGGCTGTTCAGTTACGATTACAGCTGGAGCAACTACCACAGCACTATCGATAACCAGGGCTGGCGCTGGGATACCCGCGGTGCTACCGAGAATCATCGGCTCAATATCGACCGGGTACTGTTTCGCAATGGCGATATCAAAACTGCCGCTGATATCGGCATCACTCACCGTATTACCCGTAACTATCTGCAAGATGTGATGCTGGAAAGCAGCAGCCGCAAACTAACCTCCCTGCAGCTCGGGCTTAGCCACACCCAGAAGGTCGCGGGAGGGATAGCCACCTTCAACCCGACTTATAGCCACGGCATGCCCTGGCTTGGGGCGGAAAATGACCATCATAAACACGGCGATGTGCCAAAAGCTGAGTTCAGCAAGTGGAGCCTGAGCGGGAGTTTTCAGCGTTATCTCAGTGAAAATGCCTGGTGGCTATCGAGCTTTTATCTCCAGTGGTCTCCTGACCGTCTGTATGGCTCAGAACGCCTGACCCTGGGCGGTGAAAGCTCAGTGCGGGGATATAAAGAGCAATATCTGTTCGGCGATAACGGCGGTTACCTGCGCAATGAGTTGAATTATTCCCTGTTTACCCTGCCCTTTGTGGGTGAAGTTAGCGCCTTTGTCGCCCTGGATGGCGGCTGGCTAAAACATGATAACGACGACGCTCTGGCTGCGGGCACCGTGTGGGGGGCAGCCGCCGGGCTAGGCACCTCGCATCGCCGCTACAGTACGCGCTTCACCATGGGTACGCCGGTGAGCTACCCCAGCGAGCTGAAGCCCGACACCCTGAGTATTTACTATCGAATCGCCCTGGTATTGTGAGCCTTATTATGGAAAAGATGCCCGTAATCCTGTCGTATCCTCGCCGCCTGCTGAGCTATCTGTTAAGCGCGCTTCTGGCATTTCAGCCAGTGGTCCCGGCGCTAGCCGCCACGCTTACGCCCCAGGGTGCAACCGGCGTTGATAAAGCGGCCAATGGCGTGCCGGTAGTTAATATCGCGCGTCCTAACGGCGCGGGCATCTCGCATAACCAGTTTAAAGATTACAACGTCGGCAAAGAGGGGCTGATCCTCAATAACGCCACCGACCGGCTGACCCAGACCCAATTGGGCGGGCTTATCCAGAACAACCCGCAATTACAGGCGGGTAAAGAAGCACGGGCCATTATCAATGAGGTCAACGGCGGCGGGCGCTCTCATCTTAGCGGCTACACCGAAGTTGCCGGTAAGGCCGCCAATGTCATGGTGGCCAACCCTTACGGTATTACCTGTAACGGCTGCGGTTTTATCAACACGCCGCAGGCCACGCTGACCACTGGGAAACCGGTGCTGGATGCCCAGGGTAATCTGCAAAGCATTACCGTGAGCCAGGGCAGTATTACCATTGAGGGGAGCGGACTGGATGCCAGCCAAAGCGACGCGCTGTCACTTATTTCCCGTGCGACCGAAGTCAACGCAGCAATCTACGCCAAAGATTTAACGGTCATCACCGGGGCTAACAAAGTCGATGCCCAGGGCAATATCAGCGCTACCACCGGCAGCGGCAACTCCCCGCAGGTAGCTATCGACACCGGAGCGCTGGGCGGAATGTACGCAAACCGCATTCGCCTGGTTTCCGGCGAGAAAGGCGTCGGCGTTAACCTGGGCAACCTCAACGCCCGGGCCGGAGATATCAGGCTGGATGCCAACGGCATGCTGACGCTCAACAACAGTCTGGCCAGCGGCAACACCGCGATTAACGCGCAAAATATCGCATTAACCGGCGACCATAAAGCCGGCGGCGCGCTACGGGCTAACAGCCAGCAGGATCTGACCACAACAAACGGCACGCTCAACAGCGACGGTGATTTACAGCTCAGCGCCGGCGGCCTGCTGGCGGCGGGCAATAGCCTGGCGAAAGGCTCATCAACCCTGAGCGGGCAGAATATAAAACTGACCGGTCGCCACACCGCAGGGGGCGATTTAACGGTTACAGGCCGGGGCAACGTCGCGCTCAACAACGCTACCCTGACTGGAAATAACAATACCAACCTGTCTGCCGCCGGCAATTTGACCCAGCAGGCTACCAGCGCCGTTGCCGGTAATAATTTGGCGCTGAGCGCCGGAAACCTGAGCCAGGATGCCGCCAGCCAGAGCGACGCGGCGCGTGATATTACCGTTAGCACTATCGGTACCACGACTATGGCAAGCCGGGTCACCGCCGGACAAGGGCTTAGAATTAACAGCGGAGCTCTCAATAACAGCGGACAACTTAATGCTGGCGGCGCGGCCAGCGTTGCCGCAGGCAATATTAGCCAGACCGGTACATTGCAGGGAAATGGCGTCACGATTACCGGCAATCAGCTGACGAACAGCGGCCGGCTGAGCAGCACCAATGCGCTAGATATCTCCACCAAAACCCTCGCTAACAGTGGCGATATCAATGCCAAAGGAAATCTCCGTGCCTCCGCCACCACCAGCCTGAATAACAGTGGCCAGGCGGTGAGCGACGGTGTGCTGGCGCTCCGTGCCGGCACGCTAAATAACACCGGCACCCTGTCGGGCGGCCGGGGCTTAACGGCAACAACCAGCGCCCTGAACACCGGAGCAAATTCAGTTACTCATAGCGATGCCGGGCTAACGCTCAACGCCGATACCATCGAATTGGGCGGGGAGACAAGTGCGGATGGCAATCTTACGCTCAGCGCCAATAAGCTGCTCAGCACCCTGAATAACGCGCAGGTTCAAAGTAATGCCAGCCTGGCGTTAAGCGCATTAACCTTGAGCCTTGCTGGTACCCAGGCGGCCAAAAGCAACCTGATGGTGAATGCCCCCCAATCGCTGGCACATAGTGGTAACAGCGCCGGCAACTCAGTGCAGGTGACAGCGCCGGTTTTGACCAATAGCGGAGCGATTGAAGGTCATTTACTGGCTTTTAACAGCAACGAGCTTACTAACAGCGGCGCAATTTCCGGCCAGGACGTCGCTATCCAAAGCACTGCGCTGATTAACGGTGGATTGCTGGAAGGCAGCCAAAACCTTGACCTGGCAACCACTCAGCTGCACAACCAACAGTCCGGACTAATTTCCGGGGGTGCCCGCCTGGAGCTGACCGCCGCGCAAATTATTAATGCCGGGGTAATGGCCACCGATGCCTCGCTGCGTTTGCAAGGCTCTTCACTGAATAACCAGGGAGAGATTTCCGCAAGTGATTTGCAGCTGGATTATCAACAGCTAACCAACGCTGCCTCCGGCCTGCTGCTGGCGACCGGCTCGCAAGCGGTGAAGGCGCAGCGGCTTGATAATCAGGGAAAAATTGCCGCTAACGCTTTAACGGTAGATGCCACCCAGCTAAATCATAGCGGCCTGTTACAGGGCAATCAGCGGCTGGATATCTCTGGCACCACGCTGACATTCACTAACGCCTCGCGCACCCTGAGCGGCAAAGATCTCAGCCTGAATACCAGTGCGCTAACCAGCGGCGGCACCATACAGGGCCAGTCCGTTAATCTCAATGCTGATAGCTGGAACAATACCGGTTCGCTACTGGCAATGGGCGACCTCAACGCCACTGCCGCCGAGGTTAATAACCAGGGCGAGCTACTGACTCATGGAAGTACAGTTCTCAGCGCAACGACACTAACCAACGGCGGCGACATTCTTAGCGAAGGCGATTTAACCCTGACCAGTCACACGGCAATTAACAGCGGCAGCCTGCAAGGTGCCACGCTGAGCGCTCGCCAGGACAGCTTTAATAATCAGGGGTCGGTGATTGGCCTTCAGGCACTTAACCTCGCTTCCCGGTTAGAGATGGCTGCACCGCTGCTTACGCTGGTAAACAGCCAACAAGGCTCCCTGCTAACCGCCGGGGACCTCAATATTGCCGCCGGGCAAGTGAATAACGCCGGACAATGGCAGGGGCAGCGGATATTACTCAGCGCCCAGTCACTGTCACATAGCGGCATAATTCAGAGTGCGGATGCCCTACAGATTGCGCTGACCGGCAAACTTGATGCCAGCGCCTCCGGTAAAATCAGCGCCAACGGCAGCGCGGCAATCACGGCCCTGGGAGCCATCAACAATGGGCAGTGGATTGCTAAAAACCTTATCCTCAAAGCCAGCAGCCTGGATAACCGAGGTGAAGTAACCGGGGTCGACGGTCTTGAGGTGGCAGTAACAGGAGTGCTTAGCCAGCAACAAAGTGGCCAGCTACTGAGCGCCGGGAGGCTAAATCTGGCGGCAGACAGCATCAGCAACGCCGGTCAGGTTCAGGGTAACAGCGTCACAACCCGCAGCGGCACGCTGAACAATAGCGGCAAGATCCTTGGACAACAATCGCTGGATATAAACGTAAGCGGCACGCTGAATAACACCGGTAGCGGCACCCTGCTGAGCCAGGATCTCATGACACTGACGCTGAACACGCTGGAAAACCAGGGGCTTATTCAGGGCAACGGTATCTCTTTGCTGTCGGCAAAAACCAGCCTAACCAACGGCGGGAAAATCGTTTCTGGCGCAGGACTGACGCTGAATACGCCGGAGATAACCAACAGCGGCTGGCTCCAGGCGACCCAACTGGTATTGAACGCTGCAAAAGCCACCAACAGCGGTACCTGGCTTGGCAGCGACAGCGCCCGTTTTAGCGGCGAGCAGTTGACCAATACCGGCACCCTTCAGGGCAACACGCTGGCGATTAACTATCGCAACCTAAACAATAGCGGCACCTTACTGGGTAACGGCACGTTAGACATTACCACCGATAACCTCAGCCAGCAGGCCAGCGGCGCGCTGTATAGCGCCGGTAATCTGACCCTGACTACACCGGGGCTGGCCTTACAGGGCAAAATCGTGGCGCTGGGTGATGTTACTTTAAACCTGGTCTCAACCCTGACCAACAGCGGCACGCTGGCGGCAGGTAAGACGCTGGCCGTCACCACTCAGGGCAGCATCGCTAACCAGTCGGTGATGCAGGGCAACGCGGTGAACCTGAGCGCCGGTAACGCACTCACCAACCAAGGCACTATCACCACCGGCCAGGACAGCAGCACCCTGAGCGCCAGTACTATCACGCTTGATAGCAGCGGCTCGCTCCAGGCCGGTGGCGACCTAACGTTAAACAGCCGCAGCGACATTACGGTCGCGGGCTTTACCGGCACCGCTGGCGCACTCACACTTAACGCCACCGGTTCGCTGCTCAACACCGCCCTGCTCTACGCCGCCGGGAATATGCGCCTGTTTGGCGACAGCATCCAAAACCTGAAAGGAGATATTCTGGCGGGCGGCAGCCTGTGGCTGCAAAAGGATGCTGCCGGAAACGCTAACCGCGAAATAGTGAATAGCTCGGGGAATATTGAGACTCAGCTCGGCGATATCACCATTAATACCCGCCACCTATTAAATGAAATGGCGGACGTGGAGATTGTTGAATCACAATCCAACGCATTAGAACAATACAGTTGGTTAAAGCCTTCTGAAGCTTATATACCATTAGATTATTTTCAAAATGGGCAGCTTGGCGGTTATGAGGATGAGCAGGTCTCCGGAAACGATGGCGTTGCTTCATATTATATCTACTATGCGCTTCCTAAAGCAGGTATGGGCAATGAAGAGTTTGCAATTAGTTCATCATCAACTTCATTAACAGCGAGTGGCGAAGCCGCTCGGATCGTCTCCGGACAAGATCTTTATATTACTGCTGATACTCTGGACAATAAAGTTAGTGTCCTGCTCGCAAATAGGAACGCAGTACTAAGTGGAAATACTCTCAATAATCTTTCAGTTCAGACTGGAACAATTAATCAGTATCAAACTTATAAGTACAGTGGAATATCTAAAAATGGTCGGTTGATTTTTGGAAGCTGGGCTCCAAATGCGTCTACGAATAGAATTAGATGGGGTAATTTATCTAACGATTCCCTTTATTACATCGCCACCGGAGATATTCGCGAAGAGCAAAGCGATGATGGTCAGCTTTATCGTGGAGTCATCCAGGCCGGTAATAATCTGACCGCGACATTTAACAACAATATCGACAACAGCACACTATCCCCGCATACGCCAGGGTTCAGTAACGCGATAATGACCCCATCGCTAAATACTCTCAGCCAGCAAAATATCGGCACTGGCGCCAGCGGCCAGCAGCTCGGCAACGCCGGTCTGGTAGAGATAAACTCCCCGCAGTGGCAGGATCAATTATCCAATGCTCTGCAAGGCATTGCCGGTGGCAGCACCCTGACTCAGCAAAATGGCCAGGGTGGCAATACCAACGCCTGGCCGCTGCCGTCGGGCAGTAACGGCTACTTTGTCGTGGCAGACTCACCGGATAGCCCCTATTTAATAACCATCAACCCGAAACTCAATGGTCTCGGCCAGTTGGATCAGAGCCTGTTTGGCGATTTATATCAGCTATTGGGCATGAAGCCCGGCCAGGCACCGATAGAAACCAACAGCCAGTACACCGACCAAAATCAGTTCCTGGGTTCATCCTACTTCCTCGACCGGCTGGGGCTTAACCCTGACTATAACTATCGTTTCCTGGGCGATGCGGCGTTCGATACGCGCTATGTCAGCAACTACATCCTTAACCAGACTGGCAGCCGCTATATCAATGGCACAGGCTCCGATCTGGAACAAATGCAGAAGCTTATCGATAACGCGGCGCAGGCATCCCAGGCGCTGGACCTGCAATTTGGCACCTCACTGACCGCGGCGCAGATAGCCGCGCTGGATAACAGTATCTTGTGGTGGGAATCGGCCAGTATCAACGGCCAGACGGTGATGGTGCCTAAGGTCTATCTGTCACCAAAAGATGTCACCCTCAACCAGGGCGGTGTCATAAGCGGAAACAATACCATTCTCAGCGCGGGCAGCCTGACCAACCAGGGCAGCGCGGTGAGGGCCGATAACAATCTACTGGTTAATAGCCAGTCCACCATTAATAACCTCCAGGGCGGGCTGCTGGCCGCCGGTAACAACCTGCAACTGGATGCGCTGGGTGATATCAACAATATCAGCGCCACTATCAGCGGCAAGGCCGTTGCTCTGGAAAGCGTGAGCGGCAGCATCCGCAACCAAACCCAAAGCTCGCAGTACTCCATGGCCGGAAGCCGTTACAAAGGTGCCAGCGAACTGGTGTACACCACCACCGGGCCAGAGGCGGGTATTCACGCCAGCGATAGCTTAAATCTTGATGCCGGAAAAGATATTCAGCTAACTGGAGCAGCCATGACCGCCGGTGGCGATATGTCACTGCGCGCAGGCGATGATATTACCGTCGGCACTAATGAGATAACTCAATCCTTCAGTAGCTGGGCTAAACATCAGGGCAGCCGCAGTGAGTCTGACACCAGCCATCAGGGCAGCGAACTTACGGCAGGTGGCAATCTGTCGATGGAGGCAGGACGCAACGTAGATATCACTGGCAGTGCGCTCAATGCCGGGCAAAGCGCCGAACTTACTGCCGGTAATAACCTGGCGCTAAACGCCGCCGCAAATAGCCAGACTTCTCAAATTAATAACAGCGAAACTCACAGTAGTGACATAACCCGCACCACCGTTAGCGCTGGTGATAGCGCAACCCTTAAGGCTGGGCAGGATATTAACGCCCAGGCGGCAGGCCTTGCCGCCGGTGGGGATATGGCTATTCAGGCCGGTCGCGATGTCAATCTACAGGCCGCTACCAGCACTACCGGCGATAGCTACCGCTCGAAAAAACATACTGTTATCAACGAGAGCGTTCGCCAGCAGGGAACTGAAATCGTCAGCGGCGGTAATACGCAAATTACTGCCGGACGGGATATCACCGCCGCAGCCGCACAGGTGACGGCACAGCAAGATATCTCCGTCGCCGCCGGACGTGACGTCACGCTCACCACCGCAACCGAAAGTGATTATCACTATGAGGAGAAAATTAAAAAGAAAAGCGGCTTCCTGAGCAGCAAAACCACGCACACCATCAATGAAAGCGGTGCCACTCGCGAAGCCGGAAGCCTGCTGAGTGGAGACAACGTATCGGTTAGCGCCGGTAATAACCTGGCGGTTATCGGCTCGGCAGTCGCAGGCGATGACCAGGTGAACCTCAATGCGGGCAACAACCTGGAGATTAGCGCGGCCACCAATACCGACACCCTGTGGCAATACAAGCAAACCAAAAAGAGCGGCCTGATGAGCAGCGGTGGACTGGGCCTGACTATCGGCAGCAGTAAAACCACTCATGAGCTCAGGGAAAATGGTACCACCCAGAGCGAGAGCTTTAGCACCATCGGTTCAACCGCGGGCAGTGTGTCGCTCAACGCCGGTGGTCAGGCTCATATTGCAGGCGCAGACGTGGTAGCCGGTAAAGATATCAATATCAGTGGCGATAGCGTGGTGATTGAGCCGGGCCACGATAAGCGCACCCGGGAAGAGAAGTTCGAGCAGAAAACCAGCGGACTGACGCTTGCGCTGTCTGGTGCGGCCGGTAGCGCTATCAACAGTGCCGTAGATACTGTGAAACAGGCGAAAGGCGAAAGCGATAGTCGGCTGGCGATACTCCAGGGCACTAAAGCGGTACTTTCCGGAACCCAGGCCGCTCAGGCAGGGACTCTGGCCGCCATCCAAAAAGACCCGGGCAGTGCCTTTGGTGTCAGCGCCAGTCTGGGAACCAGTAAATCGGCCTATAGCCAGAAGCAGGTTAGCGACACGGTAACCGGCTCGACCCTCACCGCCGGGAACAACCTGAATATCTCTGCGACCGGCACCGGCAATGCGGCCAGCAGCGGTGATATTGCTATCGGCGGTAGTCAGCTGAAGGCGGGCGGCGATACCACGTTGAACGCCGAACGCGATATTTTGCTAACCGGCGCGGCCAATACCCAGCAGTTAACCGGGAAAAATAGCAGCAGCAGCGCGGCAATAGGCGCAGCCATTACCGCAGGCAGTAACACCGGCCTGAGCGTTTTCGCCAATGCCAGCGCGGGCAAAGGCAGCGAGCGCGGCACCGGCACCCAGTGGTCGGAAACAACGATCGACAGCGGTAATAACGTTAGCCTGACGAGCGGGCGCGACACGACCCTGACCGGCGCGCTGGTCAGCGGCGATAAAATAAGCGCCAGCGTCGGGCGCGATCTGCTGCTATCCAGCCAGCAGGACAGCGATCGTTATGACAGCAAGCAGCAGAACGTTAGCGCGGGCGGCAGCGCCACCATTATCGGGATCCCTAACGGCTCCGGTTATATCAGCGCCAGCAAAAACAAGATCACCAGCAATTACGACTCGGTACAGGAGCAGACCGGCCTTTACGCCGGAACTGGTGGCTATGATATAAAGACCAGCGGGCATACCCAGCTTAATGGTGCCGTTATCGCAAGCCAGGCGGATAAAGATAAAAACCGTCTGGAGACCGGCACCCTCGGCTTTAGCGATATACACAATAAGGCTGACTTCACCACCTCACACGCCGGCGCATCCCTTGCCGGTGGCGGTAGCGTGGGCAGCGATTTTACCGGGAATATGGCCGGTGGCACCCTCTCAGCCCTGAACCACAGCGGCCATGCCAGCGGTACCACACAGGCGGCGGTGAGCGACGGCACTATCGTCATCAAGGATAAAGCCAGACAGACTCAGGACGTTGCGGCCCTCAGCCGCGACCCGGCTAACGCCAGTGACACCATCAGCCCCATCTTCGATAAGAAGAAAGAGCAAAACCGCCTGAAACAGGCCCAGATGATTGGCGAAATTGGCGGCCAGGTCGTTGATGTGGTGAAGACCCAGGGCGAGACCGAGGCGCTGAAAAAAGCCCTGGCAGCCTATCCGGAACTGAGCATCGATGCGCTGAAAAACTCCGATGTTTATCTGGCCGAGATGCAGAAATACGGCACCGGCAGCAGTATCCAGCGGGCGACGCAGGCGGTGACCGCGGCACTCCAGGGGCTGGCGGGCGGTAACATCGCCCAGGCACTGGCCGGCGCTTCGGCACCGGAGCTGGCGAATCTGCTTAAGAGCACCGAAAGCAATCCGGCAGTCAACACCCTGTCCCACGCGGTTCTGGGCGCGATTGTGGCTCAGGTCAGCGGCAACTCCGCGCTCGCAGGCGCGGCAGGAGCCGCCAGCGGCGAGCTGATGGCGCACTTCATCGCCAGCGAGCTGTACGGGGCCGACACGCCGGACAAAATCGCAAAACTCAGCGAAGAGCAGAAACAAACCGTCAGCGCTCTCGCCACCGTCGCCGCAGGCCTTGCCGGCGGCATCAGTGGCGACAGTAGCTCAGGCGCCGTCGCCGGTGCTCAGGCCGGGAAAAATGCGGTTGAGAATAACTATCTGAGCATCTCGGAGAAGAGCCGCCAGACGGAGTTGAACCACAAGCAGAATCTGACGTCTCAGGAGCAGCAAGAGCGTGATGCCTTAAATCGTAAGGATCTGGAAAGTGATCTGGCTGTTTACGCGGCCTGTAGTGGCAAAGGTGCTGACTGTAAGGCAGAAAGAGAGAAAGCGAAGGCCGCGCAAGATACCTATTTCAACCAGACTTATCAGAACCCGAAAGAAGCTCAGGCGGGTTATCAGCAGATAATGAACTTGCTGAACTCTACAAACCCGAATGCGAAGGAAGTGTTCAACGTTCTGGAAGGGTATACTCAGGCATTCATGTCGTTTGGGTACACGGAGGATGAGGCCAAAGCGAGAGCAGGAGCCTATGTTGGTTCGATGTACATCGCAGGTGGTGTGAGTGCTGTAGTCGCATCTGGAGCACTGGTGAAGCAGTTCGGGAAGGATGTGGCACCGGAGGCAAACCCTAGTTCAGGCAATAAACTTGATATTAGACTGTTGCCGGATGCCAATGGCAAAAATCATAGCACAGCAGTAAAAGGTGATGCGAAAATCCCTGTTGATAAGATAGAGCTGTATATGCGTGGTAAGGCGTCTGGTGATCTTGATGCATTGCAGAATGAATACAATTCTTTAAAAGATGCAAAAATCAGCAGCCAAAAAGAATTTGCAAAAGATCCAAATAATGCAAAGAGGATGGAAGTGTTAGAAAAACAAATCCATAACATTGAGCGTTCTCAAGATATGGCTCGCGTATTAGATCAAGCAGGTATAGTGAATACTGCTAGTAATAATAGCATGATAATGGATAGGTTATTGGACTCGGCACAGGGTGCTACTTCTACAAATAGACAAACATCTGTTGTTGTATCAGGACCTAACGGTAACGTAAGGGTTTATGCTACATGGACAATACTACCTGATGGCACGAAAAGACTTTCAACTGTTAATACGGGAGCATTCAAATGATAAAGGTGAATAGTACCGAAAAAAATATTGAAGGTTTAGAAAGCTATTTGACTAATGGTTATGTAGAAGCTAACTCCTTTAATGATCCTGAAGATGATGCGTTAGAGTGTCTCAGTGGTTTATTAGTTAAAGACTTAGAGTGCTGTCTGTCATTTTGTAAAAAAATACTTAATTCAAATAATATCGATGGTGTTTTTATTAAAGGCTCGGCACTAAATTTTTTATTGTTGTCAGAACAGTGGTCTTACGCTTTTGAGTATTTGACAGGTAATGCAGGAAATATAACTATTGCAGAACTTGAAAAGGCAATGTTCTATTTTTACTGTGCAAAAAATGAGACAGACCCTCATCCTGTACCAGAGGGTTTATTCAAAAAGCTAATGGAAAGATATGAAGAACTGAAAGATGATCCTGATGCAAAATTTTATCATCTTAATGAAACGTATAATGATTTTTCAAAAGTTTACTCGTTAAATAATTAGAAAAATCCCGCCCTCAGTGGCGGGGTTTTACTTTATACGTCAGCCAGTTATGCCTCTTCTGTCAGCTGGATGATCATCCGCCACGGTTAGGTGAGCACCTCGATCTTCTGCCCGGTAGTGAAACCGACTCTATCGGTAATGTGATTGCGAAATCTGAGGTTGCTTTAACGAGCCTGTTATCAAGATGGAATCAGGGATGACGAAGGAGAATATTTGCTCGCTCAACCGGGAAAATGAGAGTGATGAAATTCATTAAAAATCAGTATTTTATATGGAGAAGCACCCTTCTATAGCTGGAAGTAAAAATCCGGATTACCGGATTAATGGTGAGATCTTTGACAATTACGCCCCTAGATCTAATAGTGTGCGAAATATCTATAGCGAAGTTAAAACTAAAATAGACAAAGGCCAGACATCTAATGTTGTGATCAATATGTCTGATACTAAAGTTAGCATTCCAGAACTTTAAAAACAGCCAACTCAGTGGCCAATAATAGGGCTGGATAAAGTTATCGTTATTGATAAAACCGGCAATGCTATTAGGGTGATATGTCTATAGGATTATGATGCAGCCAAAGAGTATAACGTGAAGATCGTCAGTGAAACATCTACGGGGGTGAATGGTATTACGGAGGTGAAATATCTGGTTCCGACCAAGAACAGGGACGGAAGTCTTACTGGTGAATATAAAGCAGCACCGGAAACCAAAACCATATACGATCCAAAGGTATTTTCAGATGAGAAAATCCTGAAGCTTGGGCAGCAGGCTGCTGCTAACGGTTTCAAAGAGGCGATGAATAGCCCGAACGGTACAGCCAATGTTATATCAGGAGGTATTAGTTTCAGGATATATGTTGATAAATCGACGGGTATTGTACGGAACTTCCATCCGAATTAAAACATTGGATAAATGAAAATGAGTAAAAACTTATTCGAGATGTCAGATGTTTACTCCGGCCTTAATGAGGTTATTGTAGGTTATTTCAACATCATGTCATCTGGCAGGAATTTTCTGGAAGTCATCGAGCATATCGTTGGGAAAGTTGGTTTTAACACTGATGGTGCCTATTGCAATTTTCCTGACATGAACAGCTTCGATGAAAGCGAACATTTTGAGGGTGTGGAATTCGCTGTAGGTTATCCGCCCTCAGAAGCTGAAGCTGTCATTGTCAGTGAAGAAACCTGTTATCGGTATGTCCGTCTAGCATGCGAAAGGTATGTAAAACTACATCCTGAAGATAGCGAAAAAGTGAACTGTTTAATGGCTGGACTACCAACCTAGAGAACTACACCTCCGGTCACCCGAGGTGTTTCTGAGGACGTAAAATTGTCGGATGTGATTGGTGCAGGTGTTATTGGTGCGATTACAGCCGGTAAAGGTTATAACCCGACGGTTACTTGGAATGCGGTAGGTAGTTACTACCAGGCAGAAATTAGTGACGATAATCCATTTATGGCGGCGCTGCTGAGTAAAGCGGGGGCTTCTGTGGGTTATGCTGCTGGTAATGTTCTGAAAGTGCCGTTTGATAAAAAATTAAATCCAATATCAAAGCAGTATGAATGGGTGCCAACTGGGGTCTGGACAATAACTAAACCTGTGGCGATTCACCGTGTATATCGTTTCCCGGCGTCAAAAGATAATAGTCCACATGCAACAACAGGTATCCAGGCCAATTTTGAAAGTTTCAATATAAACCCTGTGACAGGAGAAAAAACTAAAATTGGCAATGGTCATTTAGATATAAACCAGGAGTAACTGTGAAAGCCATTTTAAAAAGTATTTCAAATGACGAATTTAAGTTGAATGAATTCTATCCTGAACACGAGAGTCTCTTTTCCCTACGATTACTACTACGTATCGGTACAGAGAATAACCCAGGGGCTGATAATTTCGATCTTCATGTCTGCACTCCCGAATGGCTCTGCAAAAACCAGTGGTTCCCGGAGTTAATGCGGCACACGCTGCTGGTTCGCAAGTACGACCTGGATGAAATAACTAAAATCATCACAGATTATATCGAGCAATGCGAAGGTAATAACTGGATGGAGATAGCGCAAAAACTCTCCCGGGTCTTTGCCTGGGAGTTCGAAGATTATCAGCCATAAACTATAAATCCCGGCCATATATCAAGGAAATGTTTGCCTATTACTCAGTCTCGCACGCCTGTGGCCGGGAAATGATTGAGGTAACTCATAAGCGCAACATAGCTTTCCCCGCCCCTGCCCTCTATCATGGTCTTATAGCTTTAGCGCCAGATGGATAATTAAGGCAGGCCATGAATCAGGATATTACTCCAGGGATCCTTGCGTTAGATCCCAGCGCGGCGGAGCCGTTTTATCGTCAGATTTATGAGCGATTTCGCTATGCTATCGCCCAGGGGGTTTTAAAGCCGGGGCAGCGTATCCCTTCGGCCAGGGCGTTAGCCAAAGAGCTGGGGCTGGCTCGTGGCACGGTCGATAGCGCCTATTCTCTTCTGGCTGCCGAAGGTTATATCCAGCCTCGCGGCCAGGCGGGTACCGTGGTATCGGCAGATCTTAAGCCGGTGTCACTGCCCGTTACCCCTCCCGCCCGTCCCCGCATAGCAGCTCCCGCCAGTTTTAGGCCCGATTCAGTATTACCTTTCCAAATGGGATTACCGGCGCTGGACGCGTTTCCGCGTAAAATCTGGGCGCGCCTTGCCGCCCGCGCCGCCCGCTCGATGCAGTTTGCCGATATGGCCCATCCGGACGTTTTAGGCTTGCCAGCTCTGCGCACCCAAATTGCGAGTTATCTTCAGGTATCACGCGGAATAGCCTGTTCCCCGCAGCAGGTTTTTCTTACCGCCGGTTATCGTCAGTCCATTGAGTTGATTCGCTATGCCCTGTTGCAGCCAGGCGACCAGGTCTGGCTGGAGAATCCGGGCTATCCGCCGAGTCAGCAGCTACTGGAGCGGATGCAGATAGCGACCGTTCCGGTTGCGGTTGATAGTGAAGGAATAGACGTTGCGGCAGGTATCGCTGCTGCGCCATATGCCCGCGCGGCGGTAGTCACCCCCGCCCATCAAAGCCCGCTGTGCGTTTCGTTGTCATTGCCCCGTCGCCAGGCCCTGCTGGAGTGGGCCGGGCGCAGTAACGCATGGATAATTGAAGACGATTATGATGGTGAATACCGCTATGTCGGGCGGCCGCTGCCCGCGCTGAAAAGTCTCGACCGGCCGGGTCGGGTTATCTACTCCGGCACCTTTAGTAAGGTACTGTTTCCCGGTATCCGGCTGGCTTATCTGGTGGTACCTCAGCCCGAAGTCGCCCGCTTTGAGGAGATAGCCTCTATTTTCGGCTGCGGATTTCCCGCTCTGACACAAGAGATCGTGGCGGCATTTATGGCTGAAGGTCATTTTGCTCGCCACATTGTGCGTATGCGTAAGCTATACGGAGAACGACGCGAGCGCACCGCCGCCGGGCTTGAAAAAGTGCTGGGCGCGCGTATGACGATAGATGCTCAGCCGGGCGGTATGCACCTGATATTAAGGCTGAGACAGCCGATATCTGACCGCCTGCTGGCAGACAAAATGCGGGATAGCGGGCTGTTTGCCGATGCCCTAAGCGAATGGATAAAGGAAGGGGAGCGGCCTCAGGCGTTGCTGCTAAACTTCACCAACGTCGAATCTCAGCTCCAGGCCGAAACCCTGGCAGGACGTATTTTACAGCTGATGTAGCCGCTTTATGGCCTGGTATAAAACGCTATTCATGGCCCTTCACTACCAGGCCAATGCACATATACTGACGCCATCAACCGAGCAGAGGAATCATCATGAGCAAACGTATCGACTACAGCAAAGTATCACCCGATATCTATAAGGCTTTTGGCGGCGTATACAGCGCGGTGCTGAAAGGCAGCCTGCCTAAGGCGCTGATTGATTTAGTCTACTTGCGAGTCTCTCAGATTAACGGCTGCGCTTTCTGCATCGATATGCACTCACGCGACCTGCTGAAATCGGGACTAGATGTAGAGAAACTGGTACTTATCCCGGTGTGGCATGAGGCCGGTAACCTGTTCACCCCGCGCGAACAGGCGGCACTGGCCTGGGCCGAGGTCGTGACTCGCGTTGCCGACAGTGGCGTGCCGGATGCTGATTATCAGGCGGCCAGCGCCGAGTTCTCAGACGTTGAGCTGGCAGATTTAACCTATGCTATCGGCCTGATGAATGCGTTTAACCGCTTTGGCGTCAGCTTCCGCGCCACGCCTGCGGCGGCGGCTAAAGCCAACGCTTAACTTCTGTAACACGAGCTGGCCTTAAAACCGGCAGTAAAAAGGGGCCATATGGCCCCTTTCTCTTATGATTATCGCTCACTGCCGGGCTTAATCTTCACACTCTTCCGGCACTGGCTTTTTCTTCGCCGTAAAGTTGTAGATAACCAGCAGCGCGAAGATACCGGTGATAACCATCATAATACTGCCGGTATTCAGGAACCGCGCCATGTTACCCAGCAGGATCCCCGCCACCCCGAAGTCGGTGTCTGAGAAGGTTGTGTTACTCATTCCCAGTGCGCCCAGTACCGGCAACAGCGCTACAGGCAGGAAGGTTATCAGAATGCCGTGAGCGAATGCGCCGATGATAGCGCCGCGTTTACCACCGGTGGCATTGCCAAATACCCCCGCCGTCGCACCGCAGAAAAAGTGCGGAACGACGCCCGGCAGAATCAGTACCCAGTTCAGCTGACCAAGAATAAACAGCCCCACCAGGCCACCGATAAAGCTGGAGATGAAGCCCACCAGCACCGCGTTAGGCGCATAAGGGAAGACGATTGGGCAGTCCAGCGCCGGACGGGCGTTAGGCACCAGTTTTTCCGAGAAACCGGTAAAGGCCGGTACGATTTCCGCCAGAATCAGGCGCACGCCCTGGAGAATAATAAATACCCCAGCTGCAAAAGTGATGGCCTGAATGAAGGAGTAAACCAGGTAGTTCTGGCCCTGACTGAAGTGGCTTTCTACATATTCCCGCCCCGCAGATACCGACAGGATGAAGTAGATAACCATCATAGTCAGTGAAATAGAGATGGTGCTGTCGCGCAAAAAACTCAGGTTTTTTGGCATGTTCATCTCTTCGGTAGACTTAGAGCCTTTACCGACCACCGAACCAATCCATCCGGAGAGCACATAACCGATGGTGCCGGTATGAGCCAGCGCCACCTGGTCGTTACCCACGATTTTACGCATATACGGCTGAGCCAAAGCGGGGAAAGCCGCCATCATCAGCCCCAGCGCCAGGGAGCCGGTGTAAATAAGCTCGATACCTTCAAAACCGGCCACCGAAAGAATAATCGCCACCATACAGGCCATATAAAAGGTCACGTGGCCAGACAGGTAGATATATTTCAGGCGGGTAAAGCGGGCAACGATAATATTAGCCACCATACCAAACGCCATAATTAGCGTGGTTGGCGCACCATATTTCGCCAGGGCGATAGAGACCATGGCTTCGTTATTCGGGATAATCCCCTGAACGTCAAATGCCTGTTTGAAGATATCACCCAACGGGGCCAGGGAGCCCACCAGCACCGAAGCACCGCCAGACAGGACCAAAAAGCCCAGAATAGTTTTAACCGTGCCTTTGATAATGTCCGGGAATGATTTTTTTTGCGCGACCAGGCCAAACAATGCCACCAATCCAACCAGGATTGATGGCACTTTCAGCACGTCGACAACCACCGATAAAAGGTTTTCAATAAACATATTAACCTCAGGGGTAAGGTGTGCTTTTTATAATGTTATTAATTACGCTTTATTAAAGTACTCGCGCAGTTTTTGCTCGATCTCTTTAATGTCGATGATGTTATTAATAATGATAACTTTTTGCTCCGGCAGGTTGGCGCTGTAAGCGATGTCTTTACCCATCACAAATACATCGGCAACGTCTGGCGTTACTGAACCAAGGTCAGAGTGCTCTACCTCTGCTTCTACCTCGATTTTTTTCAGAACTTTTTTGATGTTCATTTCCATCATAAAGCTACTGCCCAAACCTGAACCACACACAGCCATAATTTTCATATCACACCTCATAATCCGGAATGTATTTGATGATTTAACTTATTGCGTTTGTTGCCAACAGAATGGCATTCAGTTCATTAATATTCTGGCTATTGAAAATACGCTCCATGGCCTCGTCATCAGAGAGCACTTCCGCCAGCTGCGAAATCATTTCTATGTGACTATTACTGTCAGGCGCGGAGAACATAATAATGACGTCGACCGGGTCATTTTCATCGGCATCAAAGTTCACCGGCTGGCCCAGTTTAACAATTGATAATCCCAGCGCTTTGGCTCCCTGCTCCGGGCGGGCATGCGGCATGGCGATACGCGGCGCAATAACAAAATAGGGGCCTATTTCTTGTTTCTGGGCAATGATGGTATCTACATAATCCTGAGTGATAGCCCCCTCGCTAAGCAGCGGACGGCCTGCGGCCTGAATAGCCTCTTTCCAGTCGGCGACGCGCTCCAGGTACTGCACTTTTTCGTGTGTTAACCACTTTGCTAAGTCAGACATATTTTCTATTCCCTCAAAATCAGTTGCCGGTTACTTCAGCAGGCTGCGGGCGGTGCCGAGCACATTTTCCACCGTAAACCCAAAGTGGCGGAACAACACGCTGGCCGGAGCCGATTCCCCAAAGGTGCTCATGCCAATAACTTTGCCATCAAGCCCGGTGTAACGCTGCCAGAACCCTTCGATGCTAGCCTCCACCGCCAGGCGTTTACGCACGGCATTTGGCAGCACCGACTCTTTATAAGCCTCATCCTGTTTGTCGAAGCGTTCGGTGCATGGCATGGAAACCACCCTCACCCGGCGGCCTTCGGCTTTAAGTTCTGCTGCGGCGCTAACGACCAGTTCAATTTCCGACCCAGAGGAAATCAACAGCAGTTCCGGCTGCCCTTCACAATCCACCAGCACGTAGCCACCGCGGGAAATATCCGCCATCTGCGCGGCACTGCGCGGCTGCTGGGCCAGAGGCTGACGGGTAAAAATGAGCGCGCTCGGCCCATTCTGGCGCTCGACGGCTTCTCGCCACGCGATAGCGACCTCTACCCGATCGCAGCCGCGCCAGGTTTCCATATTTGGCGTCAGGCGCAGTGAAGCAAGCTGCTCCACCGGCTGATGGGTTGGCCCGTCTTCCCCTAAACCGATGGTGTCGTGGGTATAGACAAATACCGAGCGGATTTTCATTAGCGCCGCCATGCGTACCGCGTTGCGGGCATACTCCATAAACATCAGGAAGGTGCCGCCATAAGGGATAAAACCGCCGTGCAAGGCCAGGCCATTCATGATGGCCGACATGCCGAACTCCCGAACGCCATAACTGATGTAGTTACCCTGGGGGTGCTCCGCGGTGAAATCTACCGACTTGCAGTGGCGGGTCAGGTTAGATGGCGACAGGTCGGCCGAGCCCCCCATCAGCTCCGGCAGCAAACCGGCAAAATGGTTCAGGCAGTGCTGGCTCGCCTGGCGGGTCGCGAGGCTTTCCGGGTTAGCCTGTAGGGTCGCAATATAGTTATCCATATCCTGCGACCAGTTTTCCGGCAACTGACCATTCATCCGGCGGGTAAATTCTGCGGCCAGCTCCGGCCACTCTTGCTGCCAGGCCTGGTATAAACAGTCCCACTGTTGCTGGCTGGCGGCCCCTGTTTTCGTAGCGTCCCATGCGTCATAAATTGCGCCAGGAATCTCAAACGGTGCATAAGGCCAGTTGAGCTCTTTACGCACCAGCGCCACTTCTTCCGCGCCCAGCGCCGAGCCGTGGCAATCGTGACTGTTTGCTTTGTTTGGTGAGCCAAACCCGATAATGGTTTTACAGCACAGCAGGCTTGGTTTATCGGTTACTGCTTTAGCCTCACGCACTGCGGCATCAATCGCCTGCGGATCGTGCCCGTCGATTCCTTCGATAACGTGCCAGCCATAGGCCCGGAAGCGCGCTGCCGTATCTTCTGAGAACCAGCCTTCAACGTGCCCATCAATAGAGATGCCGTTATCGTCCCAGACCGCGATAAGCTTCCCAAGCTGTAGTGTTCCGGCCAGCGCGCAGGCCTCATGGGAGATACCCTCCATCAGGCAGCCATCGCCCATAAACAGCCAGGTAAAGTGAGAGACGATATCGAATCCCGGCTTATTGAACTGGGCCGCCAGGGCTTTCTCGGCGATAGCCATGCCGACAGCATTGGCCACGCCCTGGCCCAGCGGCCCGGTGGTGGTTTCTACGCCCGGGGTATAGCCATATTCTGGATGGCCGGGAGTGCGGGAATGGAGCTGACGAAATTCCCGCAGGGAGTCCATCGTCACGTCGTAACCGGTGAGATGCAGCAACGAATAGTGCAGCATGGAGCCATGGCCGTTGGACTGAATATAGCGATCGCGGTTAAACCACTGGGGATTTTTAGGATTGTGACGAAGGTGATGACGCCAGATAACTTCAGCGATATCTGCCATGCCCATAGGGGCGCCCGGATGACCAGAATTGGCCTTTTGAATTGCGTCGATACTCAGAATACGGATTGCGTTTGCCAGCTCTCGATTTGCCATGAACTCATCTCACTTTAGACTTAATTTGTCAGTAATCTGAAATCGTGCCGCAGGATCTAATGCCTTAGATGTCCAGTCATTCTGTTGCTATGCGTCGGGCTTAAGCTTTGATCTTTAGTTGTATTTTTCCGGCTGTTATAAGCTTAAGTACTCGCTCCCTGCGAAAATCCGTCTTACCACCACCAACAAACAACTTATAAAACAAATGCTTAATATAAATTAATTTACTTTGGTGATAGTGAAAGTTTTTTTATTGATAAGTTTTCATCACGTCTATACATGTTCAACTTGTCTATACATGCAAATGATGCACATAGACGTGTATAGATACAATATGTAAAATCAAAATATGGCTAAGCATGTTATTTTGATCTGTGATTCCGTTATCTCGATCACATCCCCTGGCATTCAGGCTGGTGCCATGAAAATAAATTCAGGCATACATGTAGCAAAGCAGCCCGTCGGGGCCATATTTTTATACTTACGGGAACCTCATTGATGGTCGATGGCATTACAGAAAAGCAGAAAGAGGTGGTTGATTATATTCTCCGAAAAATTAAAGACAGCGGGCTGTTACCGGGAGATAAAATCGACACTGAAATTGCTATAGCCAAAAATATTGGAATTACCCGCGCCACGGTTCGTGAAGCTACACGGATTCTTATTGAACAGCAGCGAGTTTACCGGGTAAAAGGCTCGGGTTTGTTTGTCGGTTCCATTGGAAAAAGTAACCATTCGGGCCGATTTCACGCCCTATCTCCATTTGACTATCAGGCCCAGAAAAACGGCTATAAAGGCGTTAGAAAGGTTATTTCTGCCAGCATTATAAAAGTCCCGTCGCCAGAGATAGCGCAGGCTTTACGGATAAAAAATGGCGATCAGATTTATAAGATCTTACGCCTGATGTGTTTTGATGAAACGCCGGTGGCGCTGGAATATATCCATATGCCGGTAAATCTGTTTAGCAGTATGGAATTCAGCAAGCTGGAAATATCTAAATACACCTATATAGAAGAAGTCACCGGGAAAAAGGTACAGCGCCGCAGCCAAAGCTTAAGCGCTTTTAATGTTACCGATCCCGAGCAGCTTGAGCTGCTCAATTTAACCGAGAATTCGGCGGCGCTGGAGATAAACGAAACGGTTTACCTGGATGACGGCGTACCCTGCGAAGTGAATATCGCCATCATCAACTCCAGGCTGTTCAAACTTAGCCAGAACTCAGAGCGTTCGTAATTCACGCCCGTTTTCTTATGCTTTAACCTGCGACCCTTCCTCTTCTTACCGCAGCTCATCTCTCAGAAGAGGACTGGGTCGTTGGGGTATAGATGATGCGCAGAGTACCGCGATATTTGCCGGAACTTTTGTCTGTCATTTTAAACTGCGGCGTTATTAGCGTAATAGGAGCCGGAACACACCAGGTGGAACCGGGAACGCCGGGCAGCACCACCTGGCGCTGGATATTACGCCGGTTGGTGTTCATCCAGATAATCTCTTTACCGTTAGTGATATTCTGCACCGCACCCGTTGTAGGGTTCAGTACGCTGACTCGATAATCAATTCGATTGGCGGGTTGAGTTTTAACTCCCCCAACACGATAAACCGAAAACTGCCCCGTCGGCCTGCCTTCCGCTGACGCCCCCTCATCGCTAAAAATAAGGCTGACCTGGTTACGAGTAGAGTCACTGCCGTCATACAGGCACATATCCAGCCCATTGCGACCGCTGGCTTCGGCATCTTTACCCGGATGAGCATTAATCTTCAGATTCACGGTGGGCGTCGAAGTTGGATAAGCGGGAAAATAGATTTGCTGAGTGCCGGTGTCTGTAATTCGCAGAGTAATATCGGCATTCCAGTCTGCACGCAGAATCGGGTTCCAGGTACAGCCAGTATGAGTGTCTTCATACCCCGAACAAGGCCCCCCCCAGGCTTTTACTCTCATCTTTAGTGATGCCTTCCAGACTCCAGTAAGCGGTAGTTTTTTTAACTCCTGAGCGGGAATGAAGACATTGAAACCATTGGTCTTTCTTAACATTGCTGCAGCATTCCAGGACGCATAGCTCCCCCACTTTCTGGAGGTCAATAGCAAATCAACTTTACGCCCGCTAGAGTGCCTGAACTCCAGCGTAATAGTGTCATTACCCGTGTCACCAACAATCCAGTAGGGAGAACTCTGACAATACCCATAGACAGAGTTGGCGTTATTGCAAAGCAGAATATTCTGGCTATCCATATTAATACATCCGATTGAAGTACCGCAGGCAGGATCAGTAGCACCGCCAAACTCATTCTTCCAGATATAAATATTGGCTGGCATTCCCGCCAGGTCATAACCAACATCTATTTGGGTATTTTTAGGCCCAGGAGCTGTATTAACAAATTCCTTCGCCGCCAGCTTTTCAGAAACAAAAGACAGGCAGACAGATAATAATAATCCGCACAGAAACAACCGCCTCATGCCTGGCGCAATGCTGTTCATCCTTTTAACTCCGTATCTTGATAAAATACTTAACTTCGTAGTCGTCCGCGGCAGCCCAGGTATTACTTTATGGAGGACGATTGAGTTGTTGGGGTATAGATAATGCGTAGTATTCCGCGATAACGGCCTGAGCTTTTATCCGTTACTGGAAAGTCTGGCGTTATCAAGGTTATTGGGGCCGGTACACACCAGGTAGGGCCAGTTACACCGGGTAGTACTACCTGGCGCTGTATATTGCGCCGGTTGGTATTAGTCCAGACAACTTCTTTACCATTACTGACCTCCTGCGCACCCCAGGTGGTAGGGTTTAATACGCTAACCCGATAATCCACCCGGTTAGCGGATTTGGTTTTATCCCTTCCCTCACGGTAGACCGAAAATAACCCTTCCTGGCGGCCTTCATTCGCAGAACCTTTATTATCGGCACAGTTTGCTGTGGTGGTACAGGGACTCCCCGTAACCCCTACCCCACCAAATTCGTTATTCCAGATATACATATTCACCGAAACCCCGGCACGGTCGAAACCAAAATCTATGGTTTTATCCTGAGACCCCGGAGCAAATCCAACCGCATCGGCGTCAAAGACACATACTACGCTTGCAAATATCAGCAAGATGTTAAGAACCATCCATCCGGGGTTTAACCGATAGCAGGCCATATTCTATTCCCTTTTTTTAGCTCAGCGGCTCATGGCCACCGGCTCATCACCGCTAGTACGATGCCCGGCGGTCATCAGTTCGACGGCCCGAAGTTCAGCCTGTGGCAGGTTAGTCATTGCGATGCTGCTGCAATGGGTGGTGCCCACAAAACGCACCACATCACGCATGGCCTCAACGTGCAGACCACACTGCCAGAACTCGCTATCGCGCATAATGTACAGGCGGGTCAATGGACGTTCGGTTTCAAGGGTAAAGTTGCCGCCACCGAGCGGGCTCCACGACAGAACGTTTAGTGGGATACCGTCCTCCAGAGGATGGTTATTCTGATCCATCATTCGGCCAAGCCAGGTGTAGCGAGACTGCACCTCGATAGCACGCTGATAAGCCTTGCCTGGCACCATAAAGAGGCTGCGTTGCCCGGCTCCTTTGCGGATTTCACTGCCGACACCCGCTGGCGTATCCAGCGCTTCAGTAATACTTAAGGTGGATTGGGTATAACCAGGCACCGTAAACAATGCCCGGCTATTGGTATTCACATTGGCCTGACCGGCGGTATCGACGGAAACCTGCACCGCGGAGTGTTTATCTTCATCAGTACCCTCCACGTTCACCAGCAGTGCCGAAGCCGGGTTGCCATCGCCCCAGCGACCTAGCGTCAGCCCATTACGGCTTAGCATCAGCGAAGAGCTATAGTTCCCGGTAGTGCTAAAGCGGTGGCCACTTTGCTCCCTGTCGTAAGAGTCACTCAAGGTAAGCGATCCGGTACCATACTGGCCTCCGGCACGGCCATAGGCAGAGACCGTCGCGGTATCGCTATTCATGCCATACACCGAAGCCCCCAGCTCATTTTCGCTGTCGTTATTGGCATAGCGGCTCCAGTCTGCGTTATAGCTAAACTGATCGCGCCCGTAGCGGCTGCTTTGGTATGAGCTACCTACTGAGTAAGCATTACGGTGCTCGCTATTACCCGGTTTGGTGGTACGCGTCAGGGTAAGAGAGATAAATCCCCCCCGGTCGGTGCCATTAAAACCGCTGTCGGTACGAGTAAAAGCATTAGCGCTGGCGTTAACGTTAAAGTCACCAAAGGTAAATAGGCGGCTAACCCCTAGTTGCCAGGTTCTGCTGCGGGTACGGGTCGCGTAGATCTTTTCCCACGGCGCCCCCTGCCCATAATCATTATTAGGGTCATTAAGCTGATTGCGATAAACATAGCGGCCTTCATTCCGATTGAGGCTATAACCCAGGCTGGTAAACCACTGGCCGATAGGATAGGTCAGCATCATATTGACGCTTTTATAGCAGCCGCTATAGCTATAACGGCGGGACTCGCGAGAATTACAATCTTCGGCCTGCATATCGGAACGATAAAAGCTTAACGAGAAGCCGTCGTTATAGCTCAGTTGCTGAATATTGCCGCGCGAACCATCACTGCCATGCAGGTAACTAACGCGCGTAGTGAGTACCCCATCCATCGGGCCGGAATTAAAGCCGTGGGTCCAGTCGGCAGCGCCTTCCCAGTAATTCACGTTACTCAGCACCGTGCTACCGGCGGTCAGAGACAGATTTGACGTTAAGGGCAGACGCAAGCCGCCCTGAACCACGCTCTTGTTATCATTGAAATTACGGCCATCATCACCCGTAAGCTGCCCGCCCTGTAAAAACCACTGAAAAGAGCCAAACGACATATCTCCAGTCGCGGTGTAAGGCACACTTTCGGTGCGAACTAATTGGTTATCCTCATAGACCCGCAGGGTAACCGTGTAGCTGCCGGGCGGAAAACTGCGGGTATCCAGTTCCTGCATACCGGCTTTAAGGTAGAAGGAGGAGAGAAGTTGCTTATCGCGATAGGCATCGACGCGTGAGTCCTGGGTTAAAAAGACGCTAACAGGCGTACCGCGTACCACTTTATCGCGATTGACCCAAGCCATAGTAGACCCCGTACGCAGGCCCCGAATTTTCCCGATAGGGAGCTGGCTCAGGTTGATGCTGCCGCCCGCGTTACTGAAAATATCGCGTGAATCCATGATGCCCGCCTGCACATAGAAGCGCTTTAGGAAATCCTGACGAAAGTAGGCGTTATTAACCTCAGTGTCCTGGCGGCTTTCATTACGATAACGCTGACCATTCCAGTTCCAGTCAACGTTCAGATAACCATTCTCTGTCACCCCTAAAGATCCGTTGCCCTGTAAAGCAATCGACTGATAGTGTTTGTCGGTAACAAAGTTAATATTCTGCTGATGAATCAGCGCATTACTGGCCTCCGTGGTAGCCTGAAAAAAAGCATCACTGGTTTTCTTCTTCGGCAAGTAGCCTTGCCCAAGAAAAATATTCACCCGGCCTTCATTTTCATCAAAAATAATGGCCAGTTCTTTCGGCGCCAGATAGCCGCAGCCCGGTGCCTGACCATTGGTACTACACGATAAGTTGCCATTACGCGCCAGAGAATGACTGAGATATCTATCCAGCAATCCGCGCAATGCGTCCGATTCACCATATTTCTGATAAATAGCCGCCGTAATATCGTTCGGGCGAACAAAAATAATATTTTCGAGATCGACTTTCGCCTGGAATAAACCCAGAGAATCACCATAGAGAGAAACATCTAGCCAGACTAACTGCCCCTGTGCCAGCTCTTCGAATCCTTGAGGAACCTGTAACGCGGCAACTGCGCCCTGCAAAGAGATTATCGGGGCAATTAACGCAGCGGAAATTATTTTTGAAGTTATGCTCATCCGTGGCGCTCGAAGAAAAAGCGAGGCGGTCATTCGCCTCGCTGAAACAAATAGGAGTTAAGACTTAGCCTTTTTCACCTGAAGTCGTTGCCTGAGAGATAATCAGACTAACCAGACCGGTATATTTACCGGCCACGGTAGCTTCACCCGCGCTTTTCTGAGTAATAACCAGTGGCATTACAGAAGAACCGTTTTTGATGCCTGATGGGAAGGTAGTTTTATAGTCATAAGTGGTCTGAGTGGTAGACAGCACTTTGCCATCGATCAGTACGCTAAGAGGAATGCTACCCTGGCCACTAGGATCGGTCAGCTTTGGCTCGGCAGACAGACTAACCATCAGATCTTTATCTGCGGCGTTGCTCCACAGTTTCACGTTTTCTTTGTAAGCCACCAGGCCCTGGCCTGCACGATACTGCATAGTAATGCTGTCTGGCAGGGCTGCACCGTCGGCTTTAGAGATTGACACGGTTGGGTCGATATCTGCAGTAACCGTAATATCCTGCTGGAGAGCGTTAGCATTCAGAGCAACCACCATAGCAGCTGAACATAATGCGATTTTGAACATGCCTTTCATTGATAATATCCTTGTTTCTTATTGACTTAGTAATTCCCTTTTAAAAAGGGCGGTTAATGTGCTGAAGACACTGATAACGCCATCTCTTCAACAGAGTTTTTAATCCAGTTGTAATATTTCACCCGATAAATTTTCCCTGGAGAATAAGTGAAAGATTTTAATTTAGTGTGCATATCTGGATAGATAGTCATTGTTTCTTTAGTCCAGACGCAATCTTTTTCATTATTACAAACAGCCAGCTCTCTTAATGGCAGACGAATCGTTCCGGTATTACTTACCTCCCCGGTTTGAGAGTTATATGTTAATCCCACCACCGTGGTTTTAGGTGCAACGTGTACCAATGCCCCCCATATAATGCTAACCCCCACTTCTGCCGATCCTTTTTTATCATCGCCACCAATTTCACCGCTATATTTCTGCTCTGAAACGCCTTCAAAATAGACTCGCCAGGTCGTTTCCTTTTCAGGAAGTGCCATAGATATCAGGCGAATTAAACGCTCACCACCGGCCGTCAGAGCAATTTTTTGCGGAGTGACAATTAAAGCCGAGTTTTCAGAGGCATCAACTTCAGCCTCTGTTTCCTGCTTAGTTCCAGGGTTAATTATTTTTTTTGGTTTTATCTTTATAAACTGAACTTCATTGCTCTGTGATAAGACCTGTATTTTAGAACTACCCGAAGCCCCCAATTCCACTTCCATCGGATAGACGGTCATATTCGCTAGCACTGACTCAGAAAACAAAGAACATACCAGCGCAGCCGGGAGCATTATAGTTTTTGATAGAGTTTTATTTTTCACGGACCTGGCCTTTTTCATTTTCATTGAATCTGAATGGGTTGCTAGCAGTGATTAAGTTGGCGCATTTCAGCACAGAGTTCCGTGAAACAAAAATTAATAGGTTTTAAAATACCTTAAACAGGGATATCTCATTGTTTAAAAACAAAATAACCAACAAAAAAGCATCTACAACTTAAGGTTTTAAAAGGGTTTTCAGGAGTACGAAAAGAGAGGGTATATAAGAAAATGTAACGAGCATGCAATAAACCATCACCAGATGATATTAAGATCAATAACTCTCAGATATGATTTTATTAATGGTATTTGTAATAACATCAAACCTTTACCACTGAAATATCAGATTAATAATGGCACATTTAAAATGAATTAATAATTACGAGTCTTATTCAATTGTAATTTGAGTATAAAAAACGAACAATAAGGTTGTCACACAATAAAAAAGCCAGAGTCATCGCCCTGGCTTTTTTACATTATAAAATAAAGCTACCCGCCATCACGCTAACAAATAGTAACAACCAACAATCTCATCGCTAACCCTTCATCAGATAGTTAAATATTCATCCACAGACTGTAAATCTGCATAGGCAAATTTAAGCGACGCCATAAAGGCTGCATGCACCTGTTCGGCAGGAACCTTAATACCATTAAACTCAAGCTCAAGCGTAGCACAGGCATCATGAATAACCGTGATGTTATATCCTAAATCAGATGCAGCCCGAACGCCGGCATCTACACACATATGGCTCATAGCACCGAGAATAACCAACTCCGTGGGTTTATATTTATCTAATACATTCTGCAAATCAGTATTGAGAAAAGCATTAACATTATTCTTCACTACCACATCTTCGCCATTAAGCGGCTGCACTGCTTTTTGAATCTCTGCCCCCTGACTATCCGGGCGAAAAAAGGGTGCATCACTATCGCTAAAGATATGCTGAATATGGATAACCGGAATATTTTTACTACGGAAATCGGCAATTATTTTAGCCGCATTAGCCACGGCCGCCTCAATTCCATGCAAAGCCATTGCTCCACCGGTTGCATAATCGTTTTGCAAGTCGATAACTATAAGCGCTTTAGACATGAAGGATCTCCTGAGTGTATTAAGGTTCAGGGGATCATTATGGGCTACCCCACGCTAAGAGATAGATTATGTGAGTAAAGTACGCAGGCCTGCATGGAGAAGTGAGCGACAGTTCAAAAAACGAAAAATCCGGCGTTACATTCTCAGCCGCCATCCGGCTACCGTGATGAGAGCAGGCCGTTCACCGGCCTGCCTCATCCCAATAAGGTTACACTGCCTCTGACGAAGGCATAGCCGCAGCGGCTGAGCGCAACGGCAGTTCGCATTGCAACAACACTGCGTGCACACCCTGTAGCTCCTGGCTATACCAGTGCAGAAACTCCCGTAATTTTTGCTCGGTATCCAGCAGCTCCAGACACTGTGGATGCTTCATATTCATTAACTCAGGGTGATAGTGCGACAGCCTTTCACCGGGTAAATAGCCGGAATTAATCGGATGCAATATTACCTGCTGGATACCAGCCTGTTTAGCGGCCTCAAGCAGATAA
This sequence comes from Salmonella enterica subsp. enterica serovar Choleraesuis, assembly GCA_022846635.1. GTDB lineage: Bacteria > Pseudomonadota > Gammaproteobacteria > Enterobacterales > Enterobacteriaceae. The sequence continues at coordinate 3,292,100 of AP025685.1, forward strand.
GACGCCAGCGTCGGGTTACCAAATCGCGCCCAGCCATTTTTTTTAGTCACCTTCAGTGAGACAGGGAAGTAGAGACGCAAAGCTGCAATTGAATTTCCTGAAAGTTGGCTCATTTTGCACTGTCCGTCGTGTTAATTAACACATCACGATTAACCGTTTTTTCATCGGCCAGAACCGGCTTTTGTGTTGCCAATTGTTTGCGAAAGGCGGGCAGCTCGGAAATACGCAGGTTTTGTGGAATGTCGCCTTTATTGAAAAAGGTCTTACTTAAGCCTATACGCTGGGCGTGATAGATGCCGGTATGGCCTGAGAACAGATAAGCAGTGAAGCAGCCAATGGCAGCCAGAGGAGCAATATCGGCTCCAAATAGCTCAATCGCCATAAAGGTCGTCGCTACCGGGGTGTTGGCGGCTCCGGCAAAAACCGCCACGAAGCCGATTCCGGCCATCATGGCAAATGGCATATGCAGCAGCGGTGCCAGAGCGTTACCTAAGGTCGCGCCTATATAAAATAACGGGGTCACTTCACCGCCTTTAAAACCGGTCCCTAACGACAAGACGGTAAAAAACATTTTCCCGGCGAATTCCCACGGTGCAACCGGCTGCTGGAAAGCCCGAACAATCTCAGGAACGCCGAGACCGGTAAACTGCCAGGCATCCAGTGCCCAGACCAGCACCGCAATCAGCGCCCCACCCACCAGCGGCCGCAGTGGAGCCCAACCAATTTGGCTCTTAACTAAGCGGCCCAGCTTCTGAGTTAAGGTAGAAAACAGCATCCCGGTGATGCCAAACGCCACCCCGGCAATCACCACCGCCAGCGTGCTCCACAACCCCAGTGGAACAATGTGGCCTATGGCATAAGCGGTATGGTGTACGCCCCAAAACAGGCAGACCTGATTGGCGACCACCGAGGCAAAAAGGCAGGGGAATAAGGCATCGTAACGCATGCGCCCTATTGCCAGCACTTCCAGCCCAAAAAAAGCACCACTAAGAGGCGTGCCAAAGACTGAAGAAAAGCCCGCGCTCATCCCGGCCATCAGCAAAATACGTCTGTCTTCAGGTTTTAATCGAAACAGACGGGTAAGTTGATCAGCCAGCGCGCCGCCCATTTGTACCGCCGTCCCTTCACGGCCAACAGATGCGCCAAACAGATGCGAAACCAGAGTACCGATCAGGACCAGCGGAGCCATACGCAAAGGAATGACATTTTTAGGGTCGTGAACTTCATCAATAATCAGGTTGTTACCGGCATCTACCGATTTACCACACCAGTTATAGAGCAACCCTACGCCCAGTCCGGCTACCGGCAGTAGCCATATCAACCAGCGGTGCGCTTCGCGCCATTGGGTTGCGCTTTCAAGCGAAAGCAAAAAGCCTGCGGATGCGCTCCCGGCAAGGATGGCAATCAGACTGGAGATCACAAGCCATTTACCCATGTAAGGTAGCAGCTCAACTTGTTCGAATTTTGAAATTTTTAACATCGGTCTTTAGCTCGAAAGTTTCGGGCTGACCATTGGGAGGGGATATAGAACATGTACGCCTACAGCCCCGACCAAGGTCAGGTTTACTGTAGACGTCATTAACTGCGGACAGAATCGGCAGTGGTTAACGGAGGAACGTCATCTCACGAGGCGACAATATACGCCTCACCGGTTAAACATTCCAGCCAGGATTATTTAATGAGAAACGAATGGTGATTTAACGATCGCTTCCTCTTATTGATTGCTCTATTTTTCCCGGCATCTCCATCTTTGTCCCATAAGTTTTTGTGTTTACCACCACCTAAGGTTTTGTCGTAATCTGAGCAAAAATGGCAACTGAGGCAAGCCAATGAGAATTATCAATGCAGGAGAAGAGCACATCCCGGCGATTCAAGAGATTTATGCTTACCATGTGATACATGGCACCGCCAGCTTTGAAACGGAGCCCCCTGGCGTTGAGGAGATGCTCAGCCGCCTGCGCAAAATTAACAGCCAAAAATTACCATGGTATGTGGCGATCGGTGAGGAGCAGGTCATCGGTTATTGTTACCTCACCCATTATCGTGAACGCTACGCATACAGATTTACACTCGAAAATTCGATTTACATCTCTCCGGCCTTTCAGAAACAAGGGATTGGCAAACAACTCCTGGGCCAGGCGATAGACTGGGCAGAAGCAAATGGATACCGGCAGCTTATTGCCATTGTCGGTGATAGCAGCAACCACGGTTCTTTAAAATTGCATCAGCGCGCTGGATTTATGGAGGCGGGAACGCTAAAAAACATAGGCTTTAAACACGGACGCTGGCTGGATACAGTACTGCTGCAACGTAGCCTTGGCGAAGGCAGCACAACTTTTCCGCCCGACGCCACGATAGCGCTCTGATATTACAGGCCATACGATGATAAAAGGGGCCAGGCCCCTTCTGCTGAAGAATCCTGCAAGCCGCTAATTTTCAATTCTGAATAAAAATTAGCGGTTAAAAATAATTTTTTCTAGCTCAACGAGCTGCCGGGCTCAGAAAGACCTGGCACCACATGCCTCCCTAAAAATCCCGACGGCCTCATCCCCTGCGTAACAGCCTTAAAATTTGCTCCTGTGGCTAAATCACAGCGCCGTTTTGATGAAAACTTATACAGAACCTAAACGCCACGCAGTGTTCACACAATGTTGCTACGTCGTTTTAAAAACGTTGAAAGGATTCCGTGTTTGATAGAGCAAATACTCTGGAGGGACTATGAGCACATTCACGACCTGGCGGAAAAAGAACGCCCTGGCTTTGACCTATAAACGCTATTACCGCCGCCTGCTGCGGGCTATCCGCACGGTATTGCTACCTCCGCTTCAGTGGCGGCAATATCAGCAATTATGCCAGCGCTCCACTGCTGCAAGCCTTATACGCAATAATGCCGAACTCCCAGGATATGAAGAGCGACCATTTAACAAATACCTTAACACCCGCTGGAGCGGCGGTCCTAACCCGGCAGGCATATGGTATGCGGCCTAAAAATATGTTGATGACGCTCGCGTGGCAGTTTGCCCGCAGTTTTGAGCTTAATAAAATCAATGGAATTGCTAACCACAGCCAGGTAAAAAGCCGCTATCTAAAATCCAGCTATGATGAGTTTTGGCTAGAATGCGGTGGCGAACGCCGTCAGACGGGCTGGTTCGCACTGCCTCAGCAGGAGCCGATAAAAGATATTCAGGCAGTTAAAAGCAGTAAACGCAGCGAGTTTCGCCGCCGGATGGCACTGCGTGATGAGCTTTGCGAATCGGCGGCGATGACGCTGGAGGCCATGCGCAGCCATTCAGCTCCGCAGACCAATAATATCTGTGCCACAGAGCCAGCCCCCCAGCCATTGGCATCACAGCATATGTAAAATTTTGCGGCTAATGCCGCTATTTCTCACGCCACGCACGATCAATTGACTTCACCAGCCCTTCCATCTGCGCCGGGGGAAGTTGCCCCGGCTTCCAGAGGGCAACAACCGGATGCGTTAAGCCCCGATCGCCGGTTTCCGTATCCAGCCTTTCAATCCCTGGCCACTGATCCACGCCCAGGTGCAGCGGCAAGAATGCCCAGCCACCTCCAGCACAAAGCCTCTCCTTTAACATAGATAACTCATTGATATGAATCAGCCGATCGGCAATCTGGATGCGCTGAGCAAGAGATTCTGGTAATTCACGGTAGGGAACTAATTGCTGGCTGGCGGCAAGTTGCAGCAAAGATACTGGCTTAACCGGAAAAAAACCTTTTTTAGCCCAGGCCGCCAACTCAAGGCTTCCGATGGCCCGCCAGCGAAGATGATCGTTCACCGACCGATTCAGGGCCTGATAAATTCCGATATGCGCCCTGCCCTCATCAAGCCAGCGCTCGGCCTCCTGCCGCTCACACATCAGTAAATTGAGCGTAATGTTCTGTGCGGACAGCAGAGTAGACAGCCGGAGTAAAAAATCGCGCGGAGTGAACGGGTCGTAACATAAGGTCAGGTGGCTCTCAATGTGCCCGGAGAGCGTATGGGCGACATGCGAAAAAGTCTCTGCCTCATGTAAAAACAGTCGCGCCTGACGGTAAAGTAGCTGGCCAGGCTCAGTCAGAGTTAACGGGCGGGTATTGCGTTCAAATAACTTGTAGCCGAGATCGATCTCCAGATAATCCAGCAACTGGCTTACCGTCGTGCGATCTTTCTTCAGCTTTTTGGCCGCCTGCGTCAAGGTGCCGCATTCACATACACAGGCAAAAGCCTCTATTTGCGCCAGCGTAAAGCCAATCCCTTTCATCCAATTTTCCTTCAACCTTATCGGGGTATTTTCCCACAGTAACTGACTTATTACGAGACAACGCACCTCGCTAACATAGGCAGCACAATAAAACATAATGAGGAAAACAGGATGAAAAAAACAGTCATCGCCAGCGCCTTACTCGGTATGACATTAACCACTGCAGGCATCAGCACAGCAGATGCCTGCACCCGCGCTTTTATTAACATGTTCCCCGGTTATATGGTTAGCGCCCGTAATCTGGACTTTTTCGGCCCGGTCGATCCCAGCCTGATAATCACTCCGCGCGGCGTGGCGCATACTGGCGGTGATTCGGCCAATGCCGCTCACTGGGATACCCGTTACGGCAGCGTAGTGGTTTATGCCGACGGTGTATTTCCTATGGATGGGATGAATGAAAAAGGGCTTGCGGGCCACACCCTGTTTTATATGAATGGTTCTCAGGTTCAGCAGGACAACCAGGATAAACCCGTTTTAGAAAGCCGGGCGTGGCTGAGCTATATCCTTGATAACTTCTCAACCGTTGACGAGGCGGTGAAAGGCATCCGGGAAAATGTTCGCCTGGTCGCGGCGAAGCTCCCGGTCGATTACGCTACCGATACGAAGCATATCGCTATTGAAGACGTCAGCGGCGACTCTGCCATTATTGAGATTGATAATGGGAAGGTGAACATTTACCACAACAAAGATTATCGGGTAATGACCAACCCTCCTTCCTACGCTAAACAGCTCGCTAATCTGAGCCACTATAAAAATGCGGAGCGCGAACAGATCCCTACCGGCCTTGAAGCCGACCAGCGCCTGGTACGCGCCAGCTGGGATCTCAAAAACCTGCCGCAGCCGGATAACAAAAATCAGGCTCAGGGTTTTGCTCTCTCGGTGATAAACAACGTTGCTTATCCTATTGGCATTCCAGCCAATAAAGGCGAGCAGAAAGTCATTGATATGTACGAAAAATACAGCAAAAAACCGCAGACTAATAAAGGTATCGGGACTTACTGGACCACTATTTCTGACCTATCGCATCAGGAGTATCACTTCAAATCGACCTTTGCCGCTTCGCAGGTATGGATTGACCTCAAGCAGGTTAATTTCAGCGCCGGACAGCCGGTGAAAAAAATATCGAACCTAAACGACTACGCGCAGAAAGGCTGGGAAGGTAATATTCTGACTAAAGCCATATAAAGCAGCCGGGGATTTTCTCCGACTGAAATAACAACAGCCAATACCGGTTCAGGCATTGGCTGTTGTTAGCATCTGTGGCACATCAAAACCACAAAGCGGACGACACCATGGATTTGCCAGAGTTACAGGAGTTACTTAGCCACCTTCATGCTTTGCCGGGTATTGAAGAGAAGGAAATCAATCTGTTTTCGATTGGTGCCCGAGGCCATTATGAAAACCCGGTCAGCGATCTGCTGGCTTTTTTTATCGACCCCGATGCCGGGCATAACCTGGATACCCTGGTCCTTGAGTCATTTCTCAATTGCCTGCCAGATACCACGCCAGATGCCTATCTGATATCCCCTCCAGCTCGGGAAGTGATGACCAGTGAAGGAAACCGGATTGATATTTTGCTGGAGTCAGATGAATGGGCGCTGGCGCTGGAAAATAAAATCTGGCACTCGCAAAACAATCCTTTTGCCGATTATCAAAATCACCTCAGACAACAATACTCCGGGAAAAAACCTCTCCTGGTGGTGCTTTCTCCTCATGGAGATGCCCCCGCTGGCTGGCATGGCATCAGCTATCACCAATTCCTTTCTATTTTGTCGCCCCGCCTTGGGATGGCTTTCGTCGCGTCACCGCTGAATAAATGGCTGGTGTTGCTACGCGAATATATCTTGCACCTGGAGTCACTGATGGGAAAAAACGCGATACCTGGCGAAACCGAAGCCTTTGTGCTGAATAACTTAGCTAATATTCAGGAAATGCAGCTGCTTAAAAACGCCGTAATTCAATCTTATCAGCAAGAGTGTCTGCGATTTCTGACCGACTATTTTTCTGAGAATGGCTACTCAATCACTACCGCGCTAAATCACTGGGAAGGATACCCGGCGCTGCGTTTTGCCTGCGCACACTGGCTGAGCCAGTCGGACGTGGTGTTATTTCTGGACGGCACGCCGGGCAGACAGGTTGAGGTGCGTATTTATGTCTGTGGCCTTGCTACGGCTGAATTGCAGGCCAGGGCTAAAAAAAATCTCAACGCCGCCGCTTACGACGACTGCTGGCCGGAACGTAATGGCAAGGTATTGAGTCTGGCATCCCGGTTTAGCGGTAAGCTGGACGAGAAGCGGAAATTGTTCACCCTGGTCGCCAGCGCAATGGCCGCACTCGATCAGTTCGAAGCGGAATGCGAAAGGTAAAACCCGCCGCATCCTGCGCTTAAGTAAAAGAACCGGCTTTGGATTTCAATTGCGAGCATGCCCCCAATTCAGGGTGGAAAATATGGTGTAATTAACCATACACAGGTTATTCTGGTAACCCGATACTTAGAAAATACGGCCCCGATTTCTCTGACCTGAGGTACACAGCATGGCGATTCCACGTCTGACCCAACAGGATATGACCCCGAGAGAGCAACTGGAGCTGAAAACCCTGCTCGATCGCGCCCGCATTGCCCACGGACGCCCGTTAACCAATGCAGAAAACAACCGCCTGAAAAAAGAATATATCGATAAATTAATGGCCGGGCGGGAAGCGGAAGCGAAGAAAGCCCGGCAGCTGAAAAAGCAGCAGGCTTATAAAGTTGATAAAGAGGCGACATTTTCGTGGTCTGCCAATACGGCCCCGCGCGGCAGACGTTGATAGAAGCAGGAAACTTGCGCCGAAGCTGATTCGGCGCATTTGCTTGCGGGTTAGCGCCCTTTTTTCTTACGGCCTGGCGAAGTAAACCGCTTGCGGTTTGCCAGCTCTGCCGGGGTTTTTGCCATATTGCGCGCACCGCCGCTGGATGCCGGCTTTTTCGTGGCAGTCGCCGCCGCTTTCGGCTTAGCTTTGGCTTTTGCCGGTTTAGCTTCGGAAGATGAATTCTCAATCAGTTTAAACAATTCGATTAACTCATCATCGGTCAGATCGCGCCACTCGCCTGGCGGCAGCCCCTTCAGGCTCACATTCATAATCCGCGTGCGTTCGAGTTTGGTCACTTCAAAACCGAAGTATTCACACATCCGGCGAATTTGGCGGTTAAGGCCCTGCACCAGGGTGATGCGGAACACAAACGGCGCTTCTTTTTTAACTTTGCACTTTTTGGTGACGGTACCGAGGATTGGCACCCCCGAGCTCATCCCGCGGATAAAGTCATCGGTCACCGGCTTATTCACCGTAACCAGATACTCTTTTTCGTGGTCGTTACCCGCCCGCAGGATCTTGTTTACCAAATCACCGTGGTTGGTGAGGAAGATAAGACCTTGAGAGTCTTTATCCAACCGGCCGATAGGAAACACCCGGCTGCTGTGGTTAACGAAATCGACGATATTATCTTTCTCTCCGCCTTCGGTAGTACTGACGATCCCAACCGGCTTGTTAAGCGCGATTAATACCATATCGTCTTCCTGGCGCGCTTCGATGAGCCGGCCATTCACTTTGACCACATCGCCAGCTTCTACCCGATCGCCTAATGAGGCACGTTTACCATTAATAAAAACGTGTCCCTGCTCGATAAATCGGTCGGCATCGCGACGGGAGCAGATTCCGCTTTCGCAGATATATTTATTTAATCGGGTTGATAAGTTGGGCTGCATAAATTCTCCTGTTGAAGGGGAATTATACCGTAAGCCGATAGCCGCAGAGAATCCCTATCCTCCAGAGTGTGGTCACGATCGTGTCAGCCTTTTCCGCCACAGAACTGGCCAGCCTTAACCTGGCATGGCCTCTCCTTCCGCCAGGGGAAAGGAATACTGCCTGTTAGCTACCCAATGTTTGCACGGTGCGCTTTATATTACAGATGACTGAGACAGGTTCTGGTTCTGAACCGGCTGATTGAGGAGCTAAAACCGGCGATGTAATAGCCATAGAGATAATTAATCGCAGGGAGGTTAATCCGCTATCCGTTCACCATCATCAGATTGGTTTAAAACGGCTTTGCTCCAGTCATAAAAAGCGCGTATTGAGGCAGGAAGATATCGATTTTGCGGATAAACCAAATATAGGGGTAAATCAAAAACATAATTATCCATGCACAAAACCAGCTCCCCACGCTGCAAATATGGCTCGACCAGATAACTGGCAACCCGTATTAACCCCAGTCCCTGAAGCCCGGCCTGGATATAAGCATCAGTATCGTCCACCACCAGCGTTTCGTTCATGCGGACTGCTCTGTCGCCATCGTTGAGAGTAAAAAACCATTCAACAGTACGTCCGGTGCGGTGGCTTAGATAGCCAACGGCATGATGCCTTTCAAGATCCGCCAAATTCTCGGGTTTACCATGAGCCGCAATATAGGCCGGCGATGCCAGAATCCTCCAGGTAAAATTTGCCAGCGGACGGGCGACTAGCGTAGTGGAATCCTCAATCCTGCCTGTACGAATAACGCAGTCATACCCTTCCTGAATAATGTCTTCAATGTTATCGCTCGAGCAAAGCATTAGCTCTAATTCAGGGTAGCGACGCAGGAAAGTCTCTATCCTGGGAATAATGCAGTGGCGGGCTATAGACTGCGGCATGCCCACCTTAAAACGGCCTTTGGGCTCACCCGCCCGGCCGGGGAATGATGACTCCATGTTCGTAATGTCCGCCAGCAGCTTTTTACACTCTGCGTAGTAGTTTTGTCCGTCCGGCGTCACGCTAAGTTTGCGGGTGGTTCTTTGTAATAGCTGAATGCCAAGATACCCTTCCAGAGTTTTAACCACCCGCGAAACCGTTGAGCGCGGTATTCCCAGCACTTCTGCGGCTTTAGCGAAACTACGTGTGTCAACGACACATACGTAGACCTGCATTGACTCCAGCTTATCCATCACTCACCTCGCGCCAGGGGGCCGATTATCCCATTTTTACCAACAGTCTAACCTGCATTCGTAGTCTTATCGAACGAAGACCTCTGCCATAGACTTGCTTTGTACATAGCAAACATGCTGCTTATTCAAGTAAGGGGTGAATATGGTAGAGCAAAACGTAAATACCAGAGAAAAAGTATTGGTGCTGGGAGCGGGACAACTGGGTACTGCCGTATTGAACTCGCTGATCCCGGCTGTTATGCAAAAAGATGGCACAGTTAGCGTTGTCGTATCGCCTGGCTCCATGGATAAACAGGGCCAACTGCTTTCAGAAAGCCATCAAAAACTGGCCGATGCGGGAGCTGAACTCATCGTTATCGACGTAGCAGAAAGTACGGCCGAAGCGTTAAAAGACCAGCTTATTAAGTTTGATACCGTTATTAACTGCATGGGGTTTGTTGCAGGCGCGGGAACGCAGATAAAAATTACCCGTGCGGTTCTCGATGCAGGCGTTCGCCGCTATTTTCCATGGCAGTTCGGCGTGGATTATGACGTTGTCGGCAAAAGGAGTGGCCAGCCCGTATGGGACGAACAGTATGACGTCAGGACGTTACTGCGGGAACAAAACTCCACGGAATGGGTGATTATTTCGACCGGTATGTTTACCAGCTTTCTCTTCGAGCCAGAATTTGACGTGGTGAATTTAGCTAAAAAAACGATTCATGCTCTTGGGGGATGGGAAACACAGGTCACGGTTACATCTCCTGAAGATATAGGCCGACTGACCACCGCTATTTATTTACATCAGCCGCGTATAACGAACGAAGTGGTTTTTGTCGCAGGTGAAACAACTTCTTATGGGAAACTGGCGGAAACCGTAGAGCGGGTGACAAAACAGACTTTTTCGAAACAGGTTTATACTCTGCCCGCGCTACAGGAGGCTCTTCGTTTAAACCCTGACGACACGATGGTTCGTTATCGCGTAGCCTTCGCCCGGGGTGAAGGTATGTGGTGGCCGATGAGTAATACATGGAATGCAAAGAATAATCTGACTACCCAGGATATTGCATCCTGGCTCAAAACGGCCATAAAACCGGACGGGGTATTACGATGAAAATAGCCATCACGCTTTTACTCATTTATTTTCTTATGCCCTTTGCCGTATTAGCTAAAACCGTTACCGCAACTGGAGATACGCTTGATGACGCGGAAAATAATATACGTCAGCAGACCCGAAAAGAGGGTGGAAAATCGTATAAAATTATTGAGGCACAAATGAAAAATAAAGTGCATATGACGGCAGAAATTATCCCCTAAAGGGAGAACTCCAGGCTGAAATGTCGAATTAATAATGAAGGGGGCATTTGCCCCCTTCAGCTTTACTTCAGCCGTTTACCTGAGTTATCAATGACTTTTTCACCATCTTCCTTGGTGAAAGCCGCTTTCTGAGCATCTGGAAGGATATCCAGAACCAGCTCCGAAGGACGGCAAAGTTTAGTTCCCAGTGGCGTCACGACAATCGGACGGTTAATCAGAATCGGATGTTGCAGCATAAAGTCGATGAGCTGGTCGTCAGTAAATTTATCTTCTGCAAGACCCAGTTCCTCATACGGCTCGACGTTCTTACGCAGCAAAGCACGGACGGAAATACCCATATCCGCAATGAGTTTGACCAGATCATCGCGTGAAGGTGGAGTCTCAAGGTAAAGAATAACGGTCGGTTCAGTGCCGCTATTGCGGATCATTTCCAGCGTATTACGCGACGTGCCGCAGGCTGGGTTGTGATAAATGGTGATATTGCTCATATCAGTATCTCATTACAAAGTTAAAGAGAGACGTAGCGCCAGCGCGGCCAGCGTTACAAATAGCACAGGCAGGGTCATGACGATCCCGGTGCGGAAATAGTATCCCCAGGTGATGGTCATATTCTTCTGTGAAAGGACATGCAGCCAGAGCAGCGTTGCCAGGCTGCCAATGGGTGTAATTTTCGGTCCCAGATCGCAGCCAATCACGTTGGCATAAATCATCGCCTCTTTGATAACGCCTGTTGCGGTGCTGCCATCAATAGAGAGCGCGCCAACCAGAACGGTAGGCATATTGTTCATGATGGAAGACAGGAAAGCCGTCAGGAAGCCGGTACCAAAGGTCGCGGCCCAAAGTCCTTTATCTGCCAGCACGTTCAGTACACCGGAGAGGTATTCTGTTAGTCCGGCGTTACGCAGCCCATAGACCACCAGATACATTCCCAGAGAGAAGATGACTATCTGCCATGGCGCACCGCGCAGCACTTTGCCAGTGTTAATGGCATGGCCTCGCTTAGCCACCGCAAACAGAATGACAGCCCCAACAGCCGCAATCGCGCTAACGGGAATCCCGAGCGGCTCAAGAATGAAGAACCCAACCAGCAGAAGAACTAAAACAATCCAGCCGGTTCTGAAGGTTGCCAGATCTTTAATCGCTTTTGCCGGTGCTTTCAGGAGAGCCAGGTCGTAAGTCGGCGGAATATCTTTGCGGAAGAACAGATGCAGCATCACCAGCGTGGCAATAATAGCGGCAATATCCACCGGCACCATTACCGACGCATACTCAGTAAAACCCAGCCCAAAGAAGTCTGCAGAAACGATGTTAACCAGGTTGGACACAATTAGCGGCAAACTGGCCGTATCGGCAATAAACCCGGCGGCCATGACAAATGCCAGCGTAGTACCTTTACTGAAACCTAATGCAAGCAGCATGGCGATGACAATTGGAGTCAGAATCAATGCTGCACCATCGTTGGCAAACAGTGCCGCCACCGCTGCACCGAGTAGAACAATGTAGGTAAACAGCAAACGCCCGCGACCATTGCCCCAACGTGAAACGTGCAGCGCCGCCCATTCGAAAAAGCCGGATTCATCGAGTAACAGGCTGATAATAATCACGGCAATAAAGGTCGCCGTCGCATTCCAGACGATATTCCACACAACAGGGATATCACCAAAATGGACAACGCCAGAGATCAATGCCAGCACTGCGCCCAGCGTCGCACTCCAGCCGATCCCTAATCCCTTCGGCTGCCAGATAACCAAAACGATGGTCAGGACAAAAATAGCGCCTGCCAATAACATAATATCTTCCTCTATAGCAGCTCAGCTGCACTCATCTCTATAAACAAAGCCACTAAACTCCCAAACTCACCACAGATTGAAGAGCTAAGGCCCTTAACTTATTGCTCAATGCCATCACATTCGTAAAAACATATATGTACAGGCAAATTTTTTAGATACAAACAGCCTTACCGCTGCCAGAGCAGTTGGCTGATGCCAGCTTACGGGCGATGGCCTGTACGTCGTCCTGTTGGCTTAACCAGGCCTGCTCAATCACCTGAGCAGCCCAGGAAGGAATATGCGGAGATAAGCGGTAATGAACCCATTTCCCCTGCTTGCGATCCAGCAATAGGCCACTTTCCCGAAGCATTGCCAGATGGCGGGAGATCTTGGGCTGTGACTGTTCCAGAGCAGTGCAAAGGTCACACACGCACAGTTCACCCATCTCTCTGAGCAACAACACGATGCCCAGGCGGGTTTCATCGGAGAGGTTTTTGAAGAGTTGTAGGGAAGTTAGTGTCATTGAGCCTCCTGAGAGTTTGGCTACAGGATACGCCCATCTTTGTGAAACTCAAATAATACATATGATTTAACGCATTTGTTTTGAGGGAATCACTCTATTCGGCATTAATAAAAAATCAGAAGCTCTATCAGAAAATAGTGGGTAAACGTAAGTGGAAATAGATTTTATAAGACGTTGTATGAGGTGAATTAGCGGCTCAGGAAGGAAACGTAGCGGGTACTTATTGAGAGTGTTGGTGCCGATAATAGGAGTCGAACCTACGACCTTCGCATTACGAATGCGCTGCTCTACCAACTGAGCTATATCGGCCCTGAGAGGCTGCCACGAGCGTGGACTTCGGAGTAAAAGGTTAAGTAAATCCGCTAACTCCGTCAATGGGCAGTGCGGCCAGTCGCTTACTTTCTCGGCAGTTTTGCGTTGTTTATCGCGCAAAAAGTGCGGTTTATCGCCAGCGCGGTTTTATAGCGCATTTCTTTGCACTGATGCTGCCAGTTTAGCGGGTGACGCAGGAGATCTACGGCGCTTATTCGTATATATAAGCGCTCGCCTGCCCTTTTTATCGCTGCCATATATTAGCGGGCCACCGATTTAAGCAGCAGCGTGATGACCTGAACCAGACCATATACTACGGCTACTTCGAAAATGGCCAGGCAATAGAGCATCCATATCCATGCCACTATTTTTGACTGGTGGAACTGCATCAGGCTGATTTTAACGCTGGTAACTGCCCAGACGACAATCAGTATCAGCGCCGGAGTCAAAATAACAATGGCGCAGATCCCGCGTATCAGGTCGTCCGGATATTTAATAATAGTGTAGAGAAACATGGAAAATATCGTGAGCAGCGCGGTGTTTGCCAGAACCAGGTCGCGCAAGATATCTCTGACCACGCCGGTAAAATTTATAGCGTGCTGGCTGGCTATTTGCTGATTACTCATCAATATTTCCCTCGTTAAATGGCTGATTGAGTTTTATACCGTTAATTGCAGCCAGTTAACATCAGGGAGTTTTAGCAATAAAAAAACGGCGCTTACGGTTAGCCTGATGGCCGCCGTAAGCGCCGCTTTTTATAGAGAGATTAACCGCGTACGGTGTTGTCTCCGTAGCCCACCCATTTATAGGTGGTCAGTGCTTCCAGCCCCATCGGGCCGCGAGCGTGTAGCTTCTGGGTGCTGACGGCAACTTCTGCGCCCAGGCCAAACTGGCCGCCGTCGGTGAAGCGGGTCGAGGCGTTGACGTAAACGGCAGATGAATCCACCTCGTTAACAAACCGGTCGGCATTGCGCAGGCTGCGGGTCAGGATAGCGTCGGAGTGCTGAGTCCCGTGCTCACGAATATGGACGATGGCATCATCCAGCGATGAAACCAGTTTCACGCTTAAATCCAGCGACAGAAACTCGCTGTCGTACTCTTCCGGGGTGACCGGGACGACCTGTGCCGGACCATTTTGCAGCGCGCCAATAACGTTAGCATCGGCATGCAGCGTTACGCCGCGCTCGGCCATACGTGCGCTGAGGGCAGGCAGGAAAGCATCGGCAATGGCTTCATTAACCAGCAGCGTTTCTACCGTATTACAGGTACTTGGTCGCTGAGTTTTAGCATTAACGATAACGTCGAGTGCCGCATTAATTTCGGCGCTTTCATCCACATAAATATGGCAGACGCCGATACCGCCGGTGATAACCGGGATTGTCGATTGTTCACGGCACAGCTTGTGCAGGCCGGCGCCGCCGCGCGGAATGAGCATATCGATGTAGCGATCCATTTTCAGCATTTCGCTGACCAGTTCGCGATCCGGGCTTTCGATGGCCTGTACCGCTCCCGCCGGTAGCCCACAGACTTCCAGGGCCTGCTGGATAACTTTCACCGTGGCATTATTGGTACGCCACGTCTCCTTGCCTCCACGCAGAATGACCGCATTACCCGTTTTCAGGCACAGTGAGGCGACATCGATAGTGACATTAGGACGCGCTTCGTAAATCACGCCAATCACGCCCAGCGGCACCCGGCGGCGTTCAATGCGCAGGCCGCTGTCCAGCCGCCCGCCGTCAATAATCTGCCCGACCGGATCGGCTAGATTACACACCTGACGCACGTCGTCGGCGATACCTTTCAGGCGCGCAGGCGTAAGCTGCAGGCGGTCAAGCATAGCCTCACTCAGCCCCTGCTCGCGCGCCGCAGAAACGTCTTCGGCATTGGCGGCCAGAATAGCGTCAGACCGCTGCTCCAGGGCATCGGCAATATAGGCCAGCACCTGGTTCTTTTCCTGAGCCGTCAGTTGCGCCAGGCGATAAGAAGCCGCTCTGGCGGCTTTACCCATAATTTCCAGCATCTGCCAGCTCCTTAGTGGTTAACAATCATATCGTCGCGGTGGATCGCGACCGGACCGTACTCGTAGCCCAGAATTTCGGCTATCTGCTGGGAGTGATGCCCGGCAATCAGGCGCAGCGCGTCGCTGTTATAGCGGCTTACACCATGGGCAATATCTCGCCCCTGAAGGGTGCGGATGCGGATAACTTCACCGCGGGAGAAGTTGCCTTCGACCTGTTTAATACCTTTAGGCAGTAATGAGCTACCGCGCTCGGCGATGGCCATTTGAGCGCCCTCATCCACGATAATTTCCCCGGCCGGAGGCGCGCCGAAAATCCAGCGTTTACGGTTTTCCAGCGGTGTGTCCTGCGCATGGAATAGCGTTCCTACCGGGTTACCGGCCATAACATCGCCAATCACGCCCGGCCTGCTCCCCGCGGCGATAACGACATCGATGCCAGCGCGACAGGCAACGTCCGCCGCCTGGAGCTTGGTGCCCATGCCGCCGGTGCCAAGGCCAGAAACGCTATCACCGGCAATGGCGCGCAGCGCATCATCAATGCCATAAACATCTTTGATCAGTTCGGCCTGCGGGTTACTGCGTGGGTCGGCAGTGTATAACCCCTGCTGATCGGTCAGCAGTAATAGTTTGTCAGCGCCGCCAAGAATCGCCGCCAGCGCCGAAAGATTGTCGTTGTCGCCGACTTTGATTTCCGCCGTCGCCACCGCGTCGTTTTCATTAATTACCGGAACGACGTGGTTATCAAGCAGCGCCCGCATGGTGTCGCGCGCGTTCAGAAAGCGTTCGCGATCTTCCATATCGGCACGGGTTAGCAGCATCTGACCAATATGAATGCCATAGATAGAAAACAGTTGTTCCCACAGTTGAATTAAACGGCTTTGCCCGACCGCCGCCAGCAGCTGTTTAGATGCGATGGTAGCCGGGAGTTCAGGATAGCCAAGGTGCTCGCGCCCGGCGGCAATCGCCCCGGAAGTGACAATGACGATACGATGCCCGGCTGCATGCAGCTGTGCGCACTGGCGTACCAGTTCAACAATATGGGCGCGATTCAGGCGGCGGGAGCCGCCGGTTAATACACTGGTTCCGAGTTTAACGACCAGCGTCTGGCTATCACTCATGATTCTCTGCCGTTCAACATAAATAGAATTTATCAACAGACACGTTGTAGCAGTTGTCCGCAGGCTTGCCAACAGGCACAGACAGTTTGCCACATAATTAACTATCGCAGGCGTGAATATGGGAACTGAAGGTTAATGAATGGTGACTTAAATGTTGATATAACGCCCGGACTCACCGGGCGTCGGAGGGGATGCGGACTAGTCATTAAGCCCGTTTGCGAACCACCTCATCATCGACACCCTCTTCAGGGATAAGCTTAAGTTCCAGAGACTGGAGCAGCGCCTCAAGACGCACGTAGAAATCACGCAGAGTCTGGCCAAGCTTTTCATTGAGCTCTTTGTCTTTAATCTCTTTGGCTACCCACTGGCCTTCTTCATTAAACAGACCAAAATGCCAGCGCGAGGTGAAGTGATCTTCATGCGCTTCCAGATTCATCCACCAGCCCCAGAACTCGCGACTTTCCGGCGCTGGCTTTACGTTGACACATACGGCCAGGCAGTCGAAAAAGAACTGATTGTTTTCACATTGCTCTTCACGAATATAAGGGCCAAGCGCCGCAAACTTTTTAATCAGACGGCCTCTTGGATGCCCACTCGGTAACGTCATGGCGATCTCCTTTGTAAAACATATGTTTTAGCAAACCTATCGGAATTATCAATCCATTAACTTACCTGTTTGACGATCCAATCACTAATCTGGTCTAAAGCGCTGTCAAAACTTCGATAAAGCGGAGTGGTCGGAATTTTTATCAGCTTACCCTGGCCAGACGAGTTGACGATAAGCCGGGAATCATCTTCCGGGCTGAACGGGTCGTTATCCCAGAATGCCGAGAGCAATGGCACCGGGCAGCGACGCCCAAGCAGCCCCTGAGTTTTTAATGAAAAGCGGCTGAGCTCCATAGATAGTGCGCTGTCGGTCGCCGTTGGCATGCATAACCGGCTAGCCAGCACGTCGATATACATATCCGGCACCCGGGTTTGTAATGCCGGTTCGCTTAGCAGGCTATGAACGATTGGCCCAAGGCAGGCCACCGCTTTCAGCGCGCCGCTTTCCAGATAAGCCAGCCGCACAGCGACATTGGCACCAAACCGGAAGCCGAAAGCCGAGACTCGGGTATGGTCTATCCACGGAATGCCCGGTAACTGGCGCAGAACCTGCTGGTGCAGCACGCTGGAGTCCTCCGTAAGCTTCCACTTAGAGGAAAAGCCGGTAGACGGCATATCGATAGTTAGCATTGCCAGCCCGGCGGGCGCCAGGTGTTTGGCAAACAGCGCGTAGTGATCGCTTTGCAAAGCGTCTAACCCACCACACACCAGCACCGTGGGGGCCGGGCCTTCAATATTCGCGGGCAGATGTAAAAAGCCGGTGACGCTGCCGCCCCCGGGCACGGCAAAGCTGAGCTCTTTAAGACTGACTGTCAGCTGCTCCGCCGCAGCTTCATAAGCGCGATTAGCCAGAACCTGGGCCTGGTCGGCCAGCTCGTCGCCTTTTAAATTTGGATATGCGGCAATGCTATAGAGATTCGCGGCCATCAGCCATGCGTCGCCGCAGGCCTTGCCTTCGCCATGCTGTAACGCCAGTTGCTGCCAGACCATCGCCTGTTTAGACCATTCATAGGTCCAGTTACCGCTGCGATACCCCACAACCGTATCAAACAACGCATCGTTGGTTCGCTCGGCGTTACTACAGCAAATCCGGCCCAGTACCTCGATGATTTCTCGCGCATCAACGCCGCGCCAGATCCACTGTAAGCGGTTTATCAACCTGTACCAACGGGCCTCGGTTTTTCCCTCTAGCGCCGAATAAACGCCTGGGGATGTATTACGACCAACGCGGCGCACTAATGTAGACGTTTCAGGGTGTTTGAAGCGGGGTTTAAACAGGGTTTCACTCAGGTTGGCCTGGGTCATGCAGCAGCCTCCATCTACAGACAAGAACGAGGGCTATTGTACTCCAAAAACAATTTCGCCCGGCAAGCCGGGCGAAAATAATCATGCGATTGATGGGGAGATTAACGTCCGGCCAGAGGCGGAACGAACACCACACCCATATCCCACGGCTGTTCAATCCAGGTGTTCTGTGGGATATCAATAACATAGTCATCAACCAGCGGCTGACCGGCTGGCTTAGCGAAGATAGTGACAAAATGTGCTTTTGGATACATTTCGCGGATAGCAACGGCAGTACCGCCGGTATCTACCAGGTCATCGATAACGATGAAACCTTCGCCGTCGCCTTCGGCGCGTTTGATAACTTTCAGCTCGCGCTGGTTGTCGTGGTCATAGCTGGAGATGCAGACCGTATCAACATGGCGAATGCCCAGTTCACGCGCCAGCAGCGCTCCCGGCACCAGGCCACCCCGGCTCACGGCAATAATGCCTTTCCACTGCTCTGCCGGTAACAGGCGGCTTGCCAGTTTGCGGGCGTGGATCTGAAGCATGTCCCAGGTGACAACGTATTTTTCGCTCATGTGCAATATCCCAGCCAGTGTGAATGGCTAATAAATGGTCAGGTAAAAATGGGTTGCGCGAAATTATAGAGATCTGAAGCGCTAAAAACCAGCGTTAAGCCCGCCAGTGCCAGATTTTTCCACCTGCCAAGGCTTCACCTGGGTCGGGAAAATGGTATTCTCGAACGATCGGGCAGGCATTGACGCCTGCTGGTCCTTCAACCTGCAATATTGCTCACCAGCAGCATAACGCGCTGGGCGCATCCTATAGGGAGACTTATTGTGTCTGAACTGTCTCAGCTTTCCCCGCAACCGCTGTGGGATATTTTTGCCAAAATCTGCTCTATTCCTCATCCGTCTTATCATGAAGAGCAGCTTGCAGAGCACATCCTCTCCTGGGCAAAACAGCACAATCTGCACGCTGAACGCGATGAAGTTGGCAACATTCTGCTGCGCAAACCGGCGACGCCTGGTTATGAAAACCGTAAGCCGGTCGCTCTACAGGCGCACCTGGATATGGTGCCGCAGAAAAACAACGATACCGTTCACGACTTCACTAAAGATCCAATTCAGCCATATATCGCCGGTGACTGGGTGAAAGCCCGTGGCACCACTCTGGGTGCAGATAACGGGATTGGCATGGCCTCTGCTCTGGCAGTCCTGATTGACGAAAGCGTAGAACACGGCCCGCTGGAAGTTCTGCTGACCATGACCGAAGAAGTGGGCATGGATGGCGCTTTCGGCCTGAAAGCCGGCTGGTTACAGTCCGATATTCTTATTAACACCGACTCCGAAGAGGAAGGTGAAATCTATATGGGCTGCGCCGGCGGTATTGATTTCATCACCACTCTGGCGCTGAAACGTGAAGCGGTGCCTGCCGGATATGAAACCGTTAAACTGACGGTAAAAGGCCTGAAAGGCGGTCACTCAGGCGGTGATATCCACTTAGGCCTGGGCAATGCGAATAAACTGCTGGCCCGCTTCCTGGCGGCACATGCCGCAGAGCTGGACGCGCGTCTTATTGGCTTTAGCGGCGGTACTCTGCGTAACGCAATCCCGCGTGAAGCTTTCGCAACTCTCGCCCTGCCTGCCGCTCAGGCCGCTAAGCTGAAAACGCTGGCCGGAGAATATCAGGCTCTGCTGCAAAATGAGCTGGCCGCCGTTGAGAAAAAACTGGTGGTGCTGGTAGAAACCGCAGCTGATAACGGCCAGGCGCTGACCGCATCTTGCCGCGATACCTTTATCAACCTGCTGAACAGCACGCCAAACGGTGTTATTCGTAACTCTGATGAAGTGAAAGGCGTGGTAGAAACTTCCCTGAACCTTGGTGTTGTCACCATGGAAGCCGATAAGGTTGAGATTATCTGCCTTATCCGTTCACTTATCGACAGCGGTAAAGAGTACGTGGTGGGCATGCTGGAATCACTGGGTACCCTGGCCGGTGCGCAGACCGAAGCCGTCGGCAGCTATCCGGGCTGGCAGCCAGATGCTAACTCACCGGTTATGCATCTGGTTCGCGATACCTATCAGAAGCTGTTCAATAAAGTGCCTAACATCATGGTTATCCATGCGGGCCTGGAGTGCGGTCTGTTCAAAAAACCTTATCCAGATATGGATATGGTATCAATCGGGCCAACCATTACCGGGCCACACTCTCCGGATGAGCAGGTTCACATTGCAAGCGTTGGCCAATACTGGACGCTGCTGACCGCCCTGCTGAAAGCCATTCCGGTAAAATAAAATTTACTTACCGTTAAACGTAAAAATGCCAGTCAGCGATGACTGGCATTTTTTATGGATGGCATTCGGTAAACAATCAGGCGGCCAGCGATTTTTCCATCAGGAAATTAATGAAGCTTTCGCCGCGAACCTCTACCCGCTGGCGCTCCTCAATGAGGAAGCCGTGGCGCTCAAAAAAGGCGCGAGCGGTCAGGCTGGCCTCGGTCTTTAAACGGGGTAGCTGTTCTGCTCCGGCAGCCTGCTCAAGGGTTTCCAACAGGCGGCTTGCCACCCCACGCAGTGCCCAATCGGGAGCGACAAACAGCAAATCAATATATCCGCCGGGTGCCAGAGAGATGAAACCAACCGGGCGATCGCCATCGCGAGCCACCCAGACCTGCTGACGATGCAAACGACCGGGCCAGGCCGCCATATCAAGCCGCGCCCACGCCTCCACCTGTGCCGGGGTGTAATCCTGCGCCGCCAGCGTTTTGATGGACTCGATCATAAGCTCCGCCAGAGCGTCACTTTCATGCTCGTACATCACAGAGATATTTAAGTTCACAGCAACTCCATAGTTATTTTTGCCGGGATCTACAGTCCCAGTACTAACTGACGCTCTAACTGCGGGTCGAGCAGCGTCACGTGTAATCCAACCAGCCTTACCCCGCGCTCACTACGCCTCTCATCCCAGGCTTTTTGCGCGGTTGCCAGCAGGTCAGATTTATTCAGCCGCGGCCACAGATGTTCCTGAGTCGTCAGCTGAAAGTCCGCAAATTTTAATTTGATCCCCTGACGAGCTATTCGCAGATCGGGCTGAACCTGAGCCAAACGGCGTTCCAGCTCGGGATATAGCCGTTCGATTATTGATGCGCACTCATCCCAGGTATGGATATCTTCCGCCAGGGTGCGTTCTACTCCAACCGATTTACGCTGACGCTCAACACAGATTTCACGCTCATCTATTCCCTGCGCGCGCTCCCAAATCACCCGGCCAAATTTACCAAAACGTTTCACAAGCGTCACGAGATCTGCTTTCTGCACGTCCCCACAGGTGCGCAGCCCGACGGCTTCCAGGCGGGCGGCCGTTTTTTCCCCCACACCGGGTATTTTTGCTAACGGCAGGGTATGCAGAAAAACCGCCATATCGTCGGGCGTTATCACATACTGGCCATTGGGTTTATTAAGATCAGAGGCGATCTTAGCTAAAAATTTCACCGGTGCCACTCCCGCAGAAGCGGTAAGTTCCAGTTCGCGATAAATAGTAGCGCGGATATCCTGCGCTATTAGCGTAGCTGAACCCCGAAACTCCTGACATGAGGAAACGTCGAGATAAGCTTCATCCAGTGATAGCGGCTCGATAAGCGGCGTGTAGCGTAAAAAAATCTCACGAATATGACGCGAAGCTTCTTTATAAGCGTCAAAACGACCGGGCAGCAGCGTCAGATGTGGGCAGAGCTTGAGCGCCATCGCCGTGGACATGGCGCTGCGAACGCCAAACTTACGAGCCGGATAATTCGCGGTGCTAATAACGCCTCGCCGTTCGCGGCTCCCGCCAATCGCCAGAGGAATATCGCACAGCGCGGGGTTATCGCGCATTTCAACCGCTGCGAAAAAACAATCCATATCAACATGTATTATTTTACGCATACCGTCTCGCCCAGGAAATTCACTGGACAAGTATACAGTATCCAACAATGAACGAAAAGCAGCCCCCAGTTGATAATCTCTGGCACTCAATTGTTAGTTAGCGCTTACGTCTTTTACCGCGCTTTAGAACCAGCCCAAAGGAGCTGCCAAATATCACCACCAGCAGCAGAGCAAAAACCAGCAAAAAAATGCCTGTCATATTTTCTCATCAATTTTATTTTCTGACCAATAATGGTGCAATAATCACTCATAGTAATCAATTACCGGTGCCTGGACTCAGGCATGATATTGAACTTATTTACGTTTTATCTGATGTCATTCCTCAGGAAAAATTGCATCGCCGTTTACAGAGTCTATTACAACGCATTTCCAACCGAGCAAAAGGGTATACAGGCCCTTGCGAAAATTAACAGTGGTGCTAATGTGAGCGCGATTCGCGCTAAATCTTCTGATTTCGGGCTTCCACGCCGTTCTGGCACCACATTAAAGCTTTATCAAGGAACTTTGCAGTATGCGTAAAATCGCACTGATCTTTGCGATGTTGCTGATGCCCTGCCTGGCATTTGCCAACCTGCTCTCAGGCAATGGATCAGATTCATCGATGACTAACCTGACGCCGTTTAGCAGCAACGAACAGCCGGCTCAGAACCCGTTCAGCAGCAATCAGCCGAAGCTGATGGGCTCGCCAGTCTATATCCAGATCTTTAAAGAAGAACGCATTCTTGAGCTATGGGTAAAGATGGGTGAGAAATATCAGCTGCTGAGTAGCTATGGCATCTGCAACTATTCCGGCGGCCTGGGCCCTAAACGACGCCAGGGTGATTTTAAAAGCCCGGAAGGCTTTTATACGGTGCAACGCGGCCAGCTCAAGCCCGACAGCCGCTTCTATAAAGCTATCAATATTGGCTTCCCGAATGAGTACGATCGCCAGCACGGCTACGATGGCCGCTTCCTGATGATCCACGGGGCCTGCGTTTCCGTCGGCTGCTATGCCATGACCGATTCCGGCATCGACCAGATTTTCCAGTACGTCACCGGCGCGCTGGTATTCGGTCAGCCTGGCGTTCAGGTAAGCATCTTCCCGTTCCGGATGACGGATGCCAATATGCGCCGCCATCAGTATTCGTACTATTCGGACTTCTGGAAGCAGCTTAAGCCGGGGTACGACTACTTCACTCAAAACCATATACCGCCGCAGATAAGCGTGGTTAACGGCAACTATGTAGTTAGCAGCGCCCCGGCGCAGAGCCAAAACCAGCAGCCTCAGCTGGCGTCAAATTACAACTCGCTCCCCGAGTAAAAACAGCTCCGATTGACCTGGGCCAATTCTGGTCCAGGTTTCATTCCCCGTTAGCGGCTGAGTCGCAATCACCGATACCACGTCGTTTGGCGTAGTCTCCGTCTGAAAGTCAATTTCCACATCTTCATCCAACAGCCTGGCCTTACCAAATGGCGCTCGGCGCGTTATCCAGTAAAGATTGGTGGAACAAAAAGCCATGACATAGCGCCCATCGGTAAGCAGCATATTGAATACGCCCTTTTCACGCAGCGTCTGCGCCAGCTCGCTAATGTATCGAAAGACCGCAGGCATGTTGCCCGGCGTACGCGGATAGCGTTCGGTCAGCTTCGAGAGTAACCAGCAGAAAGCATGCTCGCTATCGGTTTCTCCTATTGGCCGAAACGCCCCGGTTGGCATGCTGCGATAGCCGCTAAGCTGGCCATTATGCGCATATGTCCAGTTGCGCCCCCACAGCTCGCGGGTAAAGGGATGAGTATTTTCCAGCGATACGCCGCCGCGGTTGGCCTGGCGAATATGTGCCACCACCGAGCAGGATTTTATCGGGTATTCCTGGACCAGGCGGGCAATAGGAGAGTTAAAGCCCGGGAGCGGATCTTTGAATGTCCGGCACCCTTTGCCTTCATAGAAAGTAATCCCCCAACCGTCTTTATGCGGCCCGGAACCCCCCCCGCGTTTGGCAAGCCCGGTAAAGCTAAAGCAGATATCGGTTGGCACATTTGCGCTCATTCCCAATAATTCACACATCTCATCCCCTCCCTCTTGCGGGCCTGCGCAAGCAATGCTGCGCGACCTCTGTCCGCTACGCCTGGTATAAACGCTATCAATATTCTTCAGGCTAATGAAATCCACATTACCAGAATTATCGACAAGCGGGATCCCTGAAAACTATCGGCAGGATGATAAAAATTGGGGTAAAAGAAAGGAGGGAAATGAACGGTTGCGGGGAGTCAATTCGGGCGGCGCAAAAATGGCCGCCCGCAGGAATCAGGCCTTAACCATCTCTTTTTCGATCAACTGGATCAGGATATGGATAACCTTAATGTGGATCTCTTGAATACGGTCAGCATAGCCAAAATGCGGCACGCGAATCTCTACATCTGCGCTGCCTGCCATTTTGCCGCCGTCTTTGCCGGTCAGGGTGATGACTTTCATCCCTTTGGCCCGGGCCGCTTCGATGGCGCGGATAACGTTGCCAGAGTTACCGGAAGTAGAAATACCGAGCAGCACATCGCCTTTTTGACCAACCGCTTCAACATAGCGGGAGAAGACAAATTCAAACCCAAAGTCATTGCTGACGCAGGACAGATGGCTAACATCTGAAATCGCGATAGCTGGGTAACCCGGGCGATTTTCACGATAACGGCCAGTCAATTCTTCAGCGAAATGCATTGCATCACAATGCGAACCGCCATTCCCGCAGGACAGTACCTTGCCCCCGGCTTTGAAACTGTCGGCCAGCAGCACGGCAGCACGCTGAATCGCGTGAATATTTGCGTCGTCTTTCAGAAAGTTTGCCAGCGTATCTGCGGCTTCGTTCAGTTCACTACGGATCAGGTCCTGATACATGAGGAATTCCTTAACTGTTACAGTCACCGGCGTAGTGTACCGGATAGCTTCAGCCGCGAGAAGCGTCGGGCGATCGGGCTGCTCTTCAATCTCTTTGCGCCAGCCTCTATTAAGGATTAAAAGCGGCTATGGGCATCCTCCCCTTTCTGACTCCTCCCAAAGGCTCCCGATTCAGTGGGCATTTCCCTGCGCACAAAAGGTTTCACACTGAACATTGTGAGCCTTGTTGTAATTATTTTGTAAATACATTGCTAATTAATTGGGGTTGCACTAAAACCAATAACACAACAAGTGGTCAGACCTCCTACAAGCCAGGAGCTTTTCTATGATGACGTTAAGTGTTATTGCCTCCATCGTGCTACTCGGCGTGCTGTTTTATCACCGGGTTAGCCTGCTGCTCAGCAGCGTAATTGTTTTGGCCTGGACTGCATTAATGGCCATCCTGAATATTTGGTCTGTCTGGGCGTTGTTGCCGGTTGCCATAATCCTGGTGCCGCTCAACCTGACTTCACTGCGTAAATCGCTGATATCTGGTCCGGCATTCCGCGCATTCAGCAAAGTGATGCCGCCCATGTCGCGCACTGAGAAAGAAGCTATTGATGCCGGTACCACCTGGTGGGAAGGCGATCTGTTTCGCGGTACGCCAGACTGGCAGAAACTTCATAACTATCCGCAGCCTCGACTGACGGCGGAGGAGCAGGCCTTTATCGATGGTCCGGTCGAAGAAGCCTGCCGCATGACTAACGATTTCCAGATTACCCATGAGCTGGCCGATCTGCCGCCTGAACTGTGGGCATATTTAAAAGAACATCGCTTCTTCGCGATGATTATCAAGAAAGAGTACGGTGGCCTTGAGTTTTCGGCCTATGCCCAGTCACGGGTGCTGCAAAAGCTGTCCGGCGTTTCCGGTATTCTTTCTATTACGGTTGGCGTGCCTAACTCATTAGGGCCGGGAGAACTGCTGCAGCACTACGGTACTGATGAGCAGAAAAACTACTATCTGCCTCGCCTGGCACGCGGACAGGAAATCCCATGTTTCGCCCTCACCAGCCCGGAAGCAGGCTCTGATGCGGGTGCGATTCCGGACACCGGAGTCGTATGCATGGGCGAATGGCAGGGTCAGCAGGTGCTGGGTATGCGCCTGACATGGAACAAACGCTATATCACCCTGGCTCCGGTCGCTACCGTGCTGGGTCTGGCCTTTAAACTTTCCGATCCCGATAAGCTGCTGGGATCCCAGGAGGAGCTGGGGATCACCTGCGCGCTGATCCCAACTCAAACTCCTGGCGTGGAGATCGGCACTCGCCACTTCCCGCTTAACGTTCCATTCCAGAACGGTCCAACTCGCGGTAAAGACGTGTTTGTGCCTATCGACTACATTATCGGTGGGCCAAAAATGGCCGGGCAAGGCTGGCGTATGCTGGTTGAGTGTCTGTCGGTTGGCCGCGGTATCACCCTGCCTTCTAACGCGACCGGCGGCCTGAAAACCGCAGCCCTGGCAACCGGCGCTTATGCCCATATTCGCCGCCAGTTCAAGATCTCTATCGGTAAAATGGAAGGGATCGAGGAGCCGCTGGCGCGCATCGCTGGCAACACATATGTAATGGATGCCGCAGCATCTTTGGTGACTTACGGCATTATGCTTGGCGAAAAACCTGCCGTTCTCTCTGCTATCGTCAAATATCACTGCACCCACCGTGGCCAGCGCGCCATTATTGATGCGATGGATATTACCGGCGGTAAAGGCATCATGCTCGGCAAGTCTAACTTCCTGGCACGCGCCTATCAGGGAGCACCGATTGCAATTACCGTTGAGGGTGCCAACATCCTGACACGCAGCATGATGATCTTCGGCCAGGGCGCTATTCGCTGCCATCCTTATGTACTGGATGAGATGGCCGCGGCGCAAAATAACGACCTCAACGCTTTCGATAAACTGCTGTTCCGCCATATCGGCCACGTTGGCAGTAATAAAGTACGCAGTCTGTGGCTCGGTCTGACTAACGGTGCCACCAGCGCTACGCCGACCCGTGATGCCACTCGCCGGTACTACCAGCAAATAAACCGGCTGTCGGCTAACCTTGCCCTGCTGTCAGATGTGTCGATGGCGGTTCTGGGCGGCAGCCTGAAGCGTCGTGAACGCATCTCAGCCCGTCTGGGCGATGTGTTAAGCCAGCTCTTCCTCGCGACAGCGGCTCTGAAACGCTACGACGATGAAGGCCGTAATGAAGCAGACCTGCCGCTGGTGCACTGGGGGGTACAGGATGCTCTGCACCAGGCTGAGCAGGCAATAGATGACTTGCTGCGTAACTTCCCAAATCGCTTTGTCGCCGGTGCGATGCGCCTGGTGGTGTTCCCGCTGGGCCGCCGCCATCTGGCTCCGTCCGACAGGCTGGATCACGAGCTGGCAAAGATTATTCAGGTACCGTCTGCCACCCGCGAGCGCCTGGGTCGAGGCCAGTATCTGACGCCGAGCGAGCATAACCCTACAGGTTTGCTGGAGCAGGCACTGCGCGATGTTATCGCCGCCGAGCCGATTCATCAGCGCCTGTGTAAAGAGATAGGGAAAAACATGCCGTTTACCCGTCTCGACGTTCTGGCTCATCAGGCTCTGGCCGACGGGCGAATTAACCAACAGGAAGCGGATATTCTGGTTAACGCTGAGCAGAGCCGCCTGCGCAGTATTAACGTCGATGAGTTTGAACCTGCCGAACTGGCAACCAAACCATTAACCCCGGAAGTTGAGGAGCCAACCCGCACGCGGGGAAAGACACGTCAGACTGAAGCTGCCTGAAAACCGGCGCAGTATT
This sequence comes from Salmonella enterica subsp. enterica serovar Choleraesuis, assembly GCA_022846635.1. GTDB lineage: Bacteria > Pseudomonadota > Gammaproteobacteria > Enterobacterales > Enterobacteriaceae. The sequence goes on from AP025685.1 coordinate 3,319,850, forward strand.
AAAAAAGGGGAGCCACTGGCTCCCCTTTCGCTTATTTAGCACGTCTTACTGGTAGTTAAACGCGTCTGGATGGTTTTGCAATGAACCGGTCAGTGCCGCGAGCAGCACGGTTTTCGCATCAATGGACAGCGAGCCTTCGTCACCCAACCAGGTCAGGTTTTCGCGATCGCCTTTCGCGTTAACGTGAGAAACAACACCCGCCATTTTGCCGGTTTTCTCAGAGTAGATAACCGCCATCCGCTCAGTTGAGCAGTCATGCGGTTTGCAGGACTCAAGCACCTGCCAGCTATCCTCGCCAAGCTTCACTTCCTGAGCCGGAGTGCTGGTGCCGCCTTTTTTCACCCACGCAGGAAGTTTATGGTTTCCCGCCATGGTATTGAAGGCAGATTGAGTGGTTTTACCGGTGGCCAGGCTGGTGATAGTCATATCACTTTGCGCTGCCTGCGCACCGCTGGCAGCCAGAACCAGAGCTAGGGCAGTTAATACTTTTTTCATCATAACCTCTTATCAAACATGCCGGGCATAATGAGATAGCCGGACGGTCTGCTCATGTTGGGCCAGGTTCGCTAATTTGGCAAATACCCAATGCAATTTAATGGTTAAGCACACATCAGTCGTTCACCTTTTTAGCATCTGGCATGCTAGAGTGATTATTTGCCAGGCAGATAGAGGAGTGGTTAATCATGTCCGGGCTGAAAGTTTCCTTAATGCAACATCCCCTCATCTGGATGGATGGTGCCGCTAACCTGCGCTACTTCGACAAACAGTTTGAAGACCTGCGCGGGCGTGATTTGATTGTGCTGCCAGAAATGTTCACTACCGGATTTGCCATGGAGGCTGCAGAAAGCGCCCTGGCCGGAGATGAAGTCATCGAGTGGATGAGCGCTAAAGCACAAGAGAGCGATGCGATGGTTGCCGGAAGCGTTGCGTGGCGCACGTCAGAGGGCGCCGTGAACCGCTTTTTGCTGGTAACTCCGCAGGCAGAAGTTTATCACTACGACAAGCGCCACCTGTTCCGCATGGCTGAAGAACATCAGCACTATCAGGCCGGGCACGAGCGTTTGATAGTCGAATGGCGCGATTGGCGTATTCTTCCCCTGGTCTGTTATGACCTGCGTTTCCCGGTCTGGTCGCGCAACCGGGGCGATTATGATTTAGCGCTATACGTTGCTAACTGGCCCGCCGCCCGTTCCGCCCACTGGCAGACTTTGCTGGCCGCGAGGGCAATTGAAAACCAGGCCTTCGTTGCCGCCTGCAATCGCGTTGGCAGCGATCCGAACGGCCACCACTACCGTGGCGATAGCCAGATAATCACACCTCAAGGTGAGGTACTGGCATCAGCAGATCCGCACTCTGCGGGGCGTATCGACGCCGAGCTTTCTCGCATGGAATTGGATGACTATCGTGCGAAATTTCCTGCCTGGCAGGATGCCGATAACTTCAGGCTGGAGTAAAAGATGGCGCGGGCAGAATAGCCTGCGTTAATTTTAAAACACTATAAACGACGAAAGCCCGAACCATTTCTGATTCGGGCTTTCTGAATTGTGGCGGAACGGACGGGACTCGAACCCGCGACCCCCTGCGTGACAGGCAGGTATTCTAACCAACTGAACTACCGCTCCGCGTTTTGTTCCCCGTCGGGAACGAGGCGAATATTACGAATTGCGCCCGATACCGTCAACGTTTTTTCTTATAAAGTGAATCATTTGCCGAAAAAATCGCCCACAGGGTTAACAATGCGCCATTATCAACCACGCCACAGGCAGCTGCCGCCCTTTTTCATCACCAGATCGAGTCGTTGCTCGTGAGCCACGCACTCTTCGTCGCTAGCGCGAACTACTCGCAATCCCGGCCCTGTACGCACCACGCGCTGAATAGCATTGCTGTTACTTTGTCCGCCTGATTCACCTTCCTGTAAAAAACTCATTGCGGTTTGCCCACCGGTCATCGCCAGGTAGACATCAGCCAGGATCTGGGAATCGAGTAACGCCCCATGCAAAGTACGCTTGGTATTATCTATCTCATAGCGGGAACACAAAGCATCGAGGCTGTTGCGTTTGCCCGGGAACATCTTACGTGCCAGGGCCAGGCTATCGGTAATTTTGCAGAAGGTATCGGTTTTCGGCAGCCCGCGGTTCAGCTTAGTAAATTCATAATCCATAAAGCCGATATCAAACGACGCGTTATGGATAACCAGCTCAGAACCGCGAATAAAGTTGATAAACTCATCGGCGACTTCGCCAAAGGTTGGTTTATCGCGCAGAAACTCATCGGCAATACCGTGAACGCCGAAAGCCTCAGGGTCCACCAGCCGATCCGGACGAATATAGACGTGGAAGTTATTCCCCGTCAGGCGACGGTTGATAACCTCAACCGCCCCTATCTCGATAATACAGTGCCCTTCATAGTGGGCCCCAATCTGGTTCATGCCGGTGGTTTCAGTATCGAGAACCACCTGTCGTGTAATCGCAGTGCTCATAGCGCTCATTTATGTCAGACTTGACGTTTTAATCACAGGAAGTCTACCAGAGATGCGTAAACAGGTAGAAATTTTCACCGATGGCTCTTGCCTCGGTAATCCCGGCCCAGGCGGATACGGTGCCATTATGCGCTATCGGGAGCATGAAAAAACATTCAGCGCGGGTTATCGACTGACCACTAACAACCGCATGGAGCTTATGGCGGCAATCGTTGCGCTGGAGGCTCTGCGCGAACATTGTGACGTTACCCTCAGCACCGACAGCCAGTACGTCCGCCAGGGGATTACTCAGTGGATTCATAACTGGAAAAAACGCGGCTGGAAAACCGCTGATAAAAAACCGGTAAAGAATGTCGACCTCTGGAAAAGACTGGATGCCGCATTGAGCGGCCATACCATTAGCTGGGAGTGGGTCAAAGGCCACGCCGGACATCCAGAGAATGAGCGCTGTGATGAACTGGCGCGCAATGCCGCGGCTAATCCTGAGAACGAGGATGTCGGCTATCTTCCTGAGAAAGCATAGTCGACTGGCTGGTCGCTCCGACAATCGGGCGTAATCGGGTGCTCATTGCCCGCCGGGCCTGGGGCGTAAGCGTCAACGGTACCGTGCGCTTACGAGCGACAATAAGTTGCAGGCACCCCAGGGCCGGAAGATGAGTATTCAGGATTTTTCCTCCCTGATTGCGCCACGGCATAATCTGAAACTTGCTGCGATGCATAACTTCAAAGTTAAGCAACGCCAGCCAGTCTAGCTGACGCATCAGGGTAAACATGCGGCTATTCCAGGGGGCGTGCTTGCGCCGCCAGGGCAATAGCTTACCCGGCCCCAGGATACTTATAGGATTGAAGCTGGTCAGGATAAGCCAGCCATCATCAATCAACACCCGGTCGATCTCCCGCAGTTGCCGGTGCGGATCTTCACACCAGCACAGGGTATGTGCCAGCAGGCAGGCATCAATTGAACGTTCGGCAAACGGCAAATGCAAAGGGTCGGCCTGTACCTGGATCCCCTCCCCGTCGGGGGCCACATTTACCTGATGGGAGATAGCACATTCACTCGTATCCAGTTCAGCGCTCAAATTACCTATCTTAAGCAGATGAAAGCCGAATATTTTGCTGAGCCACGGTTGAATCTGCTGATTTAGGGCAGCCTGATAGTGTTCCCCGCCCGCCATTGATGACCATTTGGCCGGAGCCGGGTATTTTACAGGTTTCCTTGCCGGTTTCATGTCAACCTTCCGTAACCTATTGAGAGGTGTTCTATGAATCTTACCAGTATTCCAGCCTTTAACGATAACTACATCTGGAGGCTTAGCGACGACTCCGGGCGTTGCCTGGTAGTCGATCCTGGAGAAGCTCGCCCGGTCCTCGATGCTCTTAAAGCCGATAATCAGCACCCGGTCGCCATTCTGATCACTCACCACCATAACGACCATACCGGCGGTATTGCTGAAATTGTGGCTCAATATCCCGATGTCGAGGTTTATGGCCCTGCCGAAGCAGTCAGCAAAGGAGTCACGCATGTTTTGGGAGATGGCTCCCAATTTAACATTCTCGGACAGCAATTCACGGTCATCGCAACGCCTGGTCATACACTAGGACATATCTGCTTTTATAGCACCCCATGGCTGTTTTGTGGCGACACCCTATTTTCGGGTGGCTGCGGCCGTTTATTTGAGGGTAGCGCGGAGCAAATGTTTAATTCATTTCAATCACTTAATCAACTTCCAGGCGATACGTTAATTTGTTGTGCGCATGAGTACACATTAAGCAATTTAGCCTTTGCCAACGCCATTTTCCCTTCAGATTCGGCGATTAAACATTACTATCGTGAAGTTAAAGAGTTACGGGAGAAAAAACACATAACTTTACCTTCAACCCTCGATAAAGAGCGTCAGATAAATGTTTTCCTAAGAACTCAAGATAATGATTTATTTGAAGAAATATCAGATGAAACAAAATTGCAACAACCTGAGGCGCGTTTCGCGTGGTTAAGGGCAAGAAAAGACAAGTTTTAAATTTTTCCGCTTGTGTTGCCAGAAGTTCGAGGCTATTATCGCTCGTCTTTTAAGCAACCATTGACATACACATGAAGGTAAAAGCGATACTTTTCGCCTCAGTGTTGTTAGCCGGGTGCCAGGCATCTCACCATGATGGCGGCATCCAGCAGCATGCACAGAGCCTTTCTGCGGCAGGTCAAGGAGAAGCAGGGAAGTATGCAGGTCAAGCGGCCTCAGCGCGTTGGTTGGATGATTCCAGCTTCGCGCAAGACAGCAACCTGTGGAGCTCCATTGGCGATCAGCTAAAGATGGGAATTCCGGAAAATGCCCGGATTCGCGAACAAAAACAGAAATACTTGAGAAACAAGAGCTATCTCCACGATGTAACCGTACGGGCTGAGCCGTACATGTACTGGATAGCCGGGCAGGTTAAGAAACGTAACATGCCTATGGAACTGGTACTGCTACCCATAGTGGAGAGCGCTTTTGACCCCCATGCAACCTCTGGCCGCAATGCTGCAGGTATCTGGCAAATTATGCCAGGCACGGGGCGTAATTATGGTCTGAAACAGACACGAAACTATGACGCGCGTCGTGACGTGGTTGCTTCAACAACCGCAGCACTAAATATGATGCAGCGTCTGAACAAGATGTTCGACGGTGACTGGCTCCTGACCGTAGCAGCTTATAATAGCGGCGAAGGTCGGGTCATGAAGGCTGTGAAAGCGAATAAAGCACGCGGGAAACCGACGGACTTCTGGTCGCTTTCTCTGCCTCAGGAAACTCGGATTTATATTCCGAAAATGCTGGCGCTGAGCGACATCGTTAAAAACAGCAAGCGTTACGGGGTTAATCTGCCGACCACCAGCGGCGAACGTGCTTTGGCACGTGTAGAGCTGGAAAGCCCGGTAAAGATGACTCAGATTGCGCAAATGGCCGGGATCTCCGAGTCTAAGCTAAAGACCTTCAACGCCGGGGTAAAATCAGGTGTGATTGGTCACAGCCAGCAATATGTGATGGTGCCTAAGAAGCATGCCGACCGTCTGCGTGCTTCCCTGGCGACCGGCGACTTTGATGAAGTCGATGCTGGCATCCTGGCGGATAACCGTAGTACGCAGCCTGCTACCAGCAGTGCGCGCAGCTACAAAGTCCGCTCTGGAGATACGCTTTCTACCGTGGCGGCGCGTCTTAACGTGAGCACCAGCCAGCTGAAAAGCTGGAACAATCTGCGCGGCAACCACATTAAAGTGGGTCAGTCGCTCAGCGTTGGTAGCGCACAAAGCGGTACTCGCCTGGCGAACAACAGTACAACGTACAAGGTTCGTAAAGGCGATTCGTTTGCCAGCATTGCTAAGCGCCACGGCGTAGCAACTAAAGATCTCATTCGCTGGAACAGCGATGCGGGGGATCTTAAGCCAGGCGACCAGCTGACGTTGTTTATCAAAAGCAACGACCGGCCAGACACCTGACAGAACCAGCCTGCTAAAAAGCCGCTCCGTTACCGGAAGCGGCTTTTTTTATACTGCACGGTATTCACATCTCTTTACGCGCCATAAACCAGCCAATATCACTGGTAAAAGAGCCATCAGGCTGCAATCGGAAATACTCTTGCACCGGTTGCGATGCACTGACCTGCCAGGCCCGAATTGCATCTACCATTACTTTTGGGGTACGCATTCTCTGGACCCAGGAATCAAACTCCAGCTCCAGCTTGTCTCGCTCCATATTTACCAGCGCCAGCCCGGAGTCGCTTAACATCTCGCTCCACTGGGCGCTGCTGTAATCACGAACGTGAGAGGTATCGCGCAGCGCTTCTACCGTTTGCAGCCAGATATCAAACACCGGATGTCCGGGAGAGATAACATCCATCACAATCAGGATTCCATCTGACTTTAATACCCGATGGATCTCACGCAGAGCCGCTCCAACATCATGCCAGTGATGGGCTGAGTAGCGGCTAATAACCACATCAAACTGGCCGTCATCGAAGCTCAGCTTCTCGGCTACGCCCTGACGGGTATCGATATTAGTCAGCCCACGCGCCTGCGCCGCTTGTGCAACCACATCCAGCATTTGCTGGCTTAAATCCCAGGCGGTCACCCGTGCGACCTGTGATGCCGCCACAAAGCTGGCATGCCCTGCTCCACAGCCAACATCAAGCACATGGGCCTGCGGCCACTGAGCCAGTGTGGCGGCCAGACGCTGTAAATCGCGCCCTGCTGCATGAACTTTACTGGTCAGATAATCTGTGGCCTGAGAGCCAAACTGGGCGGATACGTTATCGTGGTGCGTTGATGTCGTCATGCAGCAATCCTCAGATGTAAGCGTTAATCATAACGGAGCAGATAAGGCCTGCCCCATGGCAGACCCATATCGGCTAGTTATTTATACGCCGCAGGGCTGCCGGACAGGAACTCAACGAGTAGTGGATTATGGTCAGATGCACGGGTAACGAGGACAGAAGCCTCCTGAACCCGCAGATCGCGGTAGAATACAAAATCCAGCGGACGGCCAAAGGCGCGCTTACGGTGGTCATCCGTGAAGCGAACTTCACGCAGAGCCATCTCCCGCGCAAAACGATATAAGGCCGCCATCCGTGGACGGCTCCACGCATTAAAATCACCGGCCATGATGACTGGCCCCTGATGGTGCTCCAGCTGGTCGCCAATCGGCCCCAACTGCTTGCTATAAACATCGACTCCCAGGCTAAAGTTCACCGCATGGACATTCACCACCATCAGCATTCTGCCGTCCGGAAGTGGATAGACGGTGACCAGAGCAGATTTAGCTAACCGCAAGATAGGCTCTCTCTCGCGCAGCGGACAGCAATAAACCGGATGAGCGGCAGAGAGCGTCATAACGCCTGAGGGATGCTGAGGGAATACAAATGCAGGAACCTGATCGGCCGCGAGATAGTTACTGGTCGCAAAGCGCACCAGCTCAGGAGTCGTTTGCGCTTCTTGCAGTAACATCAGCTGCGCATCTTTGCCAAAGCCCTGTAATACTGAGAGCCATTCGGCGCGCTGCTGTTTAAAGATGTTCCATACCAAAACCCGTATCCGCTCCTCGGCGGGTAGTGGCTCACCGGGCGGCAGGGCCGTGCCAACGGCAGCGAACGAGCCGGGCGCCAGAATGCGCTCAGCTGGCTGTCCGGCTACATACCGCATGGCATAGGTTTTCTTACGCACTTCGCCGCTAACCTCGCTACAACTTCTTCAGAACCCGGAAGGGTTATTCAGTTATAGGGCTTTTAGGCGCGGCTTTCAATGTGAGGATAACGAAGAGGCACGGACTGGTTATGCCAATCCGCACCTCAAAGGTATTACTGAGCACAGACTACACGAGCCGGACGATCCAGACGGCCACTGATAGCAACCAGGGCCAGGGCACCCAGAACGATAACCGAACCAATCCATGGTGTCTGAGCCAGACCGGAGGTCGCAACAACCTGACCACCAACCACGGAGCCTAAAGCAATACCGATATTAAACGCAGCAATATTCAGACCTGATGCAACATCTACGGCGTCAGGTGTGTACTGCTCAGCTTTCTGTACCACATATACCTGCAGACCCGGCACATTACCGAAGGCAAAGACACCCATGATAATAATGGTCACCAGCGCCGTGAAGTGCATGCTAACAGTGAACTGCAATACCAGCAGCAATACGGCCAGGGCCAGGAAAATAAATTTCAGCGCCGGCACCGCACCGTGCTTATCGGCCAGACGGCCACCCCAAATATTACCGATAGCCACCGCAACGCCATAACCTAATAGGATCCAGCTTACCGCTGCTGGAGAAAAGCCCGCTAAGTCTTGCATCATAGGTGCCAGGAAGGTGAAAGCCGTAAACACGCCGCCATAACCCAGAGCCGTAATCGCATAGATAATCAGTAACCGTGGGTTAGTCAGTACTCGCAACTGTGCCTTTAGCGAGGCGGGAGCGCGCATGGGAATATCGCGAGGGACCAGGATAATGCTGGCTACCAGCGCAATAACACCAATGGCAGACACGGCCAGGAAGGTTTCGCGCCATCCGAAGTGCTGACCGATAAATGTTCCCAGGGGAACCCCGGTGACCAAAGCGACCGTTAAGCCCCCAAACATAATGGCAATAGCCGATGCGGCTTTTTCTTTAGCAACCAGGCTGGTCGCAATCGTGGAACCAATAGAGAAAAATACCCCATGCGCCAGGCCAGTCAGCAAGCGAGCCAGAATCAACGTATGATAATCAGGAGCAATCCAGGCCAGCAGGTTACCAATGGTAAATAATACCATCAGTCCTACCAGCAATTTCTTACGGGCAACTTTACCGGTTAATGCCGTGAGAACCGGCGCGCCAATGGCAACGCCTAAAGCATAGATAGATACTAACAAGCCGGCAGATGGCAGCGATACGCCAAGCTGCTGAGCAATAGTGGGAACCAGACCCACCAGGACAAACTCTGTGGTGCCGATAGCAAAGGCACTGATAGTTAATGCAAGTAATGCGAGAGGCATAATACCCGTCTCCAGTTAATCTCAGTTAAGTGACACGCAGTATGCCGCCGTGGTTAAATAACAAAAATATGCAAAATCTCAATAGAATCTTGCTTAAGGAGCAATAATGAAGGCAACCTCCGAAGAACTGGCGATCTTTGTTGCCGTAGTGGAGAGCGGTAGTTTCAGCAGGGCCGCTGAGCAACTGGAACTGGCCAACTCCGCCGTTAGCCGTGCGGTAAAAAAACTGGAGATGAAGCTGGGTGTAGGTTTACTTAATCGTACGACCCGCCAGCTAAGCCTGACGAATGAAGGATCTCGTTATTTCCGCCGGGTACAGCAAGTTTTGCAAGAGATGGCCGCAGCAGAGAATGAGTTGATGGAAAGCCGCCAGGTTCCGCGTGGCCTGTTGCGTATTGATGCCGCAACGCCTGTGGTTCTTCATTTACTTATGCCAATGATCAAACCCTTTCGCGAACGCTATCCGGAAATGACCCTCTCCCTGGTTTCCTCAGAAACTTTTATAAATCTCATTGAGAGAAAAGTAGATGTCGCTATTCGCGCCGGTGAACTGACTGATTCAAGCCTGCGGGCACGCCCATTGCTTCAAAGCTATCGTAAAATTGTCGCCAGCCCGGATTATATTGCTCAGTACGGAGCACCTAAAGATGTAGCCGATTTGAAAAATCATCAGTGCATTGGATTCAGCGAGCCGCAGCAACTCAACCGCTGGCCTTTGCCTTCTGAAGACGGGCAACCATTTGAAGCGCACCCCGCTCTCTCTTCGAATAGCGGTGAGACTATCAAGCATCTGTGCCTGCGCGGCAACGGTATCGCCTGTCTGTCTGGCTTTATGATTAAGGATGATATTGCCAGCGGGAGGCTGGTCGAGGTGTTGAGCGACTATATACAACCGATTCCGATGCCGGTAAGTGCGGTCTATTACAGCGATCGGGCGGTCAGTACGCGTATCCGGGCATTTATTGATTTCTTAAGCGAGTGGCTGGCCGCTAATCCGGCAACAATCAATATGTAATCCAGCCTGTGCTTCTTTCCTATAAATGCAAAAACGGGCCTTACGGCCCGTTTGTATTAATTAATCCCACTCTGGCGCAAGGCCTTCAGGACTGACCAATCGCAAGTTGTTATCCAACGCTGCGATCTGAGCCAGATCCTCACGATCCAATACCAGCTGGCGCGCCTTGAGATTACTCTCCAGATTTGCTCGTTTAGTCGAGGATGGAATAACGCCGTAACCCAGCGTTAAAGCCCACGCTAATGCCACCTGAGCCGGCGTCGCACGATGTTTCTCAGCGATTGTGATGATGGTTGGATCTTCCAGGACTTTACCGTATCCGAGAGTCATGTAAGAAGTAATAGTGATGCCATGCTGACGGGCAAATTCCACTACTTTACGGTTCTGCAAGAATGGGGAAAGTTCTATCTGATTAGCAGCAATCTCTCCCGCCCCTACGGCATTAATAGCCTGCTGCATCAATGCAACGGTAAAGTTAGAAACACCAATAGCGCGCGTTAGGCCTTCTCGTTTAGCTTCCAGCAGTGCCTGCATATACTCTTCAAGGCTGGCGTTATCTGCCGAACAAGGCCAGTGAACAAGCGTGAGGTCCACATAGTCAGTTTGCAGCTTAGCAAGGCTCTCTTTCAGAGAAGGAATAAGTTTTTCACGGCTTAAATTTTCTTTCCAGATTTTGGTGGTCAGAAACAGCTCTTCACGTGCCACTTCGCTTGCAGCGAGCGCTTCGCCTATTGCGGCTTCATTACCATAAATTTGCGCGGTATCAATAGCCCGATAACCCACGTCCAGCGCATCGGCAATAGATGCTTTCACAACTTCATCTTTAAGACGGTAGGTACCTAAACCAAAGGCAGGAATGCTCATTTATCTTTCTCCTCAAAGTGTTATGAGCAGATTATTCATGAAAGAGCAGAGGCTAAAAAGGCCTGAATCAGCACAAGAGTTTTGCGTTTTTTGGGATAAAGGCGCGATTGGGAGATATGGAGAAAGGAAAAAACGCATAAAAAAAACCCCGAGCTTATGCTCGGGGCTTCTTATTAAGTGGCGGAACGGACGGGACTCGAACCCGCGACCCCCTGCGTGACAGGCAGGTATTCTAACCAACTGAACTACCGCTCCACCGATTCTGTACTGATGTCAGCTATTGTGCTGACTTCAGGTATTTCGCCCTTTCCGCGTCACCGGAAGGTCATGACCAGATTCTGGTCTTAATTTGATGCCTGGCAGTTCCCTACTCTCGCATGGGGAGACCCCACACTACCATCGGCGCTACGGCGTTTCACTTCTGAGTTCGGCATGGGGTCAGGTGGGACCACCGCGCTAGTGCCGCCAGGCAAATTCTGTCCGTTCACCGCTTTACGCCATGAACGTTTATCCGAAAACTAAGCTGAAAATCTCTCAAATCCAACACCAAAACCTCTTTGGCGTTGTAAGGTTAAGCCTCACGGTTCATTAGTACCGGTTAGCTCAACGCATCGCTGCGCTTACACACCCGGCCTATCAACGTCGTAGTCTTCAACGTTCCTTCAGGAGCATCAAGTGCTCAGGGAGAACTCATCTCGGGGCAAGTTTCGTGCTTAGATGCTTTCAGCACTTATCTTTTCCGCATTTAGCTACCGGGCAATGCCATTGGCATGACAACCCGAACACCAGTGATGCGTCCACTCCGGTCCTCTCGTACTAGGAGCAGCCCCCCTCAATTCTCCAGCGCCCACGGCAGATAGGGACCGAACTGTCTCACGACGTTCTAAACCCAGCTCGCGTACCACTTTAAATGGCGAACAGCCATACCCTTGGGACCTACTTCAGCCCCAGGATGTGATGAGCCGACATCGAGGTGCCAAACACCGCCGTCGATATGAACTCTTGGGCGGTATCAGCCTGTTATCCCCGGAGTACCTTTTATCCGTTGAGCGATGGCCCTTCCATTCAGAACCACCGGATCACTATGACCTGCTTTCGCACCTGCTCGAGCCGTCACTCTCGCAGTCAAGCTGGCTTATGCCATTGCACTAACCTCCTGATGTCCGACCAGGATTAGCCAACCTTCGTGCTCCTCCGTTACTCTTTGGGAGGAGACCGCCCCAGTCAAACTACCCACCAGACACTGTCCGCAACCCGGATCACGGGTCTACGTTAGAACATCAAACATTAAAGGGTGGTATTTCAAGGTTGGCTCCACGCAGACTGGCGTCCACGCTTCAAAGCCTCCCACCTATCCTACACATCAAGGCTCAATGTTCAGTGTCAAGCTATAGTAAAGGTTCACGGGGTCTTTCCGTCTTGCCGCGGGTACACTGCATCTTCACAGCGATTTCAATTTCACTGAGTCTCGGGTGGAGACAGCCTGGCCATCATTACGCCATTCGTGCAGGTCGGAACTTACCCGACAAGGAATTTCGCTACCTTAGGACCGTTATAGTTACGGCCGCCGTTTACCGGGGCTTCGATCAGGAGCTTCTCTTGCGATGACCCCATCAATTAACCTTCCGGCACCGGGCAGGCGTCACACCGTATACGTCCACTTTCGTGTTTGCACAGTGCTGTGTTTTTAATAAACAGTTGCAGCCAGCTGGTATCTTCGACTGCCTTCAGCTCCAGGAGTAAATCCCTTCACCTAACGACAGCGTGCCTTCTCCCGAAGTTACGGCACCATTTTGCCTAGTTCCTTCACCCGAGTTCTCTCAAGCGCCTTGGTATTCTCTACCTGACCACCTGTGTCGGTTTGGGGTACGATTTCGTGTTACCTGATGCTTAGAGGCTTTTCCTGGAAGCAGGGCATTTGTTACTTCAGCACCGTAGTGCCTCGTCATCACACCTCAGCGTTAAAAAGAGTCCGGATTTACCTAAACTCTCCGCCTACATGCTTAAACCGGGACAACCGTCGCCCGGCTAACATAGCCTTCTCCGTCCCCCCTTCGCAGTAACACCAAGTACAGGAATATTAACCTGTTTCCCATCGACTACGCTTTTCAGCCTCGCCTTAGGGGTCGACTCACCCTGCCCCGATTAACGTTGGACAGGAACCCTTGGTCTTCCGGCGTGCGGGCTTTTCACCCGCATTATCGTTACTTATGTCAGCATTCGCACTTCTGATACCTCCAGCAAACCTCACAGTTCACCTTCAACGGCTTACAGAACGCTCCCCTACCCAACAACACATAGTGTCGCTGCCGCAGCTTCGGTGCATGGTTTAGCCCCGTTACATCTTCCGCGCAGGCCGACTCGACCAGTGAGCTATTACGCTTTCTTTAAATGATGGCTGCTTCTAAGCCAACATCCTGGCTGTCTGAGCCTTCCCACATCGTTTCCCACTTAACCATGACTTTGGGACCTTAGCTGGCGGTCTGGGTTGTTTCCCTCTTCACGACGGACGTTAGCACCCGCCGTGTGTCTCCCGTGATAACATTCTCCGGTATTCGCAGTTTGCATCGAGTTGGTAAGTCGGGATGACCCCCTAGTCGAAACAGTGCTCTACCCCCGGAGATGAATTCACGAGGCGCTACCTAAATAGCTTTCGGGGAGAACCAGCTATCTCCCGGTTTGATTGGCCTTTCACCCCCAGCCACAAGTCATCCGCTAATTTTTCAACATTAGTCGGTTCGGTCCTCCAGTTAGTGTTACCCAACCTTCAACCTGCCCATGGCTAGATCACCGGGTTTCGGGTCTATACCCTGCAACTTAACGCCCAGTTAAGACTCGGTTTCCCTTCGGCTCCCCTATTCGGTTAACCTTGCTACAGAATATAAGTCGCTGACCCATTATACAAAAGGTACGCAGTCACACCCTCAAGGGGTGCTCCCACTGCTTGTACGTACACGGTTTCAGGTTCTTTTTCACTCCCCTCGCCGGGGTTCTTTTCGCCTTTCCCTCACGGTACTGGTTCACTATCGGTCAGTCAGGAGTATTTAGCCTTGGAGGATGGTCCCCCCATCTTCAGACAGGATATCACGTGTCCCGCCCTACTCATCGAGTTCACAGAAGGTGTGCTTTCATGTACGGGGCTGTCACCCTGTATCGCCGGACTTTCCAGACCGTTCCACTAACACACAAACTGATTCAGACTCTGGGCTGCTCCCCGTTCGCTCGCCGCTACTGGGGGAATCTCGGTTGATTTCTTTTCCTCGGGGTACTTAGATGTTTCAGTTCCCCCGGTTCGCCTCGTTAACCTATGTATTCAGTTAACGATAGTGCACGAATGCACTGGGTTTCCCCATTCGGACATCGTCGGTTATAACGCCTCATATCAGCTTACCGACGCTTTTCGCAGATTAGCACGTCCTTCATCGCCTCTGACTGCCAGGGCATCCACCGTGTACGCTTAGTCGCTTAACCTCACAACCCGAAGAAGTCTTCGTGTCGCAAGAATTTGAGAGACTCGAACATATCATCGTCATTTCTTATTACGGAGAAATGAGACGGTATGTCGTTTCAATTTTCAGCTTGTTTCCAGATTTTTAAAGAGCATAATACTTCGCAACACACTGTTAACCAGTGCATTCTGAAGTATTTTTTACGAGAAGTAATGGTGGAGCTATGCGGGATCGAACCGCAGACCTCCTGCGTGCAAAGCAGGCGCTCTCCCAGCTGAGCTATAGCCCCAAGTAGTATGTAAACCTCACGTACTAATTCATTCTGAGACAAGGCGCGGTAACGCGAAGCATACTCATGTATGTGAGCGTTGCCGTAACACAGTATCAGAAGGAATTGGTAGGCCTGAGTGGACTCGAACCACCGACCTCACCCTTATCAGGGGTGCGCTCTAACCACCTGAGCTACAAGCCTGCAGAGGTTTTACTGCTCGTTCTTTTTCATCAGACAATCTGTGTGAGCACTACAAGGTTGTATCTTTATAGGTAAGGAGGTGATCCAACCGCAGGTTCCCCTACGGTTACCTTGTTACGACTTCACCCCAGTCATGAATCACAAAGTGGTAAGCGCCCTCCCGAAGGTTAAGCTACCTACTTCTTTTGCAACCCACTCCCATGGTGTGACGGGCGGTGTGTACAAGGCCCGGGAACGTATTCACCGTGGCATTCTGATCCACGATTACTAGCGATTCCGACTTCATGGAGTCGAGTTGCAGACTCCAATCCGGACTACGACATACTTTATGAGGTCCGCTTGCTCTCGCGAGGTCGCTTCTCTTTGTATATGCCATTGTAGCACGTGTGTAGCCCTACTCGTAAGGGCCATGATGACTTGACGTCATCCCCACCTTCCTCCGGTTTATCACCGGCAGTCTCCTTTGAGTTCCCGACCGAATCGCTGGCAACAAAGGATAAGGGTTGCGCTCGTTGCGGGACTTAACCCAACATTTCACAACACGAGCTGACGACAGCCATGCAGCACCTGTCTCAGAGTTCCCGAAGGCACCAAAGCATCTCTGCTAAGTTCTCTGGATGTCAAGAGTAGGTAAGGTTCTTCGCGTTGCATCGAATTAAACCACATGCTCCACCGCTTGTGCGGGCCCCCGTCAATTCATTTGAGTTTTAACCTTGCGGCCGTACTCCCCAGGCGGTCTACTTAACGCGTTAGCTCCGGAAGCCACTCCTCAAGGGAACAGCCTCCAAGTAGACATCGTTTACGGCGTGGACTACCAGGGTATCTAATCCTGTTTGCTCCCCACGCTTTCGCACCTGAGCGTCAGTCTTTGTCCAGGGGGCCGCCTTCGCCACCGGTATTCCTCCAGATCTCTACGCATTTCACCGCTACACCTGGAATTCTACCCCCCTCTACAAGACTCTAGCCTGCCAGTTTCGAATGCAGTTCCCAGGTTGAGCCCGGGGATTTCACATCCGACTTGACAAACCGCCTGCGTGCGCTTTACGCCCAGTAATTCCGATTAACGCTTGCACCCTCCGTATTACCGCGGCTGCTGGCACGGAGTTAGCCGGTGCTTCTTCTGCGAGTAACGTCAATTGCTGAGGTTATTAACCTCAACACCTTCCTCCTCGCTGAAAGTACTTTACAACCCGAAGGCCTTCTTCATACACGCGGCATGGCTGCATCAGGCTTGCGCCCATTGTGCAATATTCCCCACTGCTGCCTCCCGTAGGAGTCTGGACCGTGTCTCAGTTCCAGTGTGGCTGGTCATCCTCTCAGACCAGCTAGGGATCGTCGCCTAGGTGAGCCTTTACCCCACCTACTAGCTAATCCCATCTGGGCACATCTGATGGCAAGAGGCCCGAAGGTCCCCCTCTTTGGTCTTGCGACGTTATGCGGTATTAGCCACCGTTTCCAGTAGTTATCCCCCTCCATCAGGCAGTTTCCCAGACATTACTCACCCGTCCGCCACTCGTCAGCAAAGAAGCAAGCTTCTTCCTGTTACCGTTCGACTTGCATGTGTTAGGCCTGCCGCCAGCGTTCAATCTGAGCCATGATCAAACTCTTCAATTTAAAGTTTGATGCTCAATGAATTCTGTCATTCGTAATGAATTAACTGTTGTTCACTTGAGACTTGATAAATCATTTAGCGTCTTGCGACGTTAAGATATCAGTGCCTCGAGTGCCCACACAGATTGTCTGATAAATTGTTAAAGAGCAGTGAGTTAGCAGCGCTTCGCTTGCTAACTCGAGGTGGCGTATATTACGCCTTCCTCCTTCAGAGTCAAGCGATTATTTTCGCTTTTCTCTGGCGGGTGTTCCGAAGAAACCCTTGTAACCCGGCGGCTTGCGTGCCGTTGTTCCGTGTCGATGGAGGCGCATTATAGGGACGCCGCTGATAATGGCAAGAGGAAAAATGAAAAAATAAATCGTTCGTTCATTTTTCCATCATAAGGCCTGTTTTTAGCGTTTTTTAAGCAGTTTTGGCAGGTCAGCCAGGCTATTAATAACGATATCCGCAGCCTCTTCCGCTTCTGCCGTTACCGGCTTGCCGGTACGAACTAATACTTTAGTCCCTACACCTGCCGCTCCAGCCGCCTGCATATCTTCAAGCTTGTCTCCTACCATGCAGGAAGCAGCCATATCTATATGCAGGAAATCACGCGCAGAGATAAACATCCCGGGAGCAGGTTTCCGGCAATCACACACCTGACGATAAGCATCTACTGAACCTTCCGGATGATGCGGGCAATAATAGATGCCATCTAAGTCCACACCTCTGTCAGCCAGAGACCAGTCCATCCACTCGGTAAGTTGCTCAAACTGTGCTTCGGTAAACTTGCCGCGCGCAATACCTGACTGGTTGGTCACTAATACCAATGAATAGCCCATAGCCTTGAGCTCGCGCATTGCATCAATGACGCCATCAATAAATTGAAAGCTATCGATTTCATGGACGTAGCCGTGATCGACATTAATAGTACCGTCACGGTCGAGAAAAATTGCGGGGACAGTATTAGCCACCAGCTGCTCCTGAAAAGTTTAATGAGGAATCTTCGCCATCATAGCACCCATCCCTGCCAGCGGCAGCACCAAGAAACAGCAGGATGTCTCCTTCTATTATTCGTCTAAAGCAACGCTACGACCCCCGCGGTTCTTTATCACAAAAGCGGCGCTTATTCCGTCCGGATGAAACAACGCTAAACATTGTTGATTTAGACGTCTAGATGCCTTAACATCCATTTCGTTCTACGGTGATGCCTGTGTGCAGCCGTAACCACGGTACTGATGGATTACGATAAATATAAACCGATGATTAAACTTTCAAATATCACCAAGGTATTCCAGCAGGGTAACCGGACTATCAACGCTCTGAATGGCGTGAGTCTGGATGTTCCCGCCGGACAAATTTATGGCGTCATCGGTTCTTCCGGTGCCGGTAAAAGTACGCTCATCCGCTGTGTTAATCTGCTTGAGCGCCCCACCACAGGCTCCGTTCTGGTTGATGGCCAGGACTTAATGGCGATGAATGCCAGTCAGCTGACCCGCGCTCGTCGCCAGATTGGGATGATCTTCCAGCACTTTAATCTGCTCGCTTCCCGAACGGTATTTGGCAATGTGGCGCTGCCGCTGGAGCTGAATAACACGCCTAAAGCGGCTATTGAGCAGCGCGTAAATGAGTTGCTGGAGTTAGTTGGCCTTGCGGATAAACGTGATGCGTGGCCGGCAAACCTTTCCGGCGGGCAGAAGCAGCGTGTCGCGATAGCCCGCGCTCTGGCAAGTAGTCCTAAAGTTCTACTGTGCGATGAAGCCACCAGCGCCCTGGACCCGGCCACGACTCGCGCCATCCTAGAGTTACTTAAGGATATTAACCGCCGCTTAGGGCTGACCATTCTGCTTATTACCCATGAAATGGACGTTGTAAAACGTATCTGTGACCGGGTTGCCGTTATCAGCAATGGTGAGCTTATCGAGCAGGATACCGTTAGCGCTGTATTCTCCCATCCTAAGACTCCACTGGCTCAACAATTTATTCAGTCAACTTTGCACCTGGATATTCCTGATGATTATGCCGCTCGCCTGAAAACAGAGCCTTGCGCCGATAGCGTACCGCTGCTGCGATTAGAGTTTACCGGCCAATCCGTGGACGCACCGCTGCTTTCAGAAACTACCCGCCGCTTTAATGTAAACAACAACATTATTAGCGCGCAGATGGATTACGCCGGTGGCGTTAAGTTTGGGATTATGCTTACCGAGATGCACGGTACTCAGGAAAGTACGCAGGCGGCGATTGAGCATTTGCAGGAACACCAGGTGAAAGTCGAGGTACTGGGTTATGTCTGAAGCAATGATGTGGTTAATGGCCCGCGGGGTGTGGGAAACACTGGCGATGACCTTTGTTTCAGGATTCTTCGGCTTCGTTCTCGGTTTACCTCTGGGCGTATTGCTATATGTCTCACGTCCGGGGCAGATTATGGAAAATGGCTCCCTGTACCGCATCATTTCGGCACTGGTGAATATTTTCCGCTCCATCCCATTCATTATTTTACTGGTGTGGATGATTCCATTTACTCGAGTGATAGTGGGTACTTCAATCGGTCTCCAGGCAGCAATTGTGCCACTGACCGTGGGTGCGGCACCGTTTATTGCCCGCATGGTTGAAAACACCCTGCTGGAAATCCCGACCGGCCTGGTCGAAGCTGCACGCACCATGGGCGCTACGCCAATGCAGATTATCCGTAAGGTACTGCTGCCAGAAGCTCTGCCGGGTCTGGTTAATGCCGCAACCATTACGCTGATTACTCTGGTGGGTTACTCGGCAATGGGTGGCGCAGTAGGTGCCGGTGGTCTGGGCCAGATTGGCTACCAATATGGCTATATCGGGTATGACGCAGTGGCGATGAATACCGTTTTAATTTTACTGGTCGTGCTGGTCTGGTTGATTCAGTTCTCCGGCGATCGTATTGTCCGGGCAGTAACCCATAAATAACACTACAACAACGTGCCCGATACCCGGCGCCTCAGGCCCTCAGCCTGAGGTTCGCGCCGCACACGGGTTTACTCATAAAAGGAAGGCATATGTTAACTAAGTTCAAAACCTTTGCGGCAGTGGGTGCATTAATCGGCTCTCTGGCATTAGTAGGTTGTGGTCAGGATGAAAAAGATCCAAACCACATTAAAGTAGGCGTGATTGTTGGCGCTGAGCAGCAGGTTGCGGAAGTTGCCCAGAAAGTTGCTAAAGATAAATACGGCCTGAATGTCGAGCTGGTAACCTTTAACGACTACGTACTGCCAAACGAAGCATTGAGCAAAGGCGATATCGACGCTAACGCCTTCCAGCACAAACCATACCTGGATCAGCAGATTAAAGATCGCGGCTACAAGCTGGTTCCGGTTGGCCACACTTTCGTTTACCCAATCGCCGGTTACTCGAAGAAAATTAAATCGCTGAACGAACTGCAGCCGGGTGCTCAGATTGCAGTACCTAACGACCCGACTAACCTGGGCCGTTCCCTGCTGCTGCTGCAGAAAGTTGGCCTTATCAAGCTGAAAGACGATGTCGGCCTGCTGCCAACCGTTCTGGATATTACCGAGAATGCTAAAAATCTGAAGATCGTTGAACTGGAAGCTCCACAGCTGCCGCGCTCTCTGGACGATGCTCAAATTGCTCTGGCCGTCATCAACACCACTTATGCCAGCCAGATTGGCCTGACTCCAGAAAAAGACGGTATCTTCACCGAAGACAAAGACTCTCCATACGTGAACCTGATTGTCGCTCGTGAAGATAATAAAGACGCAGACAACGTGAAGAAATTCGTGCAGGCTTTCCAGTCTGACGAAGTGGCTGAAGCGGCCAATAAAATCTTCAATGGTGGTGCAGTTAAAGGCTGGTAAGCAATTTCCCGAATTTGGGCCTCCTGGCAGGCCCAAATTATCGGAGCTAATCGGCTTTTTTCACTCTTTTAATAAGACGGGCGTTATGCCCGTCTTGTCATTTGGGTAAGAGATTGATTCAATATCGGCATTTCATCATTACCTGAGGAATTATTATGCGTGCTTTACCGATCTGTTTCTTAGCACTCATGTTGAGCGGTTGCTCGTTATTAAGCAGATCTCCCGTTGAACAAACCCAAAGCAACGCACAGCCTGCGCGCACGGAGCCTGCCACCACATCTGCCCCTCGTATGAACTCAGTGCGAGTCTATACCAACGCAGAGGCGCTGGTTGGCAAACCATTCCGCGACCTGGGCGAAGTTAGCGGCGACTCTTGCCAGGCAACAAATCAGGACTCTCCACCAAACATCCCTACCGCCCGTAAACGCATGCAAATCAACGCATCACGCATGAATGCTAATGCCGTACTACTGCACAGCTGTGAAGTTACTAGCGGTGCTCCCGGCTGCTACCGTCAGGCTTTATGCGTAGGCTCAGCGCTGAAAATCAACGCTAAATGACCGACTTTACCATCGCCCAGATAGGCGTTATTCGCTCTCCTTATAAAGAGAAGTTTGCCGTCCCCCGCCAGCCAGGTCTGGTCACTGAAGCTCGCGGGGAGCTGCATTTAGTAGCCCCTTATAATCAGGCGGAAGCGGTACGCGGTCTGGAAGAATTTAGTCATATCTGGGTGGTGTTCGTTTTTCATCAGACAATGGATGGTGGCTGGCGTCCGACCGTACGTCCGCCTCGCCTGGGTGGAAATGCCAGAATGGGTGTATTCGCCACCCGTTCCACATTTCGCCCTAACCCACTGGGCATGTCATTAGTTCGCCTCGAGAGTATTGAAACTCGTGGCAACGAGGTGATTTTGCACCTGGGAGGTATCGACCTGGTGGATGGCACTCCGGTGGTGGATATCAAACCGTATTTGCCATTTGCAGAAGCCTTGCCGGACGCACGCGCAGGATATGCACAGGCAGCGCCTGAGGCTCAAATGGTTGTCACATTTAGCCTGGAGGTGGAGCAGCAACTTCCGGCGCTTGAACGCCAGTACCCACAGCTACGTAAGTTTATCAGTGAAGTGCTGGCCCAGGATCCACGCCCTGCTTATCGCAAAAAGGAAGATCCGGGTAAAAGCTACGCCGTTTGGCTTTTAGATTTCAATGTACGCTGGCGGGTAACGCCTGCCGGAGCCGAAGTGTTTGCCCTTGAAAAGCGTTAAATTCCTCTCCCTATCTTTTGGCAACTCTGCCACACTGGTAAACTAAACCACTTTTTTCGCCGGGCTACATAATGCCCGGCCGCTGAATATCCATAATGGAACCGTAACACATGCGTACTAGCCAATATCTGCTCTCCACTCTGAAGGAGACTCCTGCCGACGCCGAAGTCATCAGCCACCAGCTGATGCTGCGCGCTGGTATGATCCGTAAACTGGCCTCCGGGTTATACACCTGGCTGCCGACCGGTCTGCGCGTCCTGAAAAAAGTCGAAAACATCGTGCGTGAAGAAATGAATAACGCCGGTGCTATCGAAGTCTCTATGCCCGTCGTGCAGCCTGCCGACCTGTGGCAGGAGAGCGGCCGTTGGGAGCAGTATGGTCCGGAGTTGTTGCGTTTTGTTGACCGCGGCGACCGTCCTTTCGTTCTGGGGCCAACCCATGAAGAAGTTATCACCGACCTGGTGCGCAATGAGCTGAGCTCTTACAAACAGCTGCCACTTAACTTTTTCCAGATTCAAACCAAATTCCGTGACGAAGTGCGCCCGCGCTTTGGGGTGATGCGCTCCCGCGAGTTCATCATGAAAGATGCTTACTCTTTCCATACCTCTCAGGAGTCGCTGCAGGAAACTTATGACGCGATGTATCGCGCCTACAGCAATATCTTCTCGCGCATGGGTCTGGATTTCCGTCCAGTGCAGGCTGACACCGGTTCTATCGGCGGCAGCGCGTCGCACGAGTTCCAGGTTCTGGCACAGAGCGGTGAAGACGATATCGTATTCTCCACCGGTTCTGACTATGCGGCAAACATTGAGCTGGCCGAAGCAGTCGCGCCGGCCGAACCGCGCGCAGCGGCTACCCAGGAAATGAGCCTGGTTGATACGCCAAACGCAAAAACTATCGCTGAACTGGTAGAGCAATTCTCTCTGCCAGTAACTAAAACGGTTAAAACTCTGCTGGTAAAAGCTACCGAAGAGAGCGGCCATAAACTGGTTGCCCTGCTGGTTCGCGGTGACCATGAGCTGAATGAAGTTAAAGCTGAGAAAATTCCGCAGGTTGCCAGCCCGCTGACTTTTGCTACTGAAGAAGAAATTCGCGCAATAGTAGGCGCAGGTCCAGGCTCCCTTGGCCCGGTCAATATGCCAGTTCCTGTCGTTGTTGATCGTACCGTCGCAGCAATGAGCGATTTTGGCGCTGGTGCTAACATCGATGGCAAACACTACTTCGGCATCAACTGGGATCGCGACGTCGCGCTGCCTGAAGTTGCGGATATCCGCAACGTTGTAGAAGGCGATGCTAGCCCGGACGGTAAAGGGACACTGCTCATCAAGCGCGGTATCGAAGTCGGCCATATTTTCCAGCTGGGCACCAAATACTCTGCGGCAATGAAAGCAACCGTTCAGGGTGAAGACGGTCGTAACCAGGTTCTGACAATGGGTTGCTACGGCATCGGGGTGACACGCGTCGTTGCTGCGGCAATTGAGCAGAACCATGACGAACGCGGCATCCTGTGGCCAGAAGCCATTGCGCCGTTCCAGGTCGCTATTCTGCCAATGAATATGCACAAATCCTTCCGCGTGAAAGAGCTGGCCGAAGAGCTGTATAACAGCCTGCGCGCTCGCGGTATCGAAGTACTGATGGACGATCGTAAAGAGCGTCCAGGCGTGATGTTTGCCGATATGGAACTTATCGGTATCCCTCATACCGTAGTTATCGGTGACCGCAACCTGGATAACGACGAAGTAGAATACAAATATCGTCGCGACGGTGATAAGTCTCTGATTAAGACTGCCGACCTGCTGGAGTTCCTGGTCGCTAAAACCGCGAAATAATAAAGATAATCCCGAAGCCATTAAGTTTCGGGCTAAAAAAAGCCAGTCACTCAGTGACTGGCTTTTTTATTGCGCTAACAAAACCTTGTTCGTTATTGAGTGGCTAAATCCGAGCAGTCTTTATCAGGCATAAAGGTGTGATTGCTTCCATCAACCACGATCTGTACCACCGCTGCGCCGGTATCCGGATTCGCGCCCTGCGCAAAGTGGCCATGCATTACCACCAGTACAGCCCGGCTTTGATCGCCGCGCGCCGCAAGATATCCACGCTCAATTTCAGCATTGCTTTCCACCAGGGTTTTACGCCCGGTATCGCAATCGGTAAATACTGCACTGTCTGCCATATAGAAATACTTACCGCGCATTACCATTGGCGTGGCTGGCAGCGGCAAGTTAGCTGGCTTTAAGGTAAAGCGTTTCGGGTCAAGGGGCACACCGTCTGCATCCATCATCACCAGAGTGTCACCCTCTGGCCGGAAATAACTGCGCTGTCCTTTGCTATCGGTTAGCACCAGCTTATCGGCGGTACGCGCCCAGGTGCCATAGCTGGCGTTCGATATCTGCGGTGTACGCCCCTGATAAGCCATATTCATCACCCAGCTTCCGTCTTTATCTAAAAACAGAGTGGTTTCGATGCCGCTGCAATCCTCACATGGCAGCAGGCCTCGATAGCTTTGCTGCATTGGCTTCAGCTCCGAGGCCTGTGTCAGATGCAGGCTATCGCTATCCGGACGATTGTTACAGCCAAACAGTGCCACCAGGCTGCATACTGCTAACAGCGGTAAAATGAGTTTTTTCACTGTCATATCCTTGTTAAGTAACTCACTATTTGTCAGTCGCTGAATTTAGAGACTTTACCCCGCAGCGACTTAACTTGTGATTTTTGCGCTTTTCCAGCCAACCTTCTCTCACGCGAGCCACGGGTTGGGCGGGTTGCTTTTCGCCGCTTTGCTACTTCAGTGAGCGTTTCAATCAAAGTAACCAGACGCGCTATCGCAGCCTCACGGTTCAGCTCCTGATTACGGTACTCCTGAGCCTTAATAATAACGATGCCATCTTCGGTTATCAGATGATGACTGGCATTCAGCAGACGCTGCTTATCCGACTCGCTCAAACTTGAGGCGCGTATATCAAAACGAAGATGAATAGCGCTTGAGGTCTTATTAACATGCTGCCCCCCGGCCCCCTGTGCTCGTATCGCGCTCATTTCCAGCTCATCTTCAGAAAGCGAGCGACCGCCGGAAAGCATTATCATACCAGTGACTTCCAGGGGGTCAGGGTAATTTCCAGACTGTTCTGTTCATCGGAAAGCCAAATAATACCTTCCTGCAGAGTAGCCTGAAGGTTCATTGAGCGCTGAGCCAGAGAAACCAATTGCGCAAGCTGGTCGTTATCGATGTACCAGACAGTCAGGTTGTCAAACCCCGCCAGCCGTTCCTGATTTTGCTGCCACCAAACGCTCGCCGCCCGGCCATTATAGGTAAACAACACAACATCGCGCGCCAGGCTGCAGGCCTTTTTAAGCCGTTTTTCATCCGGCAGGCCCAGCTCTATCCATAGATCGATACCCATATGGTCGTTACGCAGCCACAGTTCTGGCTCGTCATCGGCACTCAACCCACGGGTAAACTCCAGGCGCTCATTCGCATATTTTAGCCACGCCAAAAGACGTAGCATCAGCCGCTCTTCAGTCTCAGAAGGATGACGAGCCAGCGTCAGGCTGTTATCCAGGAATACATTACGATCCATATCTGAAACATTGACCGCTGCTTTATATATCGTTGCTTTTAGTGCCATGGTGTCCTCACGCTTGTATGGCGTCCATTGTAGCGAAACTAAGCCTCCGGCGGGATAAATTCCCACGCCATCCCGGCCGCCGGATACAGACAAACAAGTCAATATGATATAGTCACCTTGATAAACAGAGCCGAACTTCGTAGCCTTAATAGGCAACCACGAAGCGGCCTTTACCCAGGCAACTTACAGGAGGTCAAATGACCAGTTATTGTGAATTGATTCGTCGCCGTTATAGTGAAATAGCCAGCGGTGACCTGGGTTACATTCCAGATGCACTCGGCTGTGCACTTAAGGCTCTGAATGCGGTGGCCTGTGATGAAACGCTTTCGGAGACAGTCAGGGAACAAGCGGCTTTTGCTGCGGCTAACTTACTGGTGAGCGACTATGTCAATGAATGATGTTTATCAACCCATCAATTGCGATGACTACGACAACCTGGAGCTTGCCTGCCAGAAGAATTTGTTGCTGACCCTAGAGTTAACTGGGGGTGAGAAGGTAGAGGCGAAGGCCAGCGATTTAGTCTCGCGAAAAAATATCGAATACCTGGTCGTCATCGAAAAGGGACAGGATGCGCGCGAAATCCGTCTCGATAAAATTGTCAGCTTCAGCCATCCAAACCTGGGAACCGTTGTAGTTAACCTGTCCTGACGCCGGGTTTACACCATTCACGATTAAGCGGGCAGCAGCATAGCTGCCCGTTTTGATATCCAGTAGCTACTTCCCTGCTTTCTGGCTGGCATAATAAGCGGCCAGATTATTAATGTCGCTTTCTGAAAGCCCGGCAACATATGCCTGCATGATCCCGGCCTGCCCACCGCTGCGCTCACCCTTTTTATACGCATGCATCGCGCCTGCCAGATACTCAGCACTCTGACCTGCCAGCGATGGGTAAAGCGGAGAAGTAGATTTGCCTTCCATACCATGGCAAGCCACACACATAACCGCCTTCTGCTCACCCGCTTTGGCATCTCCGGCCGCCTGAGCCGGTAGCCACCAGCAGCACAAAGCAAATATCGCTACTACTCGTTTCAACATCCCTCTTTCCCTTTCTGCCAGTTAATATGTATACCGGGTTTATCTTCAGCCAGCCCATCGCGAGTAATAAACACGCCCAAGGCGGCAATGAGCGTATCGCCGTAGAACAGCAGCGGAGTAGTATCTCTGCGCCACGGGGCGACATTAAGCTCTTGCCATAATTTTTTCAGCGTCCGTCCACGAGGGCGCCCGGCAATATAGACTAAACCCGGAGCTCCAAAGCGGATGCTAACCAATTCACCGGCCTGCGGAGCGCGCACCTTAATGCCAGCATCAGCCCAGCTCAGGCACCCTAACCGTTCTGGCAGCCGCAGTTCATGAACATCAGAGGGCCACTCAAGACAAACATCTCGCAGGCCGCTGCGCCGCTCCACCCACCATAATGCGTTTTGATAGCGCCGAACATCGTAATCGCCAAACTGCAGCCGCGGGCTGGCATCGTCCCGGCTCAACACTACTTCATCCCAAATACGCAGTATTGCGGAGCGGGAAGGCATTGGAGCATGATGCAGCGCCAGCCAACGGCGCAACAGGGCATTACGGCGCGGCACGCTCATTTCATACATTGGCTCAAGCATTAGCGCGCCATCCTCACGTACCAGCGAAATTAGCTCCTCAGCCAGCAGTTCATCTAAAAGTTGCTCTTGCTCTCCGCATAAACTCGCGCTACGAGCCGCCATACGTGCAAAGTGTGGCCAGCGTTCGCTGAGTACAGGTAAGACTCGCAGCCTTAGAAAGTTACGGTCATAACTGTCATCACTATTGCTGTCATCGTCAATCCAGCGCAGAGCGTGGGCATCCGCCCATTCAGCAAGCTCCTCGCGGCTAAAACCCAGCAGCGGACGCACAATATGGCTGTTACAAAATGGCATCGTGGCAGGCATCGCTGCCAGCCCCGCCGGGCCGCTACCCCGTTTAAGCGCCAGCAGCAACGTTTCACACTGATCGTCCAGGTGCTGAGCCGTAACCAATGCCTCATCATCATCTAGTACGTTAGCCAGTGCATCATAGCGGGCAGCCCGGGCTTCGGCCTCAATCCCCAATCCCTGCCCTGCCAGGCGAACCCGACACACGGTAAGTGGCACCCGCCAGCTGTTGCATAGCTGCTCACAGTGGGTAACCCATCCATCAGCAAGGCTGCTGATTCCATGATGAACGTGCGCAGCCCGCAACTGTAATTCGGGCCGTTCTTGCTCTCGTAGTGTAACTAACTGATGCAGTAATACCGTTGAATCAAGGCCGCCACTGAAAGCGACCAAAACCTTATTCCAGGGCCGCACGGCTTCGCGCAGCGCCTCAAGTGTTATCGTCATTTCATTGCCTGTTTAGTCTCCGGTGCGTCGGGCACCGTAAGGGATCTCAACGCTGGTATATCTCCAGCGGCAATCCATCAGGATCGTTGAAAAAAGTGAAACGCTTACCGGTCAGCTCATCGGTACGTACCGGCTCACAAACTACCCCCATGCCCGTAAGCTCAAGGACTGAGGCATCGATATCCTCGACGACAAATGCCAGATGGCGAAGGCCGCAGGATTCGGGTTGCGTAGGCCTGGGGGGCGGCTCAGGAAAAGAAAACAGCTCAATGACATATTGCCCGTTAAGCGCCAGGTCGCCTTTCCAGGACTCTCTCGCCCCACGGTAGACCTCACTGAGCAACGTAAAGCCCAACACATCACAGTAAAATGCCTTGCTGCGTGCATAGTCGCTGGCAATGATAGCAATATGGTGAATCCCCATTAATCCCGGCATTTGAACCTCCTCCCTGTATGATGACAGCACGTTAACGGCATCGGTTGTCTGTGGCAACCCTGCAGTCTCAACATTATCAGTATGCTGGAAACAACTCACACTTTGCTGATGAGGACCTGGAAGCTTCAATCTTCTCGCCACGCCGGCTCACATTTTGAGGAATAAGATACAGTTACCGCAGAAAAATATTTAACTGCACCGCATTGTTATAAATAGAAATTATTTATTCCGCGTAAAAAATATATACGGGAAATAAACCCAACCGCACTCTTATTTCATAGCATTTTATTTTATTAAAATTATGTGATGGAATGAACAGATTATTCTCCTTTATATTCTCATGGAAATAGTCGTGAAACCCTATATCTATCTGGCCATGGCCATTGTGGTTGAGACAGCAGCCACCTCTATTCTCAATTTATCCAACGGATTTAAGAACCTGGTTCCAACGTTTATTAGCCTCGCCTGCTACAGCCTCTCGTTCTTCTTGTTGTCTAAAATACTGACGGCAATGCCGGTGGGGATAGTCTATGCCCTATGGTCAGGATGTGGGATTTTGCTGGTCACTTTGGTGGGTTTTTTCTTCTATCACCAGCGTATCGATCTGCCGGCAATACTGGGGATTTTATTAATTCTGGCGGGGGTAGCTATTATTAACCTGTTCTCTGGTACCCTGGTTAAATAAGCGCACCATAAGCTAAAATAGAAATCCCCATCCCTATCGTGATAGTTATTCCCGGTAAGGAGCGATGAAAATTCCAGCAAAAAAAACGGCCCATCAGGGCCGTTTTTATTTATCCGAATTTATCAGGCGTAGCCGTAGCTCATCAGACGCTGATAGCGGCGGTTCAGCAGCTCTTCCGTCGTTAAACCATCGAGATCGGCCAG